>JAEEIV010000072.1 GCA_016281555.1 Lachnospiraceae bacterium | reverse complement strand
TTCGAGGCAAGCGCCGCGAGGTCCGTGATCTCCGTTCCGCCCGCCTTCCAGACGCCGTTCTTCTTTCCTGCGACCGTCGGCACCGCCGGGAGTTCCGTGAACGTATCAAGCGCGCCGCTCCGGTAGACCTGATTGCTTAACGTATAGAAGGTGACGAGCGCCGAATCCGTGGATCCGATCATCGCCGTTAAATCCGTGTCGCCCGCCAGCGCGAAGGTGTATGCCGCGTCTCTCGATACAAGTTTGCCCATCGCGTTCGTGAAGCCCTTGAAGTCTCCGGAACCCGTGTAGGTCACGGTGACTTCGGTTCCCGCCTTGTAAAGCCTTCCGACCTGCTCGCCCGTGATCGTGTAATCGGAGGTGCCGGATACGCTCACCCGGAACCCTTCCGCCGCTCCGACTTCATAGACTGCCGCGATCTCCCGGTCTTCCGTACAGGTCGAGGTATAGGTGTTCTCCACACCGAGTTCGGTGCTTCCCTCATACCAGCCGACCAGGCGGTAACCGGAGACTGCCGGCGCAGTCAGTGTGAAGGGCTTTCCTTCCATGACTCTTCCGCCGCCAGAGATCGCAGCGACCGTTCCGAGATAGCCCGTCGCCGCGCGGCTCGTCGTCTCGATGAGGTGACCCTTGCCGACTTCGTACTGATAATTCAGGCCGTTGTAGAGTTCGTTGGTCTCAAAGACGTAATACCCTTCCGCAGTGTAATCCTCGGTCGGGTCCACTGTGTAATGGCCGCCCTTCAGGATGATGAGGCCCGGCTTGCTGCCGGTTCTCGCGGGCTTGCCCTTGATGTAGCCGCCGTTCACTGTCATCGTGTTCGTGCCGGTCGTGCCGCTGATCGTCGGGGCGGTATTCACCTGGCCGCCGTTGATGACGAGGTTTCCGTTGTAGACCGAGAAGCCGTAAACCGTTCCGCTGGTCAACGTGGTGACGCTGCTTCCGGCCACACACTGGATCGTGTTGTTGATCGTCGCGCCGTCGATGTTGATCCTGGTGGAAGACTTGCCTGCTGCGATCGCAAGCCGGGCGCCGTTGTTTCTCGAGTTCGCACCCTGGATCGTGCCGCCGTTAAAGTTCGCAGAGCCGTTTACCTGAACGTTGTAGCCGTTCGAGGTGTTGCAGGCGCCGTTTAGGATCGAACCGCCGTCCATCGTGAAGGTCCTTCCTTCTCCGACGAAAACGTTTCCGCCGGCGGTATCCGCGTAACCGCCCTGGATCGTGCCGCCGTGCATCGTCACGGAACCGCCGCCGATGTAGAGGTTTCCGCCGTTCTTCGTGCTGTTACCGTTTTCAATGGTGCCGCCGTTCATGATGAAGCTGCCGCCGTACACGTAAACGTTCGCGCCGTCGACGGTCAGTTCGTTGCCGGCGCCGGGGTTCCCGGAGATCGTGCCGCCGTACATCGTGAACGTGCCGTTCTCAACGAAGACGTTTCCGCCGCCCTTTGAGGCATTACCGCCGGAGATCGTGCCGCCGTACATCTTGAAAGAAGCGGCAGGGGTGCCGGCGCCGAGCGCGACCGTGCCGCCGTAACCGTTATAGGTGGCGGACGCATTGCCTGCAGCGATCGTTCTGCCGACCAGATTGCCGCGGTACAGGGTGAACGAACAGTATTTCCCAACGTAGATCACGCCGCCGTTGAAGGAGTTCGGCGAGCCCTGACCACCCATCATCGTACCGGGTGTCTCGTTGCAGTCGGTGAGCACGATGGACTCGTTCCGATCTTTCGCGGCGCCCGAATTCAGGGCGAACGGTGCCAGGGAACCGGTCTGCCGGATCGTATGTCCGTTCAGGCAGAGGTGGAGATGTTTATTGGTTCCGAGCAGGATCCGCGTCGGCATGTCGATGTCGCTTGTCAGGAACAGATAGTATTCCTCGACCGAGTCCGCCGCCACGTTAAGATCCATTCCGTAAAGTTCTTCCGGCGTTCCGATCGGGTGCCATTCCTTCGTGACGTGCGTCGTATGGTCGCCGACGTCCTCGCCGAGACCGCAGTCGCAGTGGAGATGACGCGGCGCGTCCGGATCCAGCGATCCTTCCGCGAGCATTCTGCCGATCGTCACGATGTCGTCGTAGCCGTAATGCCAGGTGTCGCCGTTTCCGACCGCCACGGATTCGCCGTTCACGAGCTTCGCAAGCGCAATATGCGAGGACGGGATCGTGATGTAATTGTCAATGACGTTCGCGAGTCTCCGCTCCATCGAGATGAACTTCAGATTGTTCGTCACGTTCGACTGAACCGCGCCGCTGAAGGTGCTCGCGATCTCATTGACGACGATCGGAAGATCCGCGTCTGAAGCGCGGCCGGTCATCGTCGCAAGATGTGTCCGGAATTCATCCATCAAAAGCGGGAAGAGAGGCTCATATTGATCCGGGATCAATCGATCCGATTCGCCCTGCAGCCAGACCATGCTGATGAAGTTGATGTTCTCCGGGAGGTATCCCTTCGACAGAAGATCCTGATAGAACTCCGTGATCGTGGACTTCCAGCCGCGCGTCAGGTAGTTCGTGATGCGGTTTTCGCCCATTGCGATGGAGGCTTCCGTCTCCATGCAGGAAGGATACCATGAGCCGAATTTCGAAGTGTTCGAGACGTTGTTCACCCATGTTCCGTCGTCGTTCTGATGAGCCACCACGGAAGTGCCGCCCGCCGCATACTTGAAGATGATCGCCTGACGTTCCGAACTCTCGTATAACGGGTTCAGGACCTGCGCCATGCCGAGTTCCGGTCCGATGTGAGACGCGTCAAAGCCCTGGCCTTCCGCCACCGGACGGTAGTCCGTGATCGTACAGCCGCTCAAGGTCTGGTCGACGTTGATTCGTTTCGCCCAATAATGCACGTTTTTGTATGAATTGAAATCACGGTTCTCATAAGCCGTCGTCGAAAGCCCGGTCGAGCCGGAAGCGTTCGACTGACCGCTGATGATGTAAACGTCGAGTTTCATTGCCGCCGCTTCCGTAGGCGTCAGCGCGTTCAGATCTGTGTAATTATCGGCTCTGACCGTGTACTTATGTGTCGCCGCATCGTAAACGACCTCCGCGCCGAGAGACTCGTACTGGGAGTGGAAGGCGGAGGAATAGTCCTCTTCGCTTTCTGTGAATTCGGTGCCGATCGCGTACGGAACCACCAGATTCGCGCCGGAAGTCAAGGGACCCGCGATCACGAAATTCACCGGATCGGAAAGCGTCATGTCTTTGCCGTTGTTCCGGACGACCGGAGCGCCGGACACCTTCAATGTGCCGAGCGTCATGTGGATGCCTCCGTCGTTTCCGGTAATGGTGCCGCCATTTAAATTCACGACCGCGTCGGTGGTCTGGTAATAAGCCGAGATGCCGCCCGCGCCGCCGGAGTTATTCGTGCCGCCGGTGATCGTGCCGCCGTTGATCGTCAGCGTATTCGTGCCGATCATCGCGATGTTTCCGCCGGTGGCACCGTTTGCGACGCCATCGGAGATCGTTCCGCTGTTCAACGTGAACTTTGCGGTGCCGGACATCGAGACGTTGCCGCCGAAGCCGCCGGAAGAGCCGTTTTTCACGGAAGTGCCGCCGGTGATCGTGCCGCCCGTCATTTCCGCCGTGGCGCTTTGCGTCAGAGACAGATTGCCCGAAATGACCGCCGTTCCACCACTCACCGTCACATTCTCCAGCACCAGCCATGAAGAGTTCTTAACGGCAATGTTGCCGCCGTATGAGTTCGAACCGGTCGTCGGAAGTGTTCCGCCGGAAACCGTCGCGTTCCGGATCGTTAGACCGGAGGTGTTCACCAGATCAATGTTTCCCCCGTTGGCTGAAGAAGTATTCCCCGGAGCCGTGCCGTCCTTGATGACGCCGCCGGAAATGACCGGCTTCGTGCTGCCGTTGATGTAAAGGTTTCCGCCGTTATAGGAGATGCCGTGATTCAACGTTCCGCCGCTCATTCTGAAGTCGGCATTGGTTTTCACGGAAACATTACCGCCGCCGGTTCCGGAATACGTCACGTAGCCGTCCTTCAGTTCGCCTCCGGCCAATTCGAAGTAAGCATTATCGAGAAGAAGAACGTTTCCTCCGCCGTAGTTGGGTTCCGTCCGGCCGCCGCTCACCGTGCCGCCGTACATATAGAACTTGCATCCGGCGCCGACGATGATGTTGCCGCCGCCGTTCGTTCCGCCGCTCGGGATCTTACCGTCCTTCACGGTGCCGCCGTACATGTAGAATCTGGCATCGCTTCCTCCGTTATACGGATCGACCGCGATGTTGCCGCCGCCTGTCTTCGCACGGCCGCCGGAGATCGTTCCGCCGAACAACGTAAACGTGAGTTCTCTCGTGATCAGAATGGTTCCGCCCTGATAAGTGATGGTCTCAGTCTCAGGATGCGCCTTGATCTCGCCGGTTCCGGACGCAGAGCAATCACACACAGTCATATGCGCGTTGAATCCGCCGGCGCCCGAAGGACCGCAGAGTTCAAAGGCGCGAAGATTCTTTCCGGCCGTGACGGTATGACCGTTCAGGCAGAGATGCAGGGTCTGGTTCTTCCCCGGAACGAACGCTGCCGTCTCTTCAATGTCCGCGGTGAGATACAGATATGTATGCGTCGTTTCATCGAACGACTGCATTCTCGCCCTGAATTCCGCTTCCGTCGCGATGGGTTCCCAGGTCACCGCCGCGCAGGTGTGCCCGTTTGCCGCAGTCGCCGCCGCAGAATTGCCACCGCAGATACAGTGATTCTGATGATCTTCCGCGACTGCCTTTCCGCTGAATCCCGCGACCATGGCAATGAGGATGCCGAATGCCGCCAGAATTCCTGCCAGTGCCCATACTTTCTTCATGATCTTCCCTCCGAAAAAAAATACAAATCCGATGAGAGTATAAACATCCATTTTCACAAATGACATTTTAGCATATTTCTACTTAAAAATAAACGATTTTTTTGTCATCGCTTTAAACGATTTCGGAACAGTGCCTTTTCAGCGTTCTTTCCTGCGGACAGGCATAAAAAGACCCCCTCTCCGGAATCACCGGAGAAGGGGCTTGTCGTTTCAGTCTGTTTCCGATCGTCAAATCTTGTTGTCGGAACCCAGAACGTCCTTGATTTTGTGCATGACGATGTCCTTGATGTTCTGACGTCCGTCGGTCAGATACTGTCTCGGATCGAAATGCTCCGGATGCTCGTCGAAGTGCTTCCGGACGCCCGCGGTCAGGCCGAGACGCAGGTCGGAGTCGATGTTGATCTTGCAGACCGGACCTCTCGCCGCCTGGCGGAGCTGGTCTTCCGGAACGCCGACCGCATCCTTCAATGCGCCGCCGTGCTCATTGATGATCTTCACGTATTCCTGCGGAACGCTCGACGCGCCGTGGAGAACGATCGGGAATCCCGGCAGTCTTCTCGCCACTTCTTCGAGGATGTCGAAGCGAAGCGGCGGCGGGCAAAGGATGCCCTGCTCGTTTCTCGTGCATTGTTCGGGTTTGAACTTGAACGCGCCGTGGCTCGTGCCGATCGCGATCGCCAGGGAATCGACGCCGGTCCGCTTCACGAATTCCTCGACCTGATCGGGATCCGTGTAGCTCGCCATGCCGTGTGCGACCTTCACGTCGTCTTCGATGCCGGCGAGCGTGCCGAGTTCGGCCTCGACGACGACACCGTGCTCATGCGCGTATTCGGCGACTCTCTTCGACTCGGCGATGTTCTCTTCGAACGGATGACCTGAGTAGTCGATCATGACGGAGGTGAATCCATTGTCCACGCAGTCCTTGCAGACCGCGAAATCCGCGCCGTGGTCCAGATGCAGAACGATCGGGAGTTCCGGATGAACGGCCAAAGCGCCTTCCAGCAATTTAACCAAATAAACGGAGTTCGCATACTTTCTCGCGCCGGCGGAAGCCTGAAGGATCAGCGGGCTCTTCAGTTCCGCAGCGGCATCGGTGATGCCCTGCACGATCTCCATGTTGTTGATGTTGAACGCACCGATGGCATAGCCGCCGTCATACGCCTTTTTGAACATCTCTGTACTGGTTACTAATGGCATAGTAGTGTACCACCTTTCTGAATGATTTTTGTATGTCCTTCCGCCCGAAGACGGTTTATGACCGAAACTTTAGAAGAGTTCCTTCACGGTCTTCACGACGTTCTCAACGGTGAAGCCGAAATGCGGGAACAGTTTGCTGTACGGAGCGGAAGCGCCGAAGCCCTTCATGCAGACGGTCTTTCCGTCCAGGCCGACGTACTTCTCCCAGCCGAATCCGGACAGCGCCTCGACGGCCACTCTCTTCCGGACGGCCTTCGGCAGCACGGATTCCTTGTACGCTTCGTCCTGCTCCTCGAAGAGGTCCATGCACGGCATGGAAACGACGCGGGCGTCAATGCCGTCTTTCAGCAGCTCTTCTCTCGCCTGCAGTGCCAACGACACTTCGGAACCGGTGGCAATGAGGATCGCATCCGGAGTCGCCTTCGCGGCATCCTTCAAAACGTACGCGCCCTTCAATGCGCCGCGTCCCGTCGTGATCTGCGGCAGGTTCTGTCTCGTGAGCGCCAGCGCCGTCGGAGTCGATTCGCTCGTCAGTGCCGCGTACCACGCAAGGTTCGTTTCATTGGCATCCGCCGGACGGAACAGGTGGAAGTTCGGCAGTGCGCGGAACATCGCGGCCTGCTCGATCGGCTCGTGCGTCGGTCCGTCTTCGCCGACACCGATGGAGTCGTGCGTGAAGACGTAGGTGAGCGGCATGCCCATCAGCGCGGACAGTCTTGCCATCGGCTTCGTGTAATCCGAGAAGACGAAGAAGGTCGCGACGTACGCGGAAAGGCCGCCGTGCAGCATCATGCCGTTTCCGATCGCAGTCATCGCGAGTTCACGGATGCCGAAGTGGATGTTCCGGCCGAGGTAATCTTCCGCGGAGAAATCTCCCGCTTCCTTCATGTTCGTCTTGTTCGACGGAGCGAGGTCCGCGGAACCGCCGAAGAGGTTCGGAACAAGGTCTTTTAGGCGGTTGATCGCAGCGCCGGAAGACGCTCTCGTCGCCTCGTCCTTCTCGGGCACTGCCCAGAACGAATCGACGTCAATGAGTCCGGCCAGCTTCGAGCGGTCGAAATAGGTCTCCCACTTCTTCGCCATTTCCGGATACGTTTCGCAATATGCCTTGAAGAGCGCGTTCCACTCTTCTTCGGCCTTCCCGAGATCCGCAATGATCCCGGCATAATTCTGATACACTTCTTCCGGTACGAAGAACGGCTCGGTCGACGGCCATTCGAAGTTCTTCTTCATCTCGAGAATGTTCTCTTCGCCGAGCGGCTCGCCGTGCGCGCTCGCCTTGCCCTGTTTCGCCGGGCAGCCGTAACCGATCTCGGTGTGCACGGTAATGAACGACGGGCGGGACAGGTCCGCCTTCGCGGCGTCGATCGCCGCCTTGATCTCGGCAAGGTCATTGCCGTCCTTCACTTCCAGCGTCTGGAAGCCGAACGCTTCCATGCGCTTCGCGACGTCCTCGCGGAATGCGATGTCCGTATTGCCTTCGATCGTGATCCGGTTCGAATCGTAGAGCACGATCAGTTTGCCAAGTTTCAAGGTGCCTGCAAGGGAGAACGCCTCGGAGGAAATGCCTTCCATGAGGCAGCCGTCGCCGCAGAGGGTGAAGGTGTAATGATCGACGACCGGGAAGCCTTCTTTGTTAAAGGTGGCCGCGAGGTGCGCTTCCGCCATCGCCATGCCGACCGCCATCGAAACGCCCGCGCCGAGCGGACCGGTCGTCGCTTCCACGCCGACGGTGTGACGGTATTCCGGATGACCCGGCGTCACGGAACCGAACTGACGGAACTCCTTGAGATCGTCCACGGTGATGCCGTAGCCGAAGAGATGCAAAAGCGCATACTCCAGCGCGGAGCCGTGGCCCGCAGATAAAATAAACCGGTCACGGTTCGGCCACTTGGGATTTTTCGGATTGTGCTTCATCTCATGAGCCCAGAGCTCATAAGCGATGGCCGCCGAACCCAACGGCATTCCCGGGTGACCGGATTTCGCCTTCTCGATCGCATCCGCAGCGAGTACGCGGATGGCATTCACGGATTTCGTTTCAATGTTGTTCATGCAAACACCTCTTTCTTTCGACTCCGGGAGCGCTTTCCGGCACTCCTGCACGTCTTATTTTCTCCCCTTTTTCCAGGGTAATTCCGCACCTTTCAGTATATCAAACCGTCTCTGTTTTTTCAACTTTATTTTTCCCGGAAATTGCCTTGCGGGCGTTTATCGGCATCAGGGCTCTTCCCACTCCGTGGGCCCCTATAGCATCAGGGCTCTTCCCACTCCGTGGGCCCCTCCTCATGCCCAATCATGCCCAATCATGCCCTACTTAGGAGTGATCTTCTGGAACTTGCTTCCGGTATTCACGAGCAGGCTGTTTCCCTTCATGAACGCGACGGTCTGCGGCTCGTAGATGAGTTCGCCGACGTACCGTTCCACACCGGAAACGTTGTACAGCCGGAGTTCTTCCTTGTCTTTGAAGAGCACGAACCGTTCGTCGGCAATGATGAGTTCGTACGAGGACGGACAGAGGAATTCGCTTTCCACCTTTCCGTTTCCGTCGTAGACCCGGCAGACCGTCCGGCCGTCGGACTCTGAAATGAGCAACACGTGCTTCTCCGTGAACAGGACCGAGCGCGTTTTTTCCTTCAGTTCCACCGTCGTCCGCTCCACGGAGGCCTTCTGGATGTCGAGGAACACGAGTTCATTGTCGCCGACGGCCACCGCGTGCCGGTCGTCGAAAAACCGGCAGTCCACGAGATAGGTGTCCGAATTGTAGAAATCTTCGTAGGAAGCCGTGACGTAGGACTTGTCCTGCTTTCCGTTCTTGAAGTCGTAGACCGCGAGGCGGCTCTCGCCGATGCCGTTCTGCACGCAGTAATACACCGTGAGCAGTTTCTGCCCGTCCGGCGAAACCGTGAGACTGACCGGGTATCCACTCACGTCCAGCACGGTCTTGACTTCCACGGAGATCTTCGTTCCGAACCGGTCAAAGTAGGAAACATAGGAAGAATCGCTTGATTCCGTCGACACGGCGACGACGCCGGCAGCGGAAATGTCGATGCAGCGGATTTTCCGGGATACGCGAACCGAGGATAGCAGTCCCGACTGATCGCAGATGTAGAGCTGGTAGCCGCCGCGGTCCGCCAGGGCGAAATAGGCGCCCTCCGAGGCGAAGAGCGGATGCTCCAGATTCACAAGCGAGGACCAGACGATGTCCAGATCCTCGACGTAGAGGACGGTGTCATTGCCGAGCACGACGTTTCCGTTCGCGAAACGGTACAGTTTCGAAGTACCGACCGCGCCGAGCGACAATTCCCCGTCCACCGAGTAGGTCGTAAAGTGATAATTATTGAGATACAGGAGTGCGGCCGAGACCATGACCGAAAGGATCGCAAGTACGACGAGGAACGAACGAAGGCGGTCGCGCTTCCGCTCTCTTTCCCGCATGCGCTGGGCACTGCCGTTCCGGATCGCTTCGGTCTTCCTGGTCTCCTCGCGAATGAGATTCAGCCGCTCCGTCCGGCTCTTCGGGACTTCCGGTTCTTCCTCTTCCGGCTCTTCCGGCTCGTCCTCCGACTTCACGCGAAGCTTGTCGTACAGCTTCCGGCGGTCGTTTTCCTCCTGCCAGTCGACGTCGTCATCGTCCCCCGGACGCGATTCCTCGTTCCAGACGAGATCCTCGTTCTCCTCTTCAGGAACGTCCTCCGGATCGCGGTATTTGTTTTTCAGGAACTCCTCCCGGTCTCTCAAGACTCACTCCTTCAGTCCGCTCCGCGGTTTTTCGCGGAACTGACGATCTCCTGCAGTTCGCGGATCGTGATCTCGCGCGTCGGCGAAAAATCATAGGATGCCATATACTCGTAGATCCCCGAAAGCAATGCCACCGCTTCCGGATGATCCAGTTTTCCCTTCAGTCCGAGGGACGACACGAGCACCGCCCCCGAAAAGACGCGCGCTTCAAAGAGCTGCGCGGTGAATTCCTCGTTTTCCCCGTCCGGCAGCGTCTTCACGATCGGCTTGACGCGGTCCGGAAGAAGGAACCCGGGCCGGTCGGAAAGATTCTCCCACCGTTCGTCGGTATACTCTTCCGTCGAAAACCGGCTGAACACCGGATGATGCTTCTCGATTGCCTGGCTCACCGGCCGCTCGCCGGACGGAAGATCCGGAGTCAGGAAGACATTGCCGCCGTTTCTCAAGTGCTCCATCGCGCGAAGATCCAATACCGGCGTCTCGTAGACGTTCTCCGGACAGATCGGAACAGAATCCGCGTAGACGAACAGCGGGACGTTCTCCTCTTCACCGGCGAACCTAAGCCGGACGTTGAGTTTGGCTTCAACACGGTTTTCCGACGCAAACTCCGAAAACCGGATCGCCGGCAAGGTCACGCTTTTCGTCTCTCCGGGGAGGACCGTCAGGTCCGCAACCGCGCCCGAAACCGTCTTTTCTCCGTCGGAAACGGCATAATTCAGCGTGCCGTTTAACGCGGTTTTTCCCTGATTCACGATGAAAACGGGGAACTCCCGTTCGTCATGGAACGAATGGCAATGCGTCTTCACCCGGAGGATCAGGCCGGTCCCGCCGAAAAACTGACGGAAGCGCTCCGGTCTGCTGAACGGATATTGCTTCGGTACGAGGTGCGAAGTCAGCATGCCCGACGGTTTCCCCCGCTTTCCCGGGACGTCCTGCAGTCCCTCGAGAAGGATGCCGGACACCGACGGCTCGCACTTTGCCTGCTCCACCGCCGCCTTGCAGCGTGAAAGCGCCGCCTCGCCGCTGTATTCCACGTATTTCTCCCAGAGTGCCAGATGCCCGCGGCTCCGCACTTTCTCGCGGTATTCGATCAGTTTCACCGGTTCGAGCGGCCCGGAAAAGAGGTCGATCTCCCTGAAATCCGGAAGCATCGTAAACGGACCGATCCCGTCGTACACAAGCGGGCGCTCCGGCTCGTAAAGGATCGGAACGTAATTACGGATCACGAAATCAGCAGCCTTCGACCCGGCACCGGGCGCAGCCGCCGTCAGAAGGTCCGGGCAAGTCTTTCGCACGGTTTCCTTCAGTTCCTGCAGGAACGCTTCTTCCCCGTCCGAAAACGGGAGTCCGATCGCTGCGAAAGAAGGATGATTTCCGAACGCGTCCAGAATCTCCTCCAATTCGTTCCGGTAATAAGCTTTTGCCTCTTCCGTCAAAGGTTCCGTCCGGATACCGTCGTGCGACAGTTCCGGCATCAGGAACATCCCGCATTCGTCCGCGGCAAAAAACGCCGCCTCGGGCGGGCAATGCGAAGAAAACCGGACGAAGTTCACACCGTAGGCCGCATATTGCCGGAAAATCGAAGTCCAGGCATCCTTTCTCATCGGCGGATACGCCGTTTCCGGATGCAGAGATTCCGAAGTCTCCCCACGGAGGAAAAACGGCCGGCCGTTCAGCAGAAAGCCCGTCTTTTCCGCGGTGAAGGTCCTGACGCCGAACGGCGTCCGGAAAACGCTCTCCTCAAAGGCTGCCTTCAGTTCGTACAGTTCTCCCTCGCCTTCGTCAAAAAACCTCACGCCTTCGGCAAGCGGGATCTCTCCGGACCGTACCTCGATCCGGCCTGCCGCGCCTTCGACAAAAACGCTGACCGGAGCCTCGAAAGCCCGGGAAGAAAAGACCACCTCTCCCGAAAAACGGTACGGCGCATTGATGACCGCCGTGACTTCCGCCGAAGTAAGCGAGGGACGGATCCGCACGTTCTCGAGAAACACCGGTTCCTCTTCCCGGATCCGGATCGTCCCGAGCAGCCCGTTCCAGTTCGTCGCCGTGGCGGACGAAGCCATATTGGACTGCAGAAGCTCTGCTTCCGGCCGGTCCGGGTACTCATTGTCCGGCACGAACGTCAGCATGTGCGCGCCGGAGATCCGCCCGGTCACTTCAAACGATCGGGGCGCCGGAAGCGTGCCCGCACTTTCGGGAAGCACTTCTTCCTCATCCACGAACAGTTTGAGCCCGCGGGTGCGTTCCACGTCAATGAAATACCGCTTCTCCGGGGCTTCCTCGAAACTCAGATGCCTCGAGATCCGGACCGGACCGCGCTGGTCGTATTTCCGGGAATAAGGATACCGCCCGTTTTCAATTGTGCCGTCTTCCGCTTCCGTTCCCGGGGTGCCGATGTTGTTCTCATCGAGGGAGCCCGGAAGGCGCATTGAATGCACCGTTCCGTCTCCGGTCACCGCCTGATAGATGCCGGACAGGGGGAATACGTTTTCCGCCGAATGGTTCAATTCCCGAACGTCTCCTTCAGAATCACTTCACCGTCACGTCGGAACCGAAATACTGCTCGGAAAGGCGCTTCAGCGTGCCGTCTGCACGAAGTTCCGCCAATGCCTTGTTCACGGCCTCCCGAAGCGACGCCGTGTCTTCGCCCTTCTTGAACGGAATGGCCACGGCGGAGACCTCATCGTAGGTCGCTGCGATCTTTAATTCCGCATCCGGGAAAAGACTCATGTAATATGCATAAGAATCCAGAGAATTCAGCGTTGCGTCGACTCTGCCCGCAAGCACCATGTTGATGGTCTCCTCAAGCGAATCCACGCCCATGACTTCCGCGCCGTACTGCTCCGCGAGATTCATATAGGTGCTGTCAATGGAATTGCAGGTCTTCTTGCCTGCGAGATCCTCGAAGGAGTTGATCGCGTCGCTGTCCGCCTTCACGATGATCACGGTCTTCGCATAGGCGTACGGCTCCGAGAAATCATAGGTTTTCTGTCGCGTCTCCGTGATCTCCACACCGTTTAGCAGGAGGTCGTAACGGCCGCCGTCCAGTCCCGCAAACAGACCGTCCCACTCGCCTTCGTAAAACTCGGCTTCGACGCCCAGTTTCTTCGCGATCTCACGCGCCACGTCCGCATCGTAACCGACCAGTTTGTCGCTTTCGTCGTGGTACGTCCAGGGCGCCCACGTGCCCTCCTGAGCGATCCGGACCTTTCCTGCGTCCTTGATTCTCTGAAGCGCGTCCTTCTCTTCGTTGTTCTTGCCTTGGCAGCCGGCTGCGGTCAAAACCGCAAGCGCTGCGACCATGATCGCGAGAATGCCTTTTACTACTTTCATTTTCTGTCCTTCCTTCCCATTCATTGCGACCCTGCTTCAGCACGGTCTTTCCTTATGCTTCCTGCTCTTCCGAGTTCCGTTCTCTTTCCATGGCGCCGGCAATGAACGCCCGCGCCCGTTCTGTCGAAGGCTGCCGGAAAAACGCTTCCGGTTCGCCTTCCTCCACGATCTTTCCCCCGTCCATGAACACGATCCGGTTTGCGACGTTTCGCGCAAACGACATCTCGTGTGTTACGACGATCATGGTCATTCTGTTTTCCGCAAGCGACCGCATGACGTTCAGCACTTCTCCGGTGAGTTCCGGATCCAGCGCGCTCGTCGGCTCGTCGAAATAGATGAGTTCCGGCTCCGTGACCATGGCCCGTGCGATCGCGACTCTCTGCTGCTGGCCGCCGGACAGCTGATGCGGATAGTGCCCCGCCCGGTCGGAAAGCCCGACGGTCTCGAGCGCGGTCATTGCCCGCGCAAGAGCCGTTTTCTTCGGCACCTTTCTCGCATAAACGAGACCGGCCGTGACGTTGTCCAGCGCCGTCTTGTTTTCAAACAAATGGAATCCCTGAAACACGAACCCCGTCTTCATCCGGAGTTCGCGGATCTCCTTCTTTTTCATCGCGGACAGATCGTAGGTCCTGCCGTCGAATTCGAGCAGCCCGGAATCCGCCTTCTCCAGAAAATTCAGGCAGCGGAGAAACGTCGTCTTGCCGCTTCCCGATGCGCCGATGACGGCGACCACGTCGCCCTTCTCGATCGAAAAATCAATGCCGTCCAGAACGGTCAGCCCGTCGAACGTTTTCTTCAGTCCCGAAACCCGGATCATGGCATTCCTCCTTCCGGCGGTAACTCCACCGCCTTCGGTTTTCTCCGGGAAACGTCCAGTTTCTTTTCCACAAAGCGCTGCAGGAACGTCAACACCGTGCAGAACAAAAGATAAATGAGCGCCAGCTCCAGATAAAACGCAAGTGCGTGATAATGCTGCGAAATGATCCGCTGTGTCCGGAAGAACATTTCCGACACGGCAATGTTCGCAGTGAGCGACATGTCCTTCACCATGCCGATCAGCGAGTTCGAAAGGGCCGGGAAGGCAGTCTTGAACGCCTGAGGCAGCACCACGTGGAACATGATCTGCATATAGGACATTCCCGTGCAGTATCCCGCCTCGATCTGTCCCTTCGGTACCGACTCCATCGCGCCCCGGATCGTCTCGGCGCAGTAGGCGCCCTCGTTCAAGCTGAACACGAGGATCGCCGACGGGATCGGATCAATGATGATGCCGACGGACGGGAGGCCGAAAAAGACCACGTACAGCTGGATCAGGAGCGGTGTGCCCCGCATGATCCAGATATAGCCCCGGACGATCTGCTTCAGCACCTTGATGTTCGCGAACTGGATCATCGCGCAGGCGACGGCAATGATGAGCGCAAAGAGGAACGACACCGCCGTAAGCGGCAGCGTCAGCGTCAGACCCGGCAGAATGATCTTCGGGAAAGAATCCAGCACCAATTGAAAAACGTCATTGCCCATCTTTGCCAAACAGATGCTTCATTTTCCGTTTCACAGCCCTGAAGCCGAATCCGAGAAAACGAAGAAACGAGGAATCGGACAGGGTCGCCACGTACTTTAAGTATTCCGGATCCGTGACCGGGATCTCCCGGCCGTTCCGGATGAACGAAGTCAGCACGCCGATCACGGCGCTCTCGGGGATGCGTTCCTTCCGGAACTGATGGTCGCCCATCATCACGTACCCCTCTTTTCCGACGCGGACCACACGGTGCAGCACGTAGTCCGGCTTTCCCTCCCGGGTATAGAGGACCACGTCGCCCTTTTCCGCGCGGGACAGGCCCTTCGCCCGGATCACGACCACGTCCCGGTTCTCATGCAGCATCGGCTCCATCGAGGATCCCTTGGTCTTGTAGACCAGGATGCCGTCTTTTTTCAAGATCTCCGCGATCGTCATTGCCCTTCCCGCCTCAACATTTCCGAAGCGGCTTCGACCGCTGCCTGATCGGGCGTACATGCCAGCCGATAGCAGGGCACCTTCGTCACGACGCGTTCCAGAAGCGCGAGCACCTTCTCCATCCCTTCCTTCGTGGGCGGGAGAAAGACCTGCTTCATCAGTTCCATGTAGCCGTCGACGGGCGAGAGCCCGGTCAGCCGGTTCTCTTTGTCCCGGTTGAGGAAGGCAATGCCCCGAAGCGGCACGGTCACGTTCTCTCCGCGGCGGTGCTTGCCCATCCACGGGGAACCCGCGATGAACACTTCCTCATCGCGGAACACGAGGAACGGCTTGTCGTCGTTCACGAAAACGAGCCGCTCTCCGTAATACAGCTTCCAAAGCGCCGCATGCGTGCTTTTTCCGGTCCCGGAGGGCGCCGTGAACGCATACCCTTCCCCGTCCAGCGCCACGGCGCTCGCGTGAAAGAGGAGCACGTCCTTTTCGATCAGTGCTTCCGAAAGCAACCGGTGCAGACGAAGCCATGGTTCCTCCGTAACGGACGGAACATACTTCACCCGAAGATCCGGCACGGGTTCCGCATCGAGTGCGGAAGGATCGACGGAAAACTTCCGGAACGCCCGTAAGCCGTCGTCCCAGCCGTCGATCTCCACCAAAAGATCCGCTATTCTCAAGTACAGCGGCGCTTCGTTCATTCCTCGAAAACGCCCGCTTCCTTCATCTTTTCCACGAAACCCTGCACGTCGAGAAGCGCCTGTTCCTCTGAAAGCCCTTCATAAGCTTCCGTCATTGCCTTCGCGGTCTCTTCGATGGTCTTTCCTTCGGCGATGGCATTCCAGATGAACTTTCCGGTGGCATTCAGGCGAATGAATCCGTGAAGGTCCTTGCCGGCCTCTTCGGTCGGGACCACCATCGTCTTGTCCAGCACGTCGCGCATGATAAATCCGTCTTTGATTTTCATCAGATACTCCGTTTCCTGCTCCGCTTGGTGCGAAACAAATCAAAAGGGCATAGTATCCCTATAATAAATCTATGGTATCATATCACAAAAGCACCGAAGATTCAAGTACGTCATAAAAACGGAACGCCTGCCCGGACAGGAAGATCCGGGCAGGCAAAAAGCAAAAAAAGGACTGCGGCAACGAGGTTCATTGCCGCAGCCCTTTTTATGAAACGGGAAGTTTAGAAGATGCCCTGCGCAAGCATTGCATCCGCAACCTTCTGGAATCCGGCAATGTTCGCACCGGCGACCAGGTCGTAACCAAGGCCGTAGCGCTCCGCCGCTTCCACGGAAGCATTGTAGATGTTCTTCATGATCTTGTGCATCTGAGCGTCGACTTCCTCGGCGGTCCAGTACAGACGCTCCGCGTTCTGCGCCATCTCAAGTTCGGAGACGGAAACGCCGCAGGCGTTGACGGCCTTCGAAGGCGCCACGATGATGTGCTTCTGGCTCTTCAGGAACTCCAGCGCTTCATTGGTCGTCGGCATGTTCGCGACTTCGATGTAGTAACGGACTCCGCTCTCGGCGATCTTTTTCGCCCACTCAAGGTTCACGTCGTTCTGCGTCGCAGCCGGCATATAGATGTCGACGTCCTTCACGCCCCAGCACTTCGTGCCCGGAACGAAGGTCGCGCCGAACTTGTCCGCATACGGCTTGCAATGCATCGGATCCTTCGCGCGCATTTCAAGGATGTAGTTCAGCTTCTCTTCGGTGACGACGCCTTCCGGATCATAGATGTATCCGTCCGGACCCGCGAAGTAGGTGACAGCCGCGCCGAGTTCCGCAGCCTTCTTCATGATGCCCCAGCCGACGTTGCCGTAGCCGGAGATCGCGATCTTCTTGCCCTTGATGTCCTCACCGTCGTGCTTCAGGACTTCCTCGAGATAGTACACTGCGCCGTAGCCGGTCGCTTCCGGACGAAGGATCGAGCCGCCGGTCGTCAGCGCCTTGCCTGACAATGCGCCGAATTCCGCCGCGCCTTTGATCCGGCGGTACTGGCCGTAGAGGTAACCGACCTCACGTCCGCCGACGCCGATGTCGCCTGCCGGGCAGTCAATGTCCTGGCCGATGTGCCGCTGCAGTTCGGTCATGAAGGACTGGCAGAACCGCATGATCTCGCCGTCGGATTTGCCCTTCGGGTCGAAATCGGAGCCGCCCTTCGCGCCGCCGATCGGAAGGCAGGTCAGAGCATCCTTGAAGGTCTGCTCGAAGCCCAGGAATTTGATGATGGAAAGGTTGACAGAGGGGTCAAAACGAAGACCGCCCTTGTACGGCCCGAGCGATGCATTGTACTGCACGCGGTAGCCGCGGTTCACGTGATGCTTTAACTGGTCGTCCATCCAGGTCACCCGGAATTCCACGACTCTCTCCGGCTCCACCATGCGCTCCAGGATGCAGGCATCCTCATATTCCGGATGTGCATCGAGCAGCGGCTCAACGGACTTGAAGACTTCTTCGACGGTCTGAAGAAATTCAGGCTCGTTCGCATTTTTCGCCTTGGTTTCGGCAAGTACACGCTCAACGTATGCGTTCATTTCGTAAGATCCCTCCTCATTAGGTTCTCTTTGTTTTCCCGTTTTTTTAACGTTTTTCCGCCGGTCTTCCGACCGGCAGTTTCGTTATATCACATCCCGTTTTTTTCTGCAATAGCCCCCGATTTCGGCGTTTTGGCCGCAATTCGTCGAAAATGAATAATCCGCCGACCGCTCCGTCATAAACCGTGAAAACGGCCTTTTTTTGGCTCTGAAAATGAAATTCTCCGAAGGTCACGTTTCGTTTCCTTCGGAGAAAATTTTTTTATGATTCTTTCGCTTTCCGGACCGTTCCGGGCAGGGATCACTTGCCGCGGTTTTTCCGGCGGTTCCGCTTTCTCATTTCCCGGACGACGGCGACCGTTACTCCCGCCAATGCCACGACGGAGAGCCCGATGCCGACGAACAGCCACGGACTGACCTGCTTCGATTCATCGCCGTTCTTCGCGGGTTCGTCTTCGCCGGACGGTTCTTCTCCGGGCACGCCCTTCCCGTCGCCTTTTTCTTCTCCGGGCGCCTCTTCCGTCGTATCATCCGCGTCCTTCTCTCCGGACGCTTCTTCGGTCTCTTCCTCGCTGCCGCTCTCTTCCTCTTCCGTCGAGGCGTCTTCCGTCTCCGGCGAGCCCGTCGTCACGAATTCTTCAAGGCTCATGTCAAACGTTCCGATGTCCGCCGAACCGGTTTCGACCGGCCGCGCCGCGGACTCCGGCACGTGCGGCGTCTCCGTCGGGATCACGGGATCGTCCGTATCCGCACGGAAGATGACCTCAAACGGACCGACCGCATTTTCTTCGACCGTCGTCACATTGCCGGGAAGATAAAGCTTCGTGATCTTCGAATCCGTCAATGCACCGCTCGCAACGGTCGTCACCGGAAGCCCGCCGGCCTCCGCCAGTACCCGGACTTCACCGCCGGCGCCTTCATAACCGACGACGGTGGCCTCGATCCCGTCCAGCCGGTACTGTACGCCGCCGCTCACGACGACGTCGCCGTATTTCGTGTCGCTCTTCACTGTCAGCGCCGACACGTCGGGATCCTTTTCCATCCGGTGTGACGCAAACGCCCGGTAGTCTCCCGAAGGATAGACCACGATGCGCATGCCTGTCCGGAACGCATTCTCGCCGATCTTCATCATCGTGTCGGGCAGGTAGACCGCATTGACCTTCGCCGGATCCGCACCCTGAAACGCGCCGGAACGGATCTCGCTCACGGGGTCGCCGATGGCGTTCGGGATGACGATCGTCGAATAGGTGTTTCCGCCGTAATACTCGATGACCGTCAATGATCCGTCTTCCTGAATATACTTGAATGCAGGCACGTCGCTCTTGACTTCCTTTCCCGTTTCCGGGTCCGTCTCCGCCAAAACCATCAGCGAAGCGCCGAGGAACGTAACGCCGGTCACGGCTGCAATCAAAAGCGATCGAAGAATTCTCTTCACTGCTGCTCTCCTTTCTCGGGTTCCGGGCCGTTTTCTCCGGCCGCCGGAGTCCCGGTGCAATGATAGGTCGGCACCATTTTCTCGACCGCCGTCCGGATGTCCGCATTGTTCTTGTACGCCAGGATCATCAATTCCTTCAACTGACGGAAGAACTCGTCCTGATCGAAGGGGATCGGCTCGCCGATGTGGATCATCGCGTTCTCGGTCTGTTTCAAACCTTCTTCGGCCATCAGCCGTTCTTCATACAATTTCTCACCCGGACGCAGTCCGATGTATTTGATCTTGATGTCGCCGTCCGGCGTGTGTCCCGACAGGATGATCAGGTTTCGCGCCAGCGTGTCGATCTTCATCGGCTCGCCCATGTCGAGCACGAAGATCTCGCCGCCCTTTGCATAGGCGCCGGCTTCGAGCACGAGACTCACGGCCTCCGGGATCGTCATGAAATAGCGGATGATGTCGGGATGCGTCACCGTGACCGGGCCGCCTTCGGCGATCTGCTTCTTAAAGAGCGGGATCACGGATCCGTTGCTGTCCAGAACGTTTCCGAACCGCACGGCCACGAACTCCGTCCGCGCGCACTTCAAGTTCTCGCGGATCCGGTCCGTCAGCACGCCTTCGTCCGCCCAATGCGTGAACAGCTGCGGGATCTCCTCGGCCTTTCCTTCCTTCACCTTCTGGTTGAAGGCCTGGACCACCATCTCGCAGAGACGCTTCGACGCGCCCATGATGTTCGTCGGATTCACGGCCTTGTCCGTGCTGATGAGCACGAACCGCCGGCATCCGAACGCCATGGCCGCAAACGCGGTCTTATAGGTGCCGATCGTATTGTTCTTGATCGCCTCGCAGGGACTGTCTTCCATCAGTGGGACGTGCTTGTGCGCGGCCGCGTGGAACACGAGTTCGGGACGGTATTTCTCGAAAACGCTGAACATTTTGCGGGAATCCCGGACCGAACCGATGACGACGATGAGATCCAGCTTCGGATACCGTTTTTTCAGTTCCTGCTGGATGTCGTAGACATTGTTCTCGTACACGTCGAGCAGGATCAGCTTTTCCGGTTCCTGGGCCGCGATCTGTCTCGCAAGCTCGCTGCCGATCGATCCGCCGCCGCCCGTGATGAGGCAGCTCTTTCCGCGGACGAACCGGCTGATCTCCTCTAAGTCCACCTTCACCGGATCGCGGCCGAGCAGGTCCTCGACGGAAACTTCCCTCATGGCCGCAAGCGAAACTTCGCCGGTCATGAACTGATACATGCCCGGGAGGTTCCGGATCTCGCAGCCGGTGTCCTTGCAGATGTTCAGGATGTCCTTCAGATTTCCGGGCGTGGCGCTCGGGATCGCGACGTAGATCTTGCTGACCTCGAACTTTTTGCAGGCGTCGGGGATGTCCTGACGGCTGCCGACGATCGGAATGTTGTCAATGAAACGCCCGTGCTTGTTCGGATTGTCGTCAATGATGCAGACGACCTTCTCGTTCGTTTCCTTCGCGCCCTTGATGTCGCGGAGAATGATCTGCCCCGCTTCTCCGGCGCCGATCAGCATCACGCGTTTCATGCTCTCTTCCGTCACGCTCTTTCTCCCGCGGAGCAAAAGCACGAAGCGGTACAGGAACCGGATGCCGAGCGTTGAAATGAACTGCAGTACGGCGCCGACCACGTAATACGAGATCGGCATGCGCGATCCCATGAAATGCTGGAAAATCAGCATTCCTCCCAGGTGGACCGAGGCCGTCAGGGCCGTCGCCAGGATCATCCGGAGCAGTTCGGAGTATCCGGCAAACCGCCAGATGCTCTTATACAGCCGGAGCAGCCAGAAAACGACCACGACAAACGCCGCATATAAGGGAATGAAACAAAGGAGCGTCTTCAGGCTCGCGCCCGGGATCGAACTGAACTGGAAATCATACCGGATCCAGAGTCCGAGAAAATAGGACCCTGCCACGGCCAGGACGTCGTAGCCCACCAGCAGAATGGTCACCATCTGCCAATGCTGCAGTCCCCGTTTTTGATTGTTCTCCGGCTGCAAACTGCCGGATGTCTTCGTATCCATTACGCCTTCAGATCCATTCCGAAATCTTTTTCTTCTTCTGAGATCGACGGTTCTGACTCAGGACTCTTCGCATACTTTCCGTAATACGGACCGTAGCCGTAATGCGAGCCGTAGCGTTTTCCGTAATAATGTCCGTAGAATCCGCTGCCGCGTCCGCCGATGTCGTTCAGGGCCACGCCGAGCAGCCTCGTTCCGGAGGTGACGAGCTGTTCTTTCACGCGGCGCGCCAGCTGATAGGAAATGCTGGCATGTTTAATGACGAGCACGATGCCGTCCACCCGCGAAGAGACGATGACGCCGTCAATGACCGAGCCGACCGGCGGCGTATCGACGATCACGATGTCGAAGGTCTTTCTCGCCGCTTCCAGCATCGAATCAAACCGGCTGCTGCCCAGAAGTTCCGAAGGATTCGGCGGGACCTGACCGGCGAAGATCATGAAGAAGTTCGGTTCGTCCGTACCGACGAGCACGTCCATCAGTTTTTCCTTGCCCACGAGGAAACTCGTGAGGCCCGCCTGCACGGAACCGGAGGCAGAGACCTTCTGCATCACGGATTTACGAAGGTCCGCATCGATTAAGAGCGTCTTCTTTCCTTTCTCCGCAAATGCGAGAGCCAGGTGATACGCCATCGTCGATTTTCCTTCGTTCGGGAGACACGAGGTCACGGCAATGACCTTCAGATCGTCGCCCGAAAATTCAATATTCGTACGAAGCGTCTTGAATGCTTCTTCCGCTTCGAAATCAAGTTTTCTCTTTCTTAAAGTGATCTGCTGCATTCCGGGCCCCCTTTACCGTATCTTCGTCACCGCAGCCCGCTTCGCGGTCTGCTTCTTTGAATTGCCGTCTTCCTCAAACTGAGGGATCAGCGCGAGCGTCGGCAGTTCCAGATACTTTTCAATGTCGTCGGAACTCTTGATCGTATTATCGGCCATATACAGGATCACCAGCACGATCAGCGCAAGCAGCGCTCCGATGAGCGCTCCGACCGCCGTCGTTCTTAATACTCTCGGAGAGGAGGGGCTGCTCGGAAGGTCCGCAGGGTCCACCATATTCACCGCATCCGCATTGAGCACGGTCTTGATCTGCTCGGAAGACGCAACCCGTACGGCATCCGCCATCTTCTGCGCCAGTTCCGGATCCGGATCGGAAACGTCAATGCCCACGACACGGGTATTGTCCCAGCTGTTTACCTGGATCCGGTTGATCAGGGCGTCCGGAGAGATCTCAAGGCCAAGATCGCTGATGACCTTTTCCGCCACGCTCCGGCTCTTGATGATCCGCTCGTAGTCCTTCATGATCTGAAGGGAGAACATGGAGTCCTGATACGTCACGCTCTCGCCGGAACCCGTCCTTGACAGAACGATGATCGTCGTTTCCGAGGTGTACTGCGGCGTAACGAAAAACTTGCAATAACAGAACGTCAGTATGCCGACGACCGCCGCTGCCACCAGAATGATCCAGCCCTTATGGAATACCGCTTTCAAAAGATCGAGCCAATCGATCTCAGCGCGTTCTTCCGTCTTCTTCTTTTCCTGCATAATCTTAATTGCCTCCCGCTCTTGTTCAGAGCGCCTTTTTTGATTCCGCCCTGTTCTTATCCTCTGCCGTCCCTCATGCATCCATCAGGGACTTGGCATTCCAATACGTGATCTCTTCAATGTATTCCCGGTCGAACTTCTTCATGAGCCGCCCGACGGTCTTCTGCACTTCGACCTTCCGGTACCGGTCGTCGTGGGCGTCCGTTCCGAGATAATCCACGAGCCGGCGCTTTAACAGCCGTTCCGTGCGGCTCCGGACCGCAAGCCCGTGCGCGCCCGAGAGCGCAGAAACGTTGACCTGGATCTCCGCCCCCTGCAAACGAAGGTTTTCCACCTTATCCTCGGAGGAAATGACGTTCCGGTACCGCTCCACGTGCGCAATGACCGGCACGTAGCCGAGGCTCGCGATCCTCTTCACTGCATTCAGGATCTCCGCCTCGAGGATCTCCGTCGAAAACTCCGTGAGCAGCCGGTTCGTGTCGTTCAGCGTCGGAACTTCATTCCGTTTCAGCGCTTCGTCCGTCTCCTCCGTATAGTACAGTTCCGCCCCCGGAAACAGACTGACCGGAATCCCTTCTTCGCGGCAAAGCGAAGCCAGCTCCTCCGTCTTTTCGCGGATCAAATCCCGCGTCAGCGAGGAGCGTCCCGCGAAGAAATGCGGCGTGAGGATGATGCCTTCCACGTTTTCCCGGGCCGCCTGCTTCAGCATCGAAAGAGACGTCTCTTTGTTCCGGGAACCATCGTCCACGCCATACAGAATATGGCAATGCACATCCGCAAAACGAACCTCATTTTTCCCTGTTTTCTGAAAACCGGCGGCTGTCAAAAGGGCAGACCTCCCCTATATTAGGTCATACGAAGTCATTGTATAAGAAAAGCTACCTTTTGTCAACCAAAACAAGCAACTTGACGGCATTGCCGCGATTTAGTAAAATGGCGTTGAAAACAGTTTCGGGGAGGTCTCCATGAAATATCCTGCACCCTTGCCGCCGGGCGGCACCATCGGTTACGCGGCGCCGAGTTTCGGCGTCTCCATTGAGCCGTACCGCTCCGCTTTTCAGCATGCACTGAGCGTGTTTCGGAATCTCGGTTACAAAGAGGATCTCGGTCCGAACGTCTACAAGGGAGAAGGCATCGGAAAGTCCTCTTCTGCGGAAAGCTGCGGGAGGGAACTGACGGAAATGTACGTGAGTGAGAAAAACGACGTGCTCTTCTCCGTCGGCGGCGGCGAGACCATGTGCGAAGACCTGCCGTACGTCGATTTCGACGCGATACGAAACGCCCGTCCGAAATGGTACATGGGCTACTCCGACAATACGAATTTCACCTTTCTTTTGCCGACGCTCACGGACACGGCCGCGATCTACGGTCCCTGCGCTCCCTCGTTCGGCATGAAGCCCTGGCACCGTGCCGTGCAGGACGCGTTCGACCTCGTCACCGGGAAGATCAATTCCGTGGAAAGCTATGACGGCTGGGAAAAAGAGTCCTTAAAAAGCGAGCTTGCGCCGCTCGAGTCCTATCACATCACGGAGCCGAACCTGATGAAATTCGGGGAATGGGACGGCCGTGCGTTCGAGGGACGGCTCCTCGGAGGCTGCCTCGACTGCCTGGCGAATCTTTGCGGCACACGCTTCGACCGGGTGAAGGAATTCATTGAACGCTATGAAAACGACGGCATTCTCTGGTTTCTGGAGTCCTGCGATCTGAACGTCTTCGAAATGCGGCGCGCCCTCTGGGAACTTCGCGAAGCCGGATGGTTCCGGACTGCGAAGGGCTTCCTCATCGGCCGCCCCATGCTCATGGGACAGGAGCTGTTCGGACTCAACCAGTACGATGCCGTTCTCGACATGCTGCAGGGCTTCGACGTCCCGATCCTCATGGACCTCGACATCGGTCATCTTCCGCCGATGATGCCGCTCATCTCCGGCGGATATGCAAAAGTCCTCCGGTCGGAAACCGGAGGACTGAAGATCGAATATCTCATGAAGTGATTCTTTTCAACTCATTATCCGCTTAATAAGGCGCCATATAGGCGGGCATCGGCAGACCGCACTCCGCAATGATTCTCTTGAACGTGGCCATTGTGAATGGGTAGGCGTAGTTCGCCCGCGCGCCCGCATCCGCACCGGTCCGGTTCTGCGTCCGGATCGCCTGTTTCGCGCACATCGCGTCCGAATAATTCTCAAGCCTTACCACATACGCTGAATTGTACCCTTCCAACACCGCTTCATTCTCGGACATCCCGGCGTTTTTCGCGTTCACATAGCGCTGATGCTCGAAAGTGCAGTGCGTGACCAGATAATCCATCGTGTAATTCTCGATCCGGACGCCCCTCGAATCCGCGACGAGCGTGACCCTCGCCATGCCGCCGAGGTTCGTGATGGTCTCATCCTGCATGGAAATATAATTCCCAAGCGAAAAATAGCAGACAGACTTCCGCCCGTTCGCGGCCGTGATCGACCGGATCGGCTGCATGCAATGCGGATGCGTGCCGATGATGAGGTCCGCGCCGTGCTCCGTAAAGAACTGCGCCCATTCCTGCTGTTTCGCCGAAGTTTCCAGATGATATTCCTCGCCCCAGTGCGGGAAAACGATCGTGAAATCCGCCTGCTGTTCCGCTCTTTCAAGCTCCGCGGCGATCTTCGACTTGTCCTGATCCCGCATGCAGTCCAAAAGCCACGGTCTCGCGCCGTCCAGCCCGGAATTGCTGCCGTAGGTATAATTAAACAGCGCGATCCTCACGCCCTGCCGCTCAATGATCCGCATCGTGTTCGCGTCCGCCTGGGACTCATGCGTGCCAAGCTGCAGGATCGAAGGATACCTCTTCCAGAAATTGAGCGTGTTCAGGACGCCTTCCGTCCCCATGTCCCGCGCGTGATTTGTACCGTTCAGGATCACGTCGAACCCTGCCGCCGCTTCCGCGTCGCCGAGCTCCGTATAAACGTTATACCGGAGCGCGTTGCTGTAGGTCGGAAGACCGTACTGGTTGCCGCCGAAAGGCACCTCGTTGTTCACCACGGCGATATCCACCGAGGAGATCACCGGGGCAATGGCCTGAAAAATAAAAGAATAATCCGGACGATTCGCCGGAATTGCTGACAAAGAAGTATAATTCGGGTTCGTTGCCTTGATCGCCAGCCCGCTGACGCCGGGATGCATCAGCATGTCGCCGATCATTGCGATCGTGATCCGCTTCGCATCCGCATCCGCCGGTCCCTGCTGCGCCGCCTGCCGGGACGCTTCCGCCGCCGCGATCGAAGCCGCTATGCGCGAGGCTTCCGCGGCTGCTTCCGCCTGTTTCGAGGCTTCTTCCGCAGCCTTTTTCGATGCTTCCGCTGCCGCTTCCGCCTGCTTTGAGGCTTCCGCAGAATCGTCCTCGTCCGTCGGTTCCGGCGGAGCGGTCGTCAGTTCCGTCCCGTCTTCCGATTCCTCAGTCCCGGTTTCTTCGCCGCTTTCTTCGTCACTTTCCTCTTCGGATTCCGATTCAGATTCCACTTCCGTTTCCGATTCGTCTTCCGTCGACGTCATTTCCTCAGAACTCTCCGGCTCGCTCTCCTCAGAGGAAGTCACGACTTCCGCCGAAGGAGTGTCCGACGGTCCGAAATGCCGGGAAAGGATCTTCGGCAGGAACAGTCCGGCCGCCACGAGGAGCGCGACCCAGATGACGGTCATTGCCGCCGCATTCACCATCATTCGGGTCGACGGACGCTTCTTAAAGAAGCGCAGGCCGAGCAAGGCCCCGAGGCCGCCGCCGAAGATCATGAACGCGATCAGGATCCCCTTCGGGATGCCCGGTTTTCCGGCAGTGATCTCCAGATCGTCAATGTATACGAGCAGCATCGCGATGGTATTGATCGCGACCAGATACAACGCTGCCAGAATGATCAGCATCAACACTTCCGTTGACATTCTTCTCCCCCGATGCGACGTCTCTTACGACGGGCATCAATAAATGATCCGGACCGCGAACAGCGGGTTCCGGTAATACGCACTGCTGGTAATGACGCCGGTGGCCTCCGTGCCGGCGTGGACGATCTGTCCGTTTCCGATATACATGGCCACGTGGCCGAGGTACTTCTGGCTGTTGGAATAGAACAGGAGGTCGCCGGGCTTCAGGTCGTTCAGGTCCACACGAATGCCCTGTTCCGCCTGACCCGCCGGATACCACATCAGAAAATCATAGCCGAAATGCTGATAGACGAGCTTCGTGAATCCGGAGCAGTCGGTACCCGTTTCCAGACTCCGTCCCGCATGCACGTACGGGTGACCGACGTATTGCAATGCGAACGCCACGACCGCATTCCGCTGTGCCGTCAATGCATCGTTCTGCGCCGCCGCTTCCGCTGCCGCTGCTTCCGCCGCGAGTCTCGCCGCTTCCGCCGCCGCCTTCTGTGCCGCCGCCTGCGCCGCCGCTTCTGCCTGTGCCTGCTGCTGCGCAAGGATCGCCGCCTGACGCGCCGCTTCCGCCTGCAATGCAATCGTACGCTGTCTCGCTTCTTCCTGCGCCTTCTTCGCCGCTTCCAGCTCTTCCTTCGCCTTCCGCGCCCTTTCTTCGGCTTCCTTCTGCTTCCGGATGGCCTCTTCCTCTTCCTCTATCGTGATGGCCGTCTTGAAATCGCGCCAGATGTCGAGGCACTCGGCATACACGTAGCCCGTGCTTGCGTCATCGGTTTCGATCTTCGCCCAGCCGTCGCTCAGTTCCTGAATGATGACTTCGGTCCCGCGCTCATAGAACGTGAACACGTTGTCGAGCGTCGAAAGGTCCGGCTCGGAACGGACCCGGAGCCAGTCTTCCATGACGATGCCCTTCAGCACGCCGACCTGGGTCCGCATGGCCTCGGCTTCCTCGCCCACCAGGAAAAACTCCGCCTTAATGTACCCCTTCACGTTTCCGGAAGTGATGAGGAACCAGTTTCCGTCCTCACCCTCCACGTCGTCGAGGATCTCCGCGGCGCAGTAATTGTAGATCTTTCCGACGATGTCATATTCGGTGGACGGGCCGGTCCGAACGTTCACGTAATTCGGCACGACCGCCAATGCCCGAAGGCCGATGTTCGGAGATTCCGTCGGTTCTTCCGTCGTCGGTTCCTCGGTCGTAGGCTCTTTCGTCCTGTCTTCCGGATAAACGTAATCCGTCACCGGTTCCGTCTCTTCTTCCGTCGGATCGCCGTTTTCGGGCACGCTGTCCCTGGCGCTTTCCGACTCCTCGGGAACCGTCACATCGTCATTTATGCTTTTTTCGGAAGAAACCGGTTCACCGCTCACAGTGCAGCCTGCAAAGATCAGGCTGAGGCTGAGAATCACCGCAAACGA
Source organism: Lachnospiraceae bacterium (assembly GCA_016281555.1). Classification (GTDB taxonomy): domain Bacteria; phylum Bacillota; class Clostridia; order Lachnospirales; family Lachnospiraceae; genus UBA1267. Next base: position 2,699 of record JAEEIV010000072.1, on the reverse strand, counting down.
ACCAAAAATCTTTTTCTTCATGCAATCAACCTCGCGAAACATGCCACGATGCGACCAAACTAAAACAAACGCGAATAATTCCGCATTTTCATTGTGATCCTATTATACCGCGGTCTCCGTCAAATTTCAACAAAAACTTAATAATGTTAACAAAATCGTCACATTTTACCGATGGCAGCCTGTTCCCGCGCTTTCCGGTTCCTTCCGGAACCCGCCTGAATCTCCTCTACTTAAACCGCGACGGCGTCGGAACGCCCCTGAAATACTGGTGAAAACCGCTTGACAATCCAAGTGATTATCGCTATAATTCCAATGTTCGCCTCCGAATTCGGGGCGCGTTCTGTGTCCGTAGCTCAGCCGGATAGAGCAACGGCCTTCTAAGCCGTGGGTCGGGGGTTCGAATCCCTTCGGGCACAGTTTTTTTATGCCAACTTCAAATCGCCTGAAACCCGCATAAAACCTGGAAAAGGAGGAATGGTGAGCCTCATCCGGCGATTTGAAGTCAACACTTTTTTCATTAAAAGTCAACACCCCAAAAGCGATAGCAATTTCATTTGCTGTCGCTTTTTTCCGTCTTGGGAAGCTGTCTTCCCATCGCGCTAGCCAACTTGGCAAATGCATTGTTCAGGTGATAACGTATATTGCTTGAAGGAATATTCAGCATGGAAGATATCTCGTAACTGCTATATTCCTCGTATACATAAAGATGAATCAGTTGCTTTTCAAAATCATCAAGAGTATTAATGACAGCAGCCAGTTTCTCATTTTCGATTTCGTCAATCCACCAGAATTTTCTCTCTCGATCCGGCTCTGGTAATACGGTAAATGCCTCCATATCCCTTTTCAAAGACACCTGCTGACCATCGTAGTACGCATCCAACAGTTCCTCCAGCGACTGTGTATGCTCATAATATCGCCGATCACTTTTGTAAACCTCCCAATCAAACTCATAGAGTTCCTTCATTAACTCTTCACTCATACCAGCCTCGCGGTATTGCCGCATCAACTCCTTTTCTTTTGCGTCAAATTTTCTCTTTTCAATTGCATTATTCCAACTCATTTTCTATCTCCTTTGAATTCTTTGTTTTGGGTTTTTCGTTTTGATTTCCTGTGACAAAAAACTCAAAGGACTTAGGGATAATGAGCGGTATTCTCTTGCCAGATGTAGAACATAAGATCCTTTCCCAGCGGAAGTCTGAAAAGGACCTTCAAAGTCGTACGAAGCAGGGGTTGTTTCCTAAAAAAGAAACGCACCGCAGAAACAGACTGGGACAAAGGGTATGATGCTCCCTTGTCTCAATCCTGCTTCGTACGGTGCGTAGATGGTTTTTCAGTTGCCGGTTACCCGGTCTGCCCCCGCTGACTCAATATACGACGGAAAAATATGGTGTTGTAAATGTACTCTCAGACCAGAACGACGATTGTTCGTGCCTTAGTCGGCTGACTCATGATCATTCCGTGCTTTTCCATCTGCTTTAAAACCGCATGGATGGAAGAAGACGAAGATAGACCAACGGCCTGCCCCAGTTCCCTGACAGTCGGTGTAACATGATTGTCCTGTACATATCGCTTGATGAACTCAACGATATCAAGATAGCGTTTTTCCCGCGCCTCGTTCGTCACGGCACACTCACCTCCCTTCCCTTTTTCGCTTCCACGAACCAGCGGAAGTTGCCCTCGTAGAAGAGATAGTGCTCTCCTCCGCAGATCTGACAGGTGTACCGCATGCCGCAGCCGCCGGCCTTCAGACTCGCCGCCTGACGGACATCCGTCACCCTGTCGATCTCGAACTTTGTGCCGTCCTCCCAGATCAAATATCTCGGCAGGATCCCGCCTTCCTCCAGGAAATCAGCATTCACCTGAACATAGATCTTAAATGCTTCCTGCTTCATTTATCCAACCTCGTCAAACACTTTATTTCCCTTCTCGAAGTATCCGTGCGGATGGACTGTGTGGTCTTCCTTCGCGTTCACATGCGACAGGACATTGTCCATGTACATAAGTCCCCGCTGGATGCTGTAGAATCCAAACCTGCGCCGGATCTCATCCGTGATCTCGTCCATCTTTTTCTGCTTTTCCCGCCGATCAATGTCGGTAAAAAGGTCCAGCTGATATGGACAGGTCGCGTCGACAAGATCGCAGGCACGAACGCCTACCGACCGGATCGGCTTCTGCCAATGATAATTCTCGTGAAAAATCGCCATTGCCTGACTCGCAATTTCGGCACTGATATCCGTTGGCGTCTTGATCTTATGCTGCCTCGTGAAGGAAAACAGTTCATTGTCCCTGACGGAGATCTCTACCACGCGGCACTTGAAATTGTTATCCTTCAGTCTGGATGCCACGCTTTCCGCAAGGATGTAGGCAACGATCTTCACGTCCTCTTCTGTTGTCAGATCTCTTGGCGTCGTGGTGCTGTTGCCGATACTCTTGATTGGTGCCTCATAGTTCTCGACGGAGACCGGCGTCTGATCCTCTCCCCTTGCAAAGGCGGACAGAACATAGCCCATCTTTCCGAGATGGTCGTGAAGGATCTCAGGATCGATTGTGGCCAGATCTCCGATCCTGTTGATTCCCATCAGGTGAAGCCGCTTGGTTGTGGACCGTCCCACATAGAGAAGTTCCTCCCCCGGACTGGCCCAGCCGATCCTTCTGTATTTATTTTTATGTTTTTCGGTAATTGCATCCGGTTTTTTGTA
>JAEEIV010000071.1 GCA_016281555.1 Lachnospiraceae bacterium | reverse complement strand
TGGGGCGTCTCCACGAAAAACGCGGACGGCAGTACGGTATTCCATCCCGCCACGGTCTATTTCCGTGACACTGCCGAAAACGCTCCGAATTTCATCATCGGAGAAGGCGTGGCATACGTGATGGGAGAGGATCTTTATGCCGGAATGGAGATCCAGTCCTCCGGCGACCTGGCCGAGACCATGAAACTCGGCGTCAGGGCCTCCGTGGAAGGCTGTTTCCAGGTGAATAACGGTTATTGCATTTTCAAGCCGATCGTGCGGATCCAGAACTCGATTGATACTTCCTACGTCATCGTTTCCGACAGGGTGAAGGGTAGTCTGAAGTCCTATGACCGCATCGTCCTTTACGGGGAAGGACACGAAGAGAACGAAATCATTTTCGAATAATTCGAAAAATGTACGGAATATGTTTTATTTTTTGTTCTTTTCAGTTGACATTTGACTGAAAAACCCGCATAATTTAGGTGGTATGTTTTCGACCTTTAAAAGGTTGATCGGATGAAAGACGGCGAATCGGGCCGGAACAGGAAAGGCGGATGAGATGGGAGTTTTCGATAAGGTTCTGAAAAAGTTCAAGATGGTTCCTGAAGACGAGGAATATGATGATTATGACGAGTTCGACGATGCGTCGGAATCCGATGAATCGAAGCTGAAAAAAGCGAAGAAAGCGAAACGGGAATCCTACGACGAATATGACGATTCGTCTTCTTACGGCGCCTATTCGAATCCCGGGAAGAGCACCGAAGAGCCGGTGCAGCGTCCTGCGTCTTCATACAGCAACAAAGAGAACGTTAAAGTCCTTTCAATGAGCGGAAAGTCTCAGAAGGGAAATACCGACGTCTGCATGATCATGCCGAGGAGCTTCGACGACGCCACGACGATCGCGGACATGCTGCTTGAATACAAAGCCGTCGTCCTGAACATGGAAGGAATCGACATGGCTGCGGCCCAGCGGCTCATTGATTTTGCTTCCGGGGCCTGCTATACGGTCGGCGGAAACCTTCAGAAGATCTCGAAGAAGATTTTCATGATCGTTCCGCAGAACATGAACCTTTCCGGCGATTTCGATCAGCTGGTCGGCGACATGGTGGATCTGAACGCATTGAATCAGCGGTAAGAATCATTTTCCCGGAGCGGAAAACAGCCGCTCCGGGACTTCCGGTTTGGAGAATCAATGAAAAACAAATGGCTGAAGTGGATCCTGTTTTTCGCTCCGATCGCGGTCATCGTTGCCATTGATCAGCTCACGAAGCTGTGGGCGGTCAAGTCTCTCATGGGACGTTCTGCGATCACGATCATTCCCGGGGCGTTGGAACTCACTTATGTGGAGAATACCGGTATGGCGTTCGGGCTGTTGCAAGACAGCACGATCTTTTTCTATATTATGACGGCTGTCGCTTTGGCGGTCATCGTGTACTTCGTGATCCGGATCCCGTTCGAAAAAAAGTTTCTGCCGCTGTTCATTCTGCTTTCGTTCATTGCGGGCGGAGCCGTAGGAAATCTCATTGACCGCGTCTTCCGGAAATACGTCGTCGATTTCATTTACATTTCGCTGATCAAGTTTCCGGTATTCAACGTGGCGGACATTTTCGTCTCGCTTTCCTGCATCACGCTGGTGATTTTCCTGTTGTTCGTGTACAAGGATGAGGATCTGAAACGCATCCGCGTGTTCGGAAAGCGAAAGAAAGAGAACAAAGAGAGCGAGTAATGGACGCATCTACGGACCGGATCATTGTTTCTTCCGAGGAAGAAGGCATGCGGCTGGACCGCGTGCTTACGCTTGTTTATCCGGATCACAGCCGGTCCTTCTTTCAGAAACTGATTGAAAACGGAAACGTGACCGTCAATGAAGTGAAGGAAAAACCTTCGAAGATCCTTACAGAAGACGACGTGATCAAAGTGGCCTTTCCCGAACCGGAAGAACTGAACGTGCTTCCGGAGGACATTCCGCTCGACGTGCTTTATGAAGACGATGACGTCATTCTGATCAACAAGCCGAAGGGTATGGTCGTTCATCCGGCGGCGGGACATTTTACAGGAACGCTCGTCAATGCGTTACTGTATCATTGTCACGATCTTTCCGGGATCAACGGCGTCATCCGGCCCGGGATCGTGCACCGGATCGACCGGGACACGACCGGCGTGCTCATCGTCTGCAAGAACGATGAGGCGCATCTTTGCTTGGCAAAACAATTGAAAGAGCATTCCGTTCACCGGATCTACGTCGGGCTCGTGAACGGGATACTGAAAGAAGACGAGGGCACTTTGTCCTATCCGATCGGAAGGCATCCGACCGACAGGAAAAAGATGGCGGTCCGTCCCGACGGAAAGGAAGCAGTCACGCATTACCGCGTATTGAAGCGATACGACCGGTATACGCTCTCGGAGTTTAGGCTGGAAACCGGCAGAACGCATCAGATCCGCGTTCACATGGCGAAGATCGGTCATCCTTTGGTCGGAGACGAGGTCTACGGGACCGGAAAATGCGAGTTTAAGACTGACGGACAGATGCTGCATGCCAGGACGTTCGGCTTCATCCATCCGCGTACCGGCAAGTATATGGAATTTGAAAGCCCGCTGCCCGAATATTTTGAAACAGTGCTGAAGACTCTGGAACGGAGGGCATAAGCATACAACTTCATATTTTTCCTGGGGTGTTCGAGTATTCCGTTTTTTTGAACCTACAGACGTTAAAAAAGGGATTCCTATCATCCGGACTTCTATGTCAGGCCTCAACCAGCAATCAGTGGAAGACAGAAATTTCCGTGCGGAAACCCACCTGGTATCATACCGGGAGTCAATCTGCGGAATTTCGGCACTCTGGGTTTTTGAAAAACCGCCGGCGTTTGCCGGACTTGAGGAGCATCATGAGATACGATCACATCAACATTGAAAAGAAGTGGCAGAACTACTGGAAAGAGCATGAAACGTTCAAAACGGACGTGCACGACTTTTCCAAGCCGAAGTATTACGTATTGGACATGTTCCCGTATCCTTCGGGCGTAGGCCTGCATGCCGGTCATCCGGAAGGATATACCGCAACCGACATCATGTCCAGAATGAAGAGGATGCAAGGGTTCAACGTTCTTCATCCGATGGGCTATGATTCCTTCGGCCTGCCTGCGGAGCAGTATGCCGTGAAAACCGGTAACCATCCGAACGGTTTTACCGAGGAGAACATTGAGACGTTTTCGAAACAGCTTCGTGAACTCGGTTTTGATTACGACTGGTCGAAGATGATCGCCACTTCGGATCCCAAATTCTATCGCTGGACGCAGTGGATCTTTAAAAAGCTCTATGAAAAAGGCTATGCGCGCTATGCCGACATGCCGGTCAACTGGTGCGAGGAACTCGGCACCGTCCTTTCGAACGACGAGGTCATTGACGGGAAATCGGAGCGCGGCGGGTACCCCGTGGTCCGGAAATTCATGAAACAGCTCGTCATCGACCAGCAGGCGTTCGCGGAAGAATTGCTTCAGGGGCTCGAGGAGATCGACTGGCCGGAATCCACGAAGGAAATGCAGCGCAACTGGATCGGCAAGTCCGAGGGCGTCGAAGTCGAGTTCCAGATCGTCGGCGGCGGCACCTTCTCCATTTTCACGACCTGCATCGAAACGATCTACGGCATCACCTTCATGGTGCTGGCGCCCGACAGTGCGCTCGTTCAGACGCTTATGCCGCGTGTGGAGAATCCGAAAGAAGTGCAGGCCTACATCGACGAAACGAAAAAGAAAAGCGATATGGACCGGACCGAGTTCAATAAAACGAAATCCGGCTGTCCTTTGAAGGGTTTGTATTGCATCAATCCGATCAACGGCAGGGAAGTCCCGCTGTTCATCGGCGATTTCGTTCTGGCCAATTACGGTACCGGCGCGGTCATGGCCGTTCCGGCGCACGACGGAAGAGACTATGAATACGCGAAAGTCCACGGACTTCCGATCTTTGAGGTCATTGAAGGCGGCGACGTCAATGTTCAGGCGTTTGAAAAACAGGACTATCTCGGCAAAGGCTGCAAACTGATCAATTCCGCCGAGTTTACCGGGCTTACGGTCGAAGAAGCGAAGAAGGCGATCACCGACAAACTGGTCGGCATGGGCATTGCGAAACGAACGGTGAACTACCATTTTCGTGAGTGGATCTTCGCGAGACAGCGGTACTGGGGCGAGCCGGTGCCGATCGTGCACGGGGAAGACGGGCAGGATTTCCTGCTGGATGACGACGAATTGCCGCTCATCCTGCCGGAGCTTGAGGATTACCGCGGAAAGAACGGACAGGCGCCCTTGGAGAATGCGGAAGAATGGAAGCATTATGAAGGGCACGGAAAGAAAGGACTCCGCGAGACCTCCACGATGCCCGGTTCCGCCGGCTCGAGTTGGTATTTTTTCCGTTATCTCGATCCCGATAATGAGGAAGCGTTCGCGGATCCCGAACTCATGAAGCACTGGCTGCCTGTCGATCTTTACATCGGCGGTCCCGAGCATTCCGTCGGGCACCTCATCTATTCCCGGATCTGGACGCATTTCCTTTACAACGAAGGTCTTTCGCCCGTCAAAGAACCGTTCAAGAAACTCGTGCATCAGGGCATGATCCTCGGTGAAAACGGCATCAAGATGGGGAAGCGCTATCCGGAATACGTCGTGAATCCGAGCGACATTGCCAAAAATTACGGCGCAGACACGCTGAGACTCTACGAAATGTTCATGGGCCCGTTGGAGGTGTCCAAACCGTGGAGCAGCGCCGGCGTGGACGGAGCCAGAAAATATTTGAACAGGGTGTTCACTTTCTTCTCGGAGCCCTCGAACATCAAAGAGGATGCAAAAAAAGAACTGGAGAAGGCGTATCACCAGACCGTCCGGAAAGTCACGGACGATTTTGAAAAACTTGCATTCAATACGGCGATCTCGCAGTTAATGATCTTTACCAATGCCGTTTATAAGGCCGGATCGTGTCCGAAGGAATATGCGGAAGGCTTCGTGAAAATGCTTTCCTGCATCACCCCGCACGTCGGCGAAGAGCTTTGGAGCATTTTAGGGCATGAAGGATCATTGGCATACGAGCCATGGCCCGTATTTGATGAAAGCGCGGTTCAGGAAGACGCGGTCGAGATCGGCGTACAGGTGAATGGAAAAGTAAAGTCTGTGGCCCTGATCCCGAAGTCCGCGACGAAAGAAGAAGCGCTTGCCATCGCAAAAGATGCACTGGCCGGAAAGATCCAGGGAACCATCGTGAAAGAGATCTATGTTCCGGGCCGGATCATCAATTTTGTGATGAAGTAACAGGTTCCTCCGGGAACGAAACCATGCAAATCATTGCATCACAAAAAAGGAGTAGTATGGCATCAAAAAAGACTGTCAATCCTGAAGAAGAAAAGAAGCAGAACGCGAAGAAGAAAAGCGCTCCGGCGGCAGCTTCCGTCGTGAATCAGCCCGTAAAAAAGACGGCTGCGAAGAAAGAAACTCCGAAGGCCATGAAGGAAGAGCCGAAGATCGAGGAGAAACCGGTGAAGGCTGCTAAGAAAGAGACGGCAAAGGCTGTTCAAAAGACGGAAAAGAAACCCGTTAAGGCAGTGAAGAAGGAATCTGCGAAAAAGGACGTTCCGAAGGCAGAGGTGAAACCAGCAAAAGCGGCGAAGAAAGAATCTCCTAAGGCGGAAGAGAAACCGGTAAAGGCTGTCAAGAAAGAGACAGCGAAGAAGGAAACTCCGAAAAAGGACGTTCCGAAGGTCGAAGAAAAAACTTCAAAAGCGGAGAAAAAACCGGTCAAGCCGGTCAAGAAGGAAGCGACGAAGAAGAAGGAACCCCAAAAAGCCGAAGAGACCCCGGTGGAGATTGACGCAAAGGTCACCGTGAAGGAAAAGGAGCAGCCCGTAAAAAAGGTGAAGGCGGACGTGAAGGAAGAGCGCATTGAGCAGTCATTGTCAATTGAAAAAGCGCCTGTCGTCATGGAAGCCATGATCTATGAAGCTGAGGAAAAGCCGGTTCCTCCGGCGAAAGCCAAGCGCCCTTCGGAAAAGCCTGCGAAACAGTCGCGCAAGAAAGAGAAGGATCTTGACCCGATCGAAGAATTTGTGGAAGACGAGGTCAAGGAAGAATATCTTGATGACGATTATACCGAAGAATCCTCGAAAAAGGAAGAATCGACGCAGGTCGTCACGCAGGAAATGCTCGAAAAGATCGTTGCCAAGGCCAAGAACAACGCCAACACGATCAGCATGAAGGAGATCAGCGCTTTCTTCAACGACATTTCGATCCCGCCGGACAGCATCGATCCGATCACGGATTATCTGAACAAGAAGTCCATCGTCATCATCGACGCGATCCCGGACGAGAATCTGATGGAGCCGTTTGACGACGACATCGATCTTTCGGATGAAGATGCGGAAGCGATCGATCTTGACATTGACAGCGCCATGCTCGACAGCGCCGGCACCAGCGATCCCGTCAGAATGTATCTGAAGGAGATCGGCATGGTCCCGCTGCTCAGCAATGAAGAAGAGATCGAGCTTGCGAAACGGAAGTCCGACGGTGACGACAACGCGAAGAAGCGTCTGATCGAAGCGAACCTCCGTCTCGTGGTCAGCATTGCCAAGCGCTATACCGGACGCGGCATGAACTTCCTGGATCTCGTTCAGGAAGGAAATCTCGGACTCATCAAGGGCGTCGAAAAGTTTGATTATACCAAAGGATACAAGCTTTCCACGTATGCGACCTGGTGGATCCGCCAGTCCGTGACGAGAGCGCTTGCAGACCAGGCCAGAACGATCCGCGTGCCCGTGCATATGGTTGAAACGATCAATAAGATCGCGACGACGCAGAAGCGGCTCACGCTGGAACTCGGCCGGGAGCCTTCCGTCAATGAACTTACGACGGAACTCAAGAAAATGCCCGGGTTAGAAGGGATCACGGATTCGAAGGTCATGGAGATCATGCAGATCGCGAGAGAACCCGCCTCCCTGGAAACGCCGATCGGCGAGGAAGACGATTCAAACCTCGGCGATTTCGTCGCGGATACCACGATGGTGACGCCTGAAATGAACATTGAGAACGTCATGCTTCGCGAAGAGATCTACAAGCTTTTGAACGATCTGAAACCGAGAGAGCGTGAAGTCATCATCAAGCGGTTCGGTTTGGAAGACGGAAAGCCGATGACGCTCGAAGAAGTCGGAAACGTTTTCAACGTTACGAGAGAGCGCATCCGTCAGATCGAAGCGAAAGCCATCCGTAAACTCAGGAATCCCGGAAGGGCAAAACACATCAGGGACTTCCTCAACTGATATGAGCGTCAGGAATTATCAAAAGGAGGCCGATGAGATCATCAAAGGGTTGGAACGCGTTCCGACCCTTTTCCTGCACGTTTGCTGTGCACCGTGCAGTTCTTATGTGCTCGAATACCTTTCGGAGTACTTTGAGATCACAGTTTTCTTTTATAATCCGAACATTGAGCCGGAGGCCGAATACGACCTTCGGCTTTCGGAATTGAAACGGTTCATTGCCGAAAAGCCGTTCCCTCATCCGGTGCATCTTATCGAAGGAACTTACGATCCTACGGTGTACCGGGAAGCGATCCGCGGATTTGAAGGTGAAAAAGAGGGCGGAAAACGCTGTGAAGCCTGTTTCAGACTGCGGCTTTTTGAGACTGCCCGTCTGGCATCGGAGGGTCATTTCGATTATTTCACGACCACGCTTTCGATCAGTCCCTTAAAGAATGCTGCACTCCTGAACCGGATCGGCGAAGATGCGGGAAGGCAATTTCACGTTTCACCTTTCCCGTCGGATTTCAAGAAAAAGGACGGTTACAAGCGTTCCGTCGAATTGTCCGCCGAGTACGGTCTGTACCGACAGGATTACTGCGGTTGCGTTTTCTCAAAGGCAGAAGCAGAAGAAAGAAGGAAAAAGCATGAAAGCTGAATGGAGCCGGATCAGGGCGGAAGTGGACCTTGACGCGATTTTGTATAATTTCAATGAATTGACAAAGGACCGCAAGGGGTTCCGCGCCTTCTCCGTGATCAAGGCGGATGCGTACGGTCACGGTGCAGTTACGCTCGCGAGACTTCTGAAAGACAGATCGTTCGGTTTCGCCGTCGCGACGGCGGACGAAGCGATCGAACTCCGGGATGCCGGGATCATGAATACGATCCTGATCCTGGGCCCGGTCTCGGAAGCATATTTCCCGGATCTTGTCCGGAGAGAGATCCGGATGGCCGTATTTGAGACGGAGACCGCCCGCGAATTGTCCAAAATTGCCGGAGAGATCGGAAAGCCGGCCGTGATCCACGTCAAAGTCGATACGGGAATGTCCCGCGTAGGCCTTACGCCGGATGAAGAGGGGATCGCCGTTCTGAAGGAAATCGCTTCACTGCCCGGCATAACGGTGGAAGGCGTTTTCACGCATTTCGCCACCATGGATATGAAAGACGAGAGCCACGCGCTGTTACAGGCCGTCCGTTTCCTCGGCTTTGTCAGTTTTGCGAAGAAAGAAGGGATCGATTTCCGGTTGATCCATCTTTCAAACAGTGCTGCCGTGCTTCGAAAGAAAACGTTCCCGAATGAAAACGCGATCCGGTTAGGCATTGCGCTTTACGGCGTGTATCCGTCCGATGAAGTGGAATATCCCGTTCCGCTGCATCCCGCAATGTCATTGAAATCCATGATCACTTACGTGAAAACGATCCCCGAAGGCACTCCGGTCAGTTACGGCGAGACTTTCACTTCGAGAAGACCGATGAGGATCGCCACCGTTTCCGCAGGGTACGCGGACGGCATTCCGAGAAGCCTTTCAAACAAGGGAGAGGTATTGATCTGCGGGAAACGGGCCAGAGTCCTCGGCCGGATCTGCATGGATCAGTTCATGGTCGACGTGACCGGGATCCCCGAAGCAAAGAAAGGCGACGAGGTCGTGATCCTCGGAAAGCAGGGCAATGAAGAGATCACGATTTATGAATTGTCCGACTTGTCCGGACGCTTTCCTTATGAGTTTCTGACGGACATTACAAAGCGCGTACCGAGGGTGTACGTACAGGCAGGACGGATTCCCTTTTCCGTCAAGTGACATCGTTTTCCGTTGACTTTTCCCATGTAGGAAGGTACAATGAAAATACAATCAAAAAACCGAAAGGAAGTGATTCCCATGGCGATGCAAAACATCTACGGGCCGGAAGACAACGTCTTCATTCAGACCCATCCCCTGATCCAGCACAAGATCTCAATGTTACGTGACATTAACACGGGTACCAATGAATTCCGGAAACTCATCGAAGAGATCGCAGTTCTGATGGGCTTTGAGGCGCTCCGCGATCTGCCGCTCGAAGACCGTGAAGTCGTTACGCCGATCGAAACCTGTATGACGCCTTTCGTGGCAGGAAAGAAACTGGCCATCGTCCCGATCCTTCGTGCCGGCCTCGGTATGGTCAGCGGGATCACGACGCTCGTCCCGACCGCGAAGATCGGTCACATCGGAATGTACCGCGACGAAGTGACGCACGAGCCGCACGAATACTATTGCAAGCTGCCGAAACCGATCGAACTCCGCACGATCCTCGTACTGGATCCGATGCTTGCGACCGGCGGTTCCGCCACCGACTCGATCACGCTCATCAAAGAGCGCGGCGGGAAGAAGATCAAGTTCCTTTGCATCATTGCCGCGCCGGAAGGAATCAAGCGGCTGCATGAAGCCCATCCGGACGTTCAGATCTACGTCGGACATCTGGACCGCGAACTGAACGAAAACGCATATATCTGTCCGGGCCTCGGCGACGCCGGAGACCGGATCTTCGGAACAAAGTAACAAAAAACTCTAAAGGAAACCACCACATTTATGGAAAATGCCGCTTGCTTTTTCCAAATCTTGTGGTATAATAACGAAAGATCGAGTTCACCTTTAATTCGGTACGAGAGACCGGCAAGGCGGAAAACGTGAAATTCTGTGATTTCAGGCCTTGTCAGATCATGACGGGGCCTTTTCTTTATGAATCGGGAAAAGCCCGGAAAACGGCCGATTTCGATGCTGCGGAGGCGGAACCAACCATGGAAGGAAAAGTGATCGTAAACGGAGAGACGATGGCCAGAATGATGGCCAGGCTTTCTCATGAGATCATTGAACAGAATCCTTCCGAAGAGGAGATCTGCCTCATCGGCATCAAAAGGCGGGGCGTGCCGATCGCCAAGCGGCTTCAGGAGAACATTGAAAAGTTTTCCGACATTCGCGTCGAACTCGGCGAACTGGACATTACCCTGTACCGCGACGATCTTTCGGAGCGTTACACGGAGCCGCACGTCAATTCTTCGGTGATCCCGTTCGACGTGAACGGCAAGCGGATCGTGCTCGTGGACGACGTGCTCTTTACCGGAAGGACGACGAGAGCGGCCATGGACGCCGTGATCTCGCTCGGCAGACCGAAGAAGATCGAACTTTGCGTGCTGGTCGACCGCGGACACCGGGAGCTTCCGATCAGCGCCAATTACGTCGGGAAAAACATTCCGACGTCGAGAAAAGAGTTCGTTTCCGTCCGCGTGACGGAATTCGACGGGGTAGACGAGATCGCCCTTTCATCACGGGAGTAAAGCAAAAGACGCTTTTCCAATATTTTTAATTTATCACGGGAGGATAAGAAAATGAAAATGGTTTACTCAGTCAAGGATAAGCCGAAGCCGATGCAGGTCATCGTCTTTGCATTCCAGCAGCTGCTCGCCATTCTGGCAGCCACCATTGCGGTTCCGGCGACTGT
>JAEEIV010000070.1 GCA_016281555.1 Lachnospiraceae bacterium | reverse complement strand
GGCGCGGGGATCCTCACGGAAACGGCGATCCAGTCCGATTCGGACGGCAGCTGCGCGTTCCACTCCGGCCTCGCGGCAGGCCCTCTGACCGTCGTGAAGAACGGCGGCGACCCGTATCCGCTCGCCAGCGACGCCCAGACGCTCACGGTCGCGAAAGCCGCGACGCCGGCGCTGATCGCCGTCCAGCCCGATACGATCAACGGCACGGGTTCGATCCCGACGACGGCCGGCCACCAGAAGAGCCTCAACGGAACGGACTGGGAAGATGCGGACGGCGCATGGACCGGCCTCGTTCCCGGCACGTACTACGTGCGCGTCAAAGCGAGCGGCTCTTCGCTCGCGTCCGATCCCCAGACGATCACGATCACGGACTTCGATCCCAACAAAGAACCGACTCCCGCCGCGTCGTTCACCGCGACCGGTCCGGACAGCGGCGTCCTTTCCGGCCTCACTCCGGACGCGGAATACGCGGTCGGCGGCGCGGGGATCGCTCCGGACACGGCGATCACAGCCGGCGCTGACGGTTCCTATGCGTTTGACGCCGGCCTGGCCGCGGGCGATCTCTCCGTCGTGAAGAAGGGCAACGGCTCGACCACGCTCGACAGCGGCGCCCAGACGGTCACGGTCTCGAAGGCCGCTTCTCCCGCGTATCTCGCTTCGACCGGCTGCACGACTGAAGCGGACGACGACGGCACGATCACCGGAACCGACGCCTCGATGGAATACCGCGCGGCCGACGGCGATTGGACGCCGGTCACCGGCACTTCCGTGACGGGACTTTCCTCCGGAACGTATTCCGTCCGCGTCAGGGCGGACGGCGCGGCGCTCTCGTCCGATCCCGCGGACGTAACGGTCGCGGCCTACGTCCCGCCCGTCACGCCCGACCCCCAGCCCGGAAACGATCCCCAGCCCCAGCCGGCAGACGATCCCGTGCCGGAGATCGGTCTGCAGGAATACCCGGAGCCCGCGGTCAGCGATGAGCCGAAGCCCGATCCCGATCCGGAGCCGTACACGCCGGTCAGCGACGAGCCCGAACCGACGGTCAGCGACGAGCCCGAACCGGAGCCGGAGCCCGTGGTCCTTCCCGAGGACGTGAATGAGGAGGACTACTACTACGGCGCGGTGTCCTGGGCGTATGAGAACGCGATCGCCGAAGGCAGGGACGAGACGACGTTCGATCCCGACGGCAAGACGAGCCGCGCCGAGATGGTGACGTTCCTCTGGAGAGCGGCCGGCAAGCCCGAGCCGTCGATCACGGAATGCCCGTTCACCGACGTCGACCCGGACGACTTCTACTGCAAGGCCGTCCTCTGGGCGTATGAAAACGGGATCACCGAAGGCGTGACCGCCACGTTGTTCGATCCGGACGGGACCGTCAGCCGCGCGATGGCCGTGACGTTCCTCTTCCGCGCGATCGGCATGGCGACCGACGTCGAGATCCCGTTCACCGACGTCCCGAAGGACGCGTACTACGCGGGCGCGGTCCGCTGGGCCTACGCGAACGGCGTCACCGAGGGCGTCTCCGAAACGTCCTTCGACCCGGACGGCGACTGCCTCCGCTCGATGGCCGTGACGTTCCTCTTCCGCGCGTACGGAAAGGACGTCTCCCAATAAAAGAAAACGCGTTTGCTCTTGCAAACGCGTCCGATCGATGCGAAAAGGCGGCCGGCTTCACAGCCGGCCGCTTCTTTTTATATCAATGATCAAGGCATTGATTCTCTTCAGCGTTTTCTTGTCCTGTGTCTGCCAATACAGGTAGTCTTCCCATGCCTCATCGAACCAGATCTTGATCATTCGTCCACCTCGATCAGTTCGTGGATCTGGCCCTTCCCGGCGGCGATCGCTGCAAAACCGCGGTCGATCTTTTCGATATATCTCGCGTTTCGCACTTCTTTCATCAGCGCGTTGTATTGATCAAGACTCATCAGAACGACGTTTCGGTTTGCTTTTCGCGTTACGATCACAGTCTCACCATGATCGACGGCCAAATCGCAGAATTCTTTGAGATTGTTACGCACAGACGTATAATTCGCGGCGATCATCTTCACTGTCCCTCCTTTCTGTCAACTATATTGTACAGAATAACGGACAGGTTTGCAAGTTTCTTCCGCTGCACTCCTTTCAGGATAAAAATAACGCAGTCCCACTCCATTGTCAACTATTATTTGGTATTGTTCCCTTGTATTTCCAGTTCATAGCCTCTTTGGTGTTATAAAAGAACTTATGTGTGAAACAAAATCGCGCATTTCCTCTTGAAATGCGTTAAGAACGTGATTCATAATAGAGCCGTGCACCCGGGCTCCTCAAAACCGTATATATCTGATTATCAGTTTTAAGGAGGTCGCGATGTGTACAACCCCTTTTAACGTATCGTTCTTCGATGATACCGTTATTGCGCCGATCGAACGGTGCAACCTTCTCCTCCACGTATCCATTCTGGACATCCTCGGAGAGGAAGGCGACGCCATACGCCCGTACCTGGGCGATATGACGCTGACCGACGTCATAACCCTATTGTTCGACCATCAGTATACGCTGAAAGTCGTACCTGCCTCCGCGGATTAGAGCTGTCTCTATCCATGCCCGGGTGTACTGCTTTACGGTCTCTGCTTACCGGAACAGAATAAGAAAACGCGGGATCCGTTCCGCGTTTTCGTTTTTTTGCGTTTCCTTCACTCCGGGATCGTCCTATCGATTGTCCCTTCGCCGATGGACTGAATCCCGTTTTCCTTAATATTCGACAACGAAGAGAGAAACCGAAGAATACAGATCGTCTTCTTTTCTTCGCAGACCTGATAGAATAAGACATATTTGCCGATCGGAACGTGGCGGATGTTCGGATCGAAGATCGAATAGATACTGCAATCCGGATACGCAAAAGGAAAGGCAACGATTATTTCTGTTGCCTTTTGGATCCTTGTTCCGAGGCTTACGGCCGCTTCCGGACTTGCCAGAGCAAAAGTGAATTCATATAGTACAATCGAGATATCGTCGCGCGCAGTCTGTTTGAAATCAAGTTTAAAACCCATACTTCGATTTCAATTCCGCCATGACTTCATTGCCGTCAAGAACAACAGGATCGTTCAATCCTTCCACGATCCTGTCGTGTATCCAAAGCCGATACGCCGCCTCCCGATACTTCTCGAACGTCTCCGTGCTCATTATGACCATATCGCCATAGCCGTTTTTCGTGATGAAGATCGGCTCGTTCGTCGAGGCGCACATTTCGGATAATTTCGACGTATCGCGCAGATCGCGGATCGGAATGATTTTCGGCATAATACCACCTCTTTTGTGTTGTGGCATTATTATAGCATTATAATGATCCATCGTCAACGGACTCCTTTCGCATTGACGATAGCATGTATTACGATCGAATTCAACTATTTTTTGGATTTACTCCCTCTAATTTACAGTTCTTCTATTCCGGGATCGCCCAGTCGACCGTGCCCTCGCCGTGGGCGGAGAGGAAGCTGTTCGCGCGCGAGAAGTGGCGGCAGCCGAAGAAGCCCGCGTGGGCGGAGAGCGGCGACGGATGGGGCGCC
>JAEEIV010000069.1 GCA_016281555.1 Lachnospiraceae bacterium | reverse complement strand
GATGATGAGGGTCGGTTTCTGCAACGCCTGGATCACGTTCGCCATCGTGAACGTTTTTCCGCTGCCGGTCACGCCGAGGAGGGTCTCGAACTGATTGCCGCACCGAAACCCGGCCACCAGGCGGTCAATGGCCTCCTGCTGGTCTCCCTTCGGTTCAAATGGCGCATGTAATTTAAATTCCACGATTCTGTCTTACTTGATCTGTTCTTTCAGGATCCGGATCGCCTCGTTCATCTGCTCGTCTTCTTCGGTTTCCGGATCCAGTTCCACTTCCACGTCCGGCTGAATGCCTTCGCCGTGGATGCAGACGTCCTTCGGCGTATAGTATCTCGAAACGGTGATCTTGACGCCGCTGCCGTCGTTCAGGGGGATGATCACCTGAACGATGCCCTTGCCGAAAGTCGTCGTCCCGACCACGGTCGCCTTGCCATAATCGTGCAGGGCCGCCGTGAAGATCTCCGACGCCGAGGCGGTATTTTCATTGGTCAGAATGACTGCAGGGATGTTCAACGCATCGGATGCGTCCGACCGGTATTCGCTCCGCGCTCCGTTCTTGTCCACGGTATAGGTGATGATGCCTTCGGGGACCATTGCGTCAACGATGTCGCAAACGGAGGACAGGAGTCCGCCGCCGTTGTTCCGGAGGTCGAAGATCACAGCTTTCATACCCTTGGCGGCGAGGTCATTGTATGCGTCGACGAACTGACCGTAAGTGATCTCGTCGAAGGACGTGAGCTGAATGAGGCCAATGCCGTCGTCCAGCATTTCTCCGACGGCGGAATCCACCTGCACTTCTCTCCGGGTGATCTCAAAGTCCACGTTTCCGTTGATCGAAGGCCGGTAAAACGTGACTTTCACTTGCGAGCCTGCGGCTCCGCGGACCTTCGTCACCGTCAGGTTGATGTCGTCCTGACCGACCGGAACGCCGTCCACTGCATAGATCACGTCGCCCGGCTTGACGCCGGCTTCTTCTGCCGGAGAACCGCGGAATACCTGGATCACGGTCACGGCCATGGTCTCGATGTCCTGCTGGATGCTGACGCCGATGCCGCAGAACGTGCCGCGGCTCGACTCCATCAGATCATTATATTCCTCGGGCGTATAATAGACCGAATAGGGGTCGCCGAGCGCATCCATGTACGCCCGGATCACTTCCGTATCAAAATCGACGTCTTCCGTGCCGAAAAGATACTCCTCGTCAATGATCTCCTTCAGCTGACGGAGTTTCTTTTCCGTCGCATCGGAAAGGACGGAATCCCCGGACTTTGCTTCAGCGCTTTCGCTTGCCGGCACGGTCCCTTCCTTGTCCGTCTGTTTGTTCAGGATCACGAAAAACGAAACGCCGGCGATCACCAGCAATATGACCATGAACAACGCCAGAACGATGACGCCGGCATTACTGCGTTTCTTTTCCTCGTTCATCAGATGTTTTGATCCTCCATGTAGCGCATGTATTTCACGACCATCAGCGCGATCTTGAACGTGATGGCGTCATCGAAATTCCGGATGTCCAACCCAGTCATCTTCTGGATCTTGTCCAGGCGGTACACGAGCGTGTTCCGGTGAATGTACAGCTTTCTCGAAGTCTCGGATACGTTCAGGCTGTTCGCGAAATACTCATTGATCGTGGTCAGCGTCTCCTCGTCGAACTTGTCCGGCGACTGGTCGCGGAAGACTTCGCTGATGAAGAGCTTGCACATCGGCAGCGGAAGCTGGTAAATGAGACGGCCGATGCCGAGCGAATCGTAGGAGATCACGTTCGCTTCCGGATTGAAGATCTTGCCGACGTTGATCGCCAGTTTCGCCTCCTTGTAGGAGTTCGCGACCTTCCGGATCTCTTCCGCGATCTTCCCGTAGGAAACGCGCACGTTCTCCATGAGTTCGGTCTGCAACGTATCGGCAATGAGTTCCGCGGTCTTCAGCAGTTTCTTCTCTTCCTCGTCCGCTTTGACCTGACGGATCAGCACGATATCGTACTCGTTTACGGCCGTAACGTAGCAGTTTTCATCGTCGGCGAACAACGACCGGACGATCTCCAATGCAGCGCCGTTGTCCCGGGCGGTCAGTTCCGCAAGGAAAGCGACCCGCGGCGCGTGAATGTCGATCTTCAGCTTGTTCGCGCGGCTGTAGATGTCCACGAGCAGCAGATTGTCGAGAAGCAGGTTCTTAAAGAAATTGTCCTTGTCATACCGGTCCTGATCGAGGTTCAGCATGGTTTCCAGCTGAAGCACGGTCATCTTCCCGACGGTCCGCCCCGCCGGCGTATCGTCCACGGTCACGAGGTACTGCAGTCTGCCGAGTTCCTCAACGCGGTAATACACTTTTCCGTCCAGCGCCGTCTCGTCGTTCACGTCAAGCTTCCGGATGAGCGTTTTCATTTCCGAAGCATGCCGTGTTGACGTCGAAGTGACGAAGACTTCCGCGGAGGTGTACACCCCCACTTCTTCCCCGATGGCTTCCTTCACCTTCATAAGACAATTCATGATGCTCTGATTCGAAAGCATAAGCCCTCCATGGCGTAGATTCCCGCATTTGATGCAAAAGAGCCTACTATTCCTTTTACTGTATATAGTCCTTTATAGTATATCTCATTCGAGGCAAAAAGAAAAGAGGAACATGGAGTTTTTTCCACATTCCTCTTCTTTCAATGACCGGCGAAGCCGTTCGATCAGAACAGCGCTTCCTCCGTATCCACGTCGAACGCGTGGATGTGATCCATGTTGATCGAGAAGTAGACTTCCGACTCAGGACGCGCCTCAGTAGAAGGTGCGACTCTGGCAGTGATGTTCTGTTCTGCGCAATCGAAGTACAGGAACACTTCCGCGCCCATCAGCTCGTATACACGGATGGTGGCCTTGATGGTGTTCGGAGTGCCGGCCGGCGCTTCGTCCATATCTTCCGGACGGAAGCCGAAGCAGACTTTCTTTCCGATGTAGCCGCCGTTCTTCAGGATCTCGCCCTTGTCCGCCGGGATCTCGATGCGGTTTCCGTCAGGCAGAACGAACGCTACGGAATTTCCGCTCTCTTCGACGTCGCAGTCGACGAGGTTCATCTGCGGAGAGCCGATGAATCCGGCCACGAACTTGTTGCACGGATGCGCATACAGCTGGTTCGGAGAATCGACCTGCTGGATGATGCCGTCCTTCAGAACGACGATTCTGGTACCGAGCGTCATGGCCTCGGTCTGGTCATGCGTAACGTAAATGATCGTGGTGCCGAGACGCTGATGCAGTTTCGAGATCTCGATACGCATCTGCACACGGAGCTTCGCGTCCAGGTTCGACAGCGGCTCGTCCATCAGGAACACCTTCGGGTTACGGACGATGCAGCGGCCCATGGCCACACGCTGTCTCTGGCCGCCGGACAATGCCTTCGGCTTCCGGTCCAGGAGGTGCTCAATGTCCAGGATCTTCGCGGCTTCATGCACGAGCTTGTCAATTTCCGCCTTCGGAACTTTCCGGAGTTTCAGACCGAACGCCATGTTGTCGTAAACGGTCATGTGCGGATACAATGCGTAGTTCTGGAAAACCATGGCAATGTCACGGTCCTTCGGTTCCACGTCATTGACCAGCCGGTCACCGATCCAGCACTCACCTGCGCTGATTTCTTCCAGACCTGCGATCATACGAAGAGTCGTGGACTTTCCGCAGCCGGACGGACCGACGAAAATGATGAATTCCTTATCGGCGATCTCGAGATTGAAGTCCTTGACTGCAACAAAGCCGTTCGAGTAGACTTTCGTCACGTTCTTTAATGATAATCCTGCCATTATTTGTCCTCCTGTTTCAGAATGCGGCAGCATTCAAATCTTGAATAAAATTATACTTGATTTCCCTGCGAAAAGCAATGGCACTATCTTACAATATATCACGCGCTTTTTTGTCAATAATATACAAAAGCGCGGGCGTCCGGTCAGGCGCTCACTCGATGAATTCCCGGAATCTCCGAATCGTCTCCTCGTAGTTCGGGATCAGGAGTTCATTGGACGAACGGTACAGTCCGTCGTAGGGGATCCGCTGTTCCTTGATCTCGTAATCCTTGATGTTGATGAAATCGGCAATGAGACCGAGGAGCTTCACGCGGTCCACGTTGTGCGTGATGTACGGCAGGACCTGCTCCGCGACGCGGGCGAGGTCGCCGAGGCTCCCGCTCTTCGCCTTGTTCGCGATCGCGATGAGGACGTTCCGCTGACGCTGCGTCCGCATGTAATCATTGCCGCCGGAAGACCGGTCTCTCGCGTGTCTCACCGTCTTTGCGCCGTCGAGGTGGACGACCCTCGGGCTGTCGATCGTGATGCCGACGTATTTCGCCTCCGCCACGGTCAGGTAGATGTCGATGCCGCCGAGCAGATCCACCACGGTGACCATGCCGTCGAAATCGATCCACGCGTAATTCGACACGGGGATCTGGTAGTTCGACTGCAGCGTCTGGAGAAGCAGCGGGCCGCCGCCGACCGCAAAAGCGTGGTTCAGTTTCCGGACGCCGATGCCGGGGATGTTCGCCGCGGAATCACGCATGAAGGACGTCAGCGTCATCGTCTTTTTCGTGCGGTTGATGGAGAGCAGGATCATCGTGTCCGAATTCCCGTTCCAGTTCGCCGCCCTCCGGTCCACGCCGACGAGCATGAGGTGAACGATGTCGGACCGGTTCTTTTCCCGCTCCTCCGCCTCCGACTGCAGGCGGCGCATCTCCTCTTCCGCGAGAGACAGGGATTCCTGCTCCGCGCGAAGCGATTCTTCCAGCCGCTGCCGTTCCTCCTCGGCCGCGCGGATCGATTCCAGTTCCGCTTCGATCCGTGACGCCTCGTAGGGATCGATCGTGCTCTCTACTTCGTCCAGCGATTTCAGGATGTCCGAGGAGATCTCGATGCTGCCGGGATCCGGCACGTAATTGGTGAGGGAGAAGAAATGCTCATAGACGATCCACGCCGCCGCGACGGCTGTAAGGAGCACCGACACGACGATGATGAGGGCAATGAGCCACCCCTTCATCTTCTTTTTCTTTTTTTCTTTGACTTCTTCGCTCATTCTTTCTCACTTGCAAGCTTCAGTTTGTCCAGATGCCAGATTTCCTTCACGTATTCCGAAATCGTCCGGTCCGAAGAGAACTTGCCGCACCGGGCGGTCTGCAGAAGCGCCATTTTCGCCCACTTTTTCTGGTCCTTGTACGCTTCGTTCACTTTCATGTGCGCTTCGTGATAGGGCATGAAATCCTTCAGGATGAAATAGCGGTCCGCGGGATCATTGCCCTCCTGCATCAAAAGGCTGTTGTAAAGCGGGCGGAACAGGTCCGGATTCTTCGGCGAATAGGTGCCGTTGATGAGCTGCATCAGCACATCGCGGATCTCACCGTTCGACGCGAAGATCTCTTCCGGCCGGTAATCGCGCTTTTTCTCGTGCTCAATGACTTCGTCGG
This sequence comes from Lachnospiraceae bacterium, assembly GCA_016281555.1. Lineage (GTDB taxonomy): Bacteria > Bacillota > Clostridia > Lachnospirales > Lachnospiraceae > UBA1267. The sequence goes on along the minus strand of JAEEIV010000069.1, from coordinate 15,237 downwards.
ACGAAAGGCCGAAAATGAAGGCGTTCTCCTGCCCGACCTTCTCGACGATCTCAATGTTCGCGCCGTCCATCGTACCGAGCGTCGGCGCGCCGTTCAGCATGAACTTCATGTTCGACGTGCCGGATGCTTCCTTCGACGCCGTGGAGATCTGCTCCGAGACGTCCGCCGCCGCGAAGATGAGTTCCGCGTTCGAAACCTTGTAATCCTCGATGAACACGACCTTCAGCTTGCCGTGGATCGACTGGTCCTGATTGATGACGTCGGCCACGGAATTGATGAGCTTGATCGTGAGTTTCGCCCTTGCGTATCCCGCAGCGGCCTTCGCACCGAAGATGAACGTTCTGGGATAGAAGTTCCGCGCAAACTCCGCGTCGGAGCGGATCTCATTGTACAGATACATCACGTGCAGAATGTTCATGAGCTGCCGCTTGTACTCGTGCAGCCGCTTGACCTGAACGTCGAAGATCGAGAACGGATCCACGTCGATGTCGTTGTGTTCCTTGATGTACTTCGCGAGCCGGACCTTGTTCTGATACTTGATGTTCACGAACTCGCGGAGGCTCTTCTCGTCGTCGAGATACCGCTCGAGCCCCGCCATTTCGGTGAGGTCCTTCATCCAGCCGTCGCCGATCCGCTCGGTCACCCAGGAAGCAAGCAGCGGATTGCCGTGTCCCAAGAACCGGCGCTGCGTGATGCCGTTCGTCACGTTCCGGAAGCGCTCCGGCCACATTTCGTAGAAATCTTTCAATTCCTGTTTTTTCAGGATCTCCGTATGGATCGCCGCCACGCCGTTCACCGAGAAGCTCGATACGATCGCGAGGTACGCCATCCGGATCTGACCGTCGTGCAGGATCTCCATCCGGGAGACTTTCCCGAAATCGCCGGGATACTTCTTTTCGATCTCCAGGACGAAGCGCCGGTTGATCTCCTCAATGATCGTATAGATCCGGGGCAGCAGGTTCCTGAACAGGTCCACCGGCCATTTTTCCAATGCTTCCGCCATGATCGTATGGTTCGTGTATGCGCAGCACTTCGTGACGACCGCCCAGGCCTCGTCCCACTCGTAATCGTGTTCGTCCATGAGGAGCCGCATCAGCTCCGCGACCGCCATGGAAGGATGCGTGTCGTTCATCTGGAAGACGACCTTGTTTTCGAGTCCCTTCAACTTCCCGCCGTGGCTTTCCGCGTACTTCTTCAGTGCGGTCTGCAGCGTCGCGGAAATGAAGAAATACTGCTGTTTCAGGCGCAGTTCCTTGCCCGCGTAATGATTGTCGTTCGGATACAGCACCTCGACGATGTTTTTCGCGAGGTTTTCCTGCTCGATCGCCTTCGCGTAGTCGCCGCGGTCGAAGGAGTCCAGATTGAACGTATTGATCGGCTCCGCGTCCCAGATCCGAAGCGTGTTCACGACGCCCGAACCGTAGCCGACGATCGGAAGGTCGTAGGGCACGGCCAGAACGGAGCCGTAATTCTTCAGGTCGAAATGCTCTCTCCCGTTATCGTCCGTTTCCACCGAAACGTAACCGCCGAACTTGACTTCGCAGGCATATTCCGGACGCCGGATCTCGAACGGATTCCCGTTCTTCAACCAGTTGTCCGGCACTTCGACCTGATAGCCGTCACGGATCCGCTGCGCGAACATGCCGTACTTATAGCGGATGCCGCAGCCGTAGGCGCCGTAGCCCATCGTCGCGAGCGAGTCCAGGAAACAGGCGGCAAGCCGGCCCAGGCCCCCGTTTCCGAGCGCCGCATCCGGCTCCTGGTCTTCGATCTCGTTCAAGTCGATCCCGAGCTCCGAAAGCGCCTCGCGGACGTTCTGATCTTCGGAAATGTTCAAAAGCATGTTCCCGAGCGCGCGGCCCATGAGGAACTCCATGGACATATAATACAGGATCTTCACGTCCTGCTCTTCGTACGCGCGGTGCGTATCGATCCAGTCGTCAATGATGGAATCCTTCACCGTATAGGCCAATGCCTGGAAGATCTGCTGCTTCGTCGCGTGCTCGATCTTCGTCCTGAACAAAAGCTTCACGTTCTCCCGGATATCATTCTTGAATACTTCTTTCTCGAATTTCTGCATGGATTATCCTCATTTATGCTGTCAAAATTACCGAATTACCTCAACACCGAGCACGCAGGCTTCTCCGTTAATATCCCACTCCTTGATAAAACCGGCGGGACCTTCCGAGAGTTCGTCGGAGAGCGTGTCGCCCATGATGTCGGCGGCCTTCGTCTCGAAGATCTTTTTTAAGACGCCGCCGGTCGCATAGGTGATCCGGATGTGGTCGGTCACGTTGAAGTCCGCTTCCTTCGGCATCGTCTGGACCTTCGAAATGATCTCGCGGACGTAGCCTTCCTCAATGAGTTCGTCGCTCAAGTTCGTGTCGAGCACGACCGTCACTTCGCCGTTGTTCTCGGTCACGAAGCCCGGCGTTTCCTTCATTTCGATGAGGAGGTCCTCCTCGGCGAGCTTCACTTCCGTGCCGGCCGCAGTAAAGGTCAGGAAGCCGGTCTCCTTCAGTTCGTCCATCGCGGCATTGCCGTCCAGTTCTCTTAAAATGCCCTGGATCGCGCCGAGGACCTTTCCGTATTTCGGACCGACGGTCCGAAGCTGCGGCTTGAAGGTGTAGGTCGTGAAATTCCGTACGTCGTCGGTGAAGATGAGTTCCTTCACGTTCAGTTCGTCGAGGATGATGTCGTGGCAATACTCGCCCAAAGTGAACGGCGCCTTCACGTACATCGTCCGAAGCGGCTGACGGTTCTTCACCGCCGCCTGATTCCGCGCGGCGCGGCCCATGACGACGAGTTTCAGGACGAGGTCCATTTCCTTCTCCAGCTCTTCGTCAATGAGCGCTTCGTCCGCCTTCGGGAAGTCCGCGAGATGGATGCTTTCTTCCGCGGTTTCGTCCACGGAACGGACGATGTTCTGCCAGATCGCTTCCGTCATGAACGGAATGAACGGCGCGGCGACGAGCGCCGTCGTCTTCAATGCGGTGTAGAGGGTCATATATGCATTGATCTTATCCTGCTCCATGCCCTTCGCCCAGTAACGCTCTCTTCCGCGGCGGACGTACCAGTTCGACAGGTCGTCCGTGAATTCTTCGAGCAAAGCTGCGGCTTCCGGGATCCGGTAGGCCGCCAGATCCTCGTCGACGCCCTTCACCATCGAGTTCATCTTCGAAAGAAGCCAGCGGTCCATGACCGACAGTTTCGCGTAGTCCAGCGTATATTTCGTCGGATCGAAGCCGTCGATGTCCGCATAGAGCGTATAGAATGCATAGGTGTTCCAAAGCGTGCCGAGGAACTTCCGCTGTCCCTCCTTCACCGCCTTGTCGGAATAGCGTTTCGGCAGCCACGGCGCGCTCGAGGTGTAGAAGTACCAGCGGACCGCGTCGGCGCCGTATTTCTCGAGCTCGCCCATCGGATTGACCGTATTGCCGAGCGATTTCGACATCTTCCGGCCGAGTTCGTCCTGCACGAGGCCCATGACGATGACGTTCCGGAACGCGGGACGGTCAAAGAGCAGCGTCGCTTCCGCGTGCAATGAATAGAACCAGCCTCTCGTCTGGTCGACGGCCTCCGAAATGAAGGCGGCCGGGAATTCCTTCTCGAACAGTTCCTTGTTCTCAAACGGATAATGGAGCTGTGCGTACGGCATCGCGCCCGAATCGAACCAGCAGTCAATGACTTCCGGCACCCGCTTCATCTTTCCGCCGCATTCGCAGGGGATGAGGCAGCGGTCCACGTAGGGCCGGTGCAGTTCGATCGTTTCATTCGCCGGATCGCCGGTCAGTTCGGCGAGTTCCTTCCGGGAGCCCACCGCGACTCTCTTTCCGCAGTCCGGGCATTCCCAGATGTTGAGCGGCGTGCCCCAGTAACGGTTTCTCGACAGCGCCCAGTCCTGAATGTTCTCGAGCCAGTTCCCGAACCGGCCGCTGCCGATCGACTCCGGCACCCAGTTGATGAGCTTGTTGTTCTCGACGAGTCTGTCGCGGACCTTCGTCATCTCGATGTACCAGGACTCTCTCGCATAGTACAGGAGCGGCGTCTTGCAGCGCCAGCAATGCGGATATTCGTGCTCCATCTTCGGCGCCGAGAACAGCAGGCCGCGCTCCTTCAGATCTTCCAATACCGCGGCGTCCGCGCTCTTTTCCCCGCGCTCCATCTCCGCTTCCGTCGGTTTGCAGCGCATTCCGGCGAACGGCGTTTCCGGCTTCATGCGGCCGTGCTCGTCCACCATCTGCACGAAAGGCGCGTCGTATTTCCGTCCGACCCGCGCGTCGTCTTCGCCGAACGCCGGCGCCGTATGAACGATGCCGGTGCCGTCTTCCATCGTGACGTAGCCGTCGCATTGCACGAAAAACGCTTTTTTATGCTGTTTTTCGGCCGTTTCGGCAGCGCAGGAGTACAACGGCTCATATTCGCGGTATTCGAGCTCTTTTCCGGCCATTTCCGCAAGAATTTCGTAGGCCGGGGCGTCGTCTTTCTTCAGCGGGCTGAGAACGGTATCGAGCAACGCCTTCGCCATGTAATACACGTATCCGTCCGCCGCCTTCACCTTCGCGTACGTCTCGTCCGGATTCACGCAGAGGCCGATGTTCGACGGCAGAGTCCAGGGCGTCGTCGTCCACGCAAGGAAGTAGGCGTCCTCTCCCTTGACCTTGAACCGTACGACCGCCGTGCGCTCTTTCAGAGTCTTATAGCCCTGCGCGACTTCGTGCGAGGACAGCGGCGTGCCGCAGCTCGGACAGTACGGGACGACCTTAAAGCCCTTGTACAGAAGGCCCTTGTCCCAGATCGTCTTCAATGCCCACCACTCCGACTCGATGTAGTCGTCGTAGTAGGTCACGTACGGATTTTCCATGTCCGCCCAAAAGCCGACCTTACGCGAGAATTCCTCCCACATGGTCTTATAGGTCCAGACGGATTCCTTGCACTTCTTGATGAACGGCTCGACGCCGAAAGCCTCGATCCCGTCTTTTCCCTCAATGCCGATCTCTTTCTCGACTTCCAGTTCCACGGGCAGACCGTGCGTGTCCCAGCCGGCCTTCCGCGGGACCTGCTCGCCCTTCATCGTATGGTAACGGGGAATGATGTCCTTGATCGCGCGCGTCTCGACGTGGCCGATGTGAGGTTTTCCGTTCGCCGTCGGCGGTCCGTCATAAAACATATACGTGGGGCAGCCCTCGCGGATCGCCTCACTCTTTCTGAAAATATCGTGCGCTGCCCAGAAGGCCTCCACTTCGGCCTCTCTCTGGACAAAATTCTGATCTGTCGGTACTTTCTTATACATGCCGTCCTCTTTCTCTGCATTTACCGGGCAATGCCGCTAAAACAGACAGGGGCGCGTTTTTTGACGCGCCCCGGATCGTTTTATTCTTTGGTGGTGTCTTCCTCTTCGGCCGGGTCGGTCAATTCATCCTGGTGTTCGGCGAAATCGTCGCCGGTCACCGTAATGCTTCCGAGGATCGAAGATTTGTACTTGATGTTCGACACCTTTTCCGTATAGACGTGGAAGGTGGGGTATTTCTTCTGGAGTGCCACGATCTTCTCCGCGAAGAGCGCGCTCTTTCTCTTTTCCAGTTCCTCGTCTTCGGCGGTCTTCCGAAGGTCGGGGTCGTCGTCGTTCCCGCAATGCAGGACGTATCCGACGTCAGAACCGGAATCGTTCTTGAAGATGCGAGACTCCGTGTCGCCGGTCTTCATCGACCACGCGAGCTGCTTGTACTCCGCGAAGTCTTCCTGATCTTCCGGCTTCGCGTTTTCCGGAGAAACCTCGACCGTCGACAGCGTGGAAACGTTCACCGTCGTATCGCCGGAGAACATTCCGACGATGTCGGAAGCGGTATTGCCGTCCTTCATGAGCTGCAGGATCTTCTCCATGGCGGTCTGGACGTTCTCGGCCTTCTCTTCATCCGAAAACGTTTCGGTCTCCGGCTCGGTCTCACTCTCGGTCTCGCCTTCGGTTTCGTCTTCCGGCTCACCCTCGACCGGCTCCGCACCGTCGTCTCCGCCTTCTGCTTCCGCTTCCGAGGGGGCTTCCGCTTCAGCCTCGGTCTCGTCCTCTGCTTCGGCTTCATTCTCGTCCTCTGCTTCGGCCTCGGTCTCGTCCTCTGCTTCGGCTTCGCTCTCATCTTCCTCTTCGGCTTCCGTCGGCGCTTCCTTCGTGGACTTCGCGGTGATGCTGACGCCCGTCAGGCTCTTTCTGCGGAACTCTTCCTGATCGAAGGTGCGGTCCACGTCTTCCATGAGCTTCAGGTAATACTTGGTCGCATAGGCGTTCTCTTCCATGTATTTGTCGACGAGTTCTTCCGTCGCGCCGGAAAGTTCGATCGCCTTCGCAGTCTCCGTCTCGGTCTTCATCTTCTCGGTGCGGAGCGCCAGTTCCTCTTTTTCGCTCTCGGAAAGCGTGATGCCCTCGTCCTTCGCAAGGCGAGCCATCAGTTTCGTCTGATAGACTTCCTGCATGGCCTGCGTCAGGTTATAGCCCCAGTTTTCCTCCCAGAACTTGTCGTATCCGCCGTAATAGTACAGGATCATGAACTGCGAGGAATACTCCATCTGTCTCTGCGAAAGATAGGCGTAGAGTTTCGCTTCGTTCATGTAGATCTTTTCATTTTCAAACACAGCCGCGACCGTATCGGTGTCATTGTTCTCCATTTTGACGTCGCATCCCGCGAAAGCCATCACGGAAAGGACCATGGCCAGAACAAGCGCCGCCGTTCTCTTCAAATGCTTCATAACTTCCTCCTGAAATACCAAATGGCGCCATTAAGACGCTTACGGTTAAATATATCATATATTTACGGCATTATCAACTCTTTTATTGTGTCGAGCAATGATTTTAAGAGCGGCAATACCGTCGTCTTCTTCAGATTCTCCGGGTTCAGTTCCCGCCAGATGAGCACCGGGGTTTCTCCGGTCCGGACGCGCATTGCCCCGTGCATCTTTTCGATGAGCACCGGGATGTTCTCTTCCTTCACCCGGGCGAACGGCACGAAGGTGAACTTCAGTTCCCGCGTGTCTCCCTGGATCCTGGAAAGATAGAGCTGATGCGCGGCGCTTCGAAGGAGCGCGACTTCCATCAGATTGTCGAGCGGTTTCGGCAGTTCTCCGTAACGGTCCACGAGCTCGTCCCTGAGTTCCGCCCGGTCTTCTTCGGTCCGGATCGCGGAGATCCGCTTGTAGATCTCCAGTTTCAGCGCCTCATTGGCAATGTAGTCGTCGGAGACGTAGGCGTCCACCTGAACGTCAAGCACCGTGTCGAATTCCTCGTCGCTCGTTCCGTCCGCGATTCCCTTCGCCTCGCTCACGGCTTCGGACAGCAGTTTGCAGTACAGTTCGTAGCCGACCAGCATCATATGTCCGGACTGGGCATTGCCGAGCACCGTGCCCGCGCCGCGGATCTCAAGGTCCTGCATCGCGATCTTGATGCCGCTGCCGAGTTCCGTGAACTGCCGGATCGCCTCGAGCCGCTTCTCCGCCTCTTCCGTGGGGATGCGGTCTTTTCGGTACATGATGAAGGCGTAGGCCTGCCGGCTGGAGCGGCCGACTCTGCCGCGGAGCTGATAGAGCTGCGCGAGGCCGTAGCGTTCCGAATCGTGGACGATGATCGTGTTCACGTTCGGGATGTCGAGTCCGGTCTCAATGATCGTCGTGGAGACGAGCACGTCGGTCTGGCCCGAAATGAACGACACCATCCGGCTTTCGAGTTCCCGCTCGTTCATCTTTCCGTGGACGTACGTGACGTTCGCGTCGGGGACCAGCGTCTTCAGCCGGGCCGCCACTTCGCCGATGTCCATCGCACGGTTGTACACGTAATACACCTGCCCGTGACGCGCCAGTTCGCGCTCGATCGCCTCGCGGACGAGTTCCTCGGAGTATTCCATCACGTAGGTCTGGATCGCGCGGCGCTCTTCCGGCGGCTCGGTGAGAAGACTCATGTCCCGAACGCCGATCATTGACATGTGCAGCGTTCTCGGGATCGGCGTCGCCGTCAGCGTCATGACGTCGACGTTCGTCTTCATCTCCTTGATCTTTTCCTTGTGCGCGACGCCGAATCGCTGTTCCTCGTCAATGATGAGCAGACCGAGGTCCTTGAATTCCACGCCCTTCGACAGGATCTTGTGCGTGCCGATGACGACGTCCACCATGCCGCGTTTCAAGTCGGCAATGATCTGTTTCTGCTTCTTTTCCGGCGTGAAGCGGGACAGCATGGCCACGGTCACCGGGTAATTCTGCATCCGCTCGGAGAAGGTATGATAATGCTGCTCCGCGAGGATCGTCGTGGGCACGAGGTAGGCGACCTGCTTTCCGTCCTGCACCGCCTTGAAGGCCGCGCGGAGCGCGATCTCGGTCTTTCCGAAACCGACGTCGCCGCAGATCAGACGGTCCATAATCTTCGTGCTCTCCATGTCGCGCTTGACGTCATCGATCGCCCGGAGCTGGTCCTCGGTCTCTTCGTACGGGAAGGATTCCTCGAATTCCCGCTGCCAGGTCGTGTCCGGACCGTATTCGAAGCCCGTCGTGTGCTGACGCGTGTAGTAGAGGCGGACGAGTTCTTCCGCGACTTCCTTCACCGCCGTCCTGACGCGCGTTTTCGTATGCCCCCACTCCGGAGAGTCGAGGCGGCTGATCTTCGGCGGTTTCGAATCCGCCGAAGCGTATTTCTGCACCACGTCCAGGTTCGTCACGGGCACGTACAGCGTGCCGCTGTTCCCGTAGGAGATCTGCATGTAATCGCGGCCGACGCCGTTGGTCTCCATTTTCACGACGCCGCGGTAAATGCCGATGCCGTAATTCTCGTGCACCACGTAGTCTCCGGAGTTCAGTTCCTGGTACGTCCTGAGGCGTTCTCCGTTCGCCACGGGTTTCTTTTTCTGCTTCTTCTTTTCCCGGAGACTGTAGAGGTCGTTTTCCGTGAAAATGACGAATTTCTGCAGGGGGCAGACGTAGCCCTTCCGGAGCGCGCCGTACGTGACGAGCGTCTGTCCCGGGATCGCCTCCGTTCCTTCGCGGCCTTCGGCATAATAGGCCTTCACCCCATGCTCCCGGAGTTCTTCCGAGATCCGCTTTCCCCTCGTTCTGGACTGCACGAGCAAAACGATCGAGAACTTCAGCCGTTCGTAGCGGAGCAGGTCTTCGACGAGGGATTCGACGTTTCCGAAATACGAAACGATCTGCTGTCCTTCGATCCGGAACGACTCCCGGACCTTCATGAAGGCAATGCCGGAATCCAACGCCGTGAACAGTGCCGTGCGGCCGGTTTCCAGCGCCGCGAACGTTTCATTGCCGCTTCGCATGACGCCCGCTGCCTTCGGCAATGTCATTCCCTTCTCGAGACGGAGTTTGAACGATTCCACGAATTCCGTTTCGGAAAGATGGGCGTATTCCTTCATCCGGAGCGGCTCTTCCAAGAATACGGCGGCGCCGTCCGGAAGATAGGCTTCGAGGAAAGCCGGACGGGCATAAAAATACGGGAGGAAGCTTTCCGGAAGACCGTTCAGATCCATCCGCCGGAGCGCATCCTCGAGTTCCTTATACAGGTTCTGCAGCGCCGCGCCGGCCTCGTAGGTCTCGCGTTTCTTGCAGACTTCCAGATTTTTCTCGTAATCCTGCTGCAACGCCGCCTGCCCGGCCCGGACGGTCTTCTCGTCCAGAACGAGTTCGGAGGCGGGGTAGATCACGGTTTGCTTCACGCGCCGGACGGACAGCTGCGACGAGGGATTGAATTCGCGGATCGTGTCGATCTCATTGTCGAAGAATTCGATCCGGACGGGATTCTCGCTCGTCAGATCGTAGACGTCGGCGATGCCGCCGTGAATCGAGAATTCGCCCGGTTCCTCCACCGAGGCGGTCCGTTCGTACCCGAGTTCCGTGAGACGCTTCGCGAGGTCGCCGATCTCAATGACGTCGGCTTCCTTCAGGCGCAGGATGCGGGACCGGAATTCCTCCGGCGGGAGCATTGCGTTCATCAACCCCTGCACCGTCGTCACGACCGTGCAGTTTTCCTCTTCCGTCAGAGCGCGGATCGCCTGCATTCTTTGCCGGACGAGCGTGTTCGACCGGGCGTCGGCCTGATAAAACAGCAGATCCTTCGCGGGGAAATAGCGGACGGCAGCGGAAAAGAGCCTGGCGTCCTCCATGATCCCGAGGGCCGCCTGCTCGTCATAAGTCACAATGAGGCGGGTTCGTTCTCCGCCCGCCTTCATCATGATATGCACTTTCTGCGATTCCGCGCTGCCCGAGATCCTGACCGGTCCGGAAGCCGCCGCAATTCTCTTGCTCGCTTCCTGGAACGCTGCCGATCCCAGTAACGGCGCGTCTAAAAACTCTCTCATACTTTCTTTCCGTTATATCGGTTCATGGCCGCAGCAAGCCCTTCCGTAAAGATCGCGATCGCCGCGTCCGCCGCGGTGGGATACGCCCGTTTCATGACCGCTGCGTCTTCCTTCGAAAAGCTCTCCATGACAAATTCAATGAGGTCCCGTTCCTCCGGTTTCTTGCCGACGCCGAGGCGGAGCCGCTTGAAGGAGTCGCCCGCGAGTTGAAGAATGATGTTCTTCAAGCCGTTGTGTCCGCCGGCCGACCCGTTTTCCCGGATCCTTATGACGCCCGGATCGAGATACACGTCATCGGAGATCACGAGCAGGTTTTCGACCGGGATATGGTAATACTCCATCAGCCCCCGGACCGCTTCTCCGCTCAAGTTCATGTACGTCTGCGGCTTCGCCAGCATGAACGTCAGACCCTCGTGCTTTCCGATGCCGAACAAGGCCCGCTGTCCCTTTTTTTTGACCGGGATATTCATTTTTTCGGAAAGCGCGTCAATGACGCGGAATCCCGTGTTGTGCCGGGTTTTGTCGTATTTCCGGCCGGGATTTCCGAGCCCGACGATCAGGTACATGTCCTGCATGACGTAACGTTCCTTTTCGTTACTTCAAAAGTGCGTCAAAATCCGTGCCTTCCGGTACGACGAGCCCTGCCGTCCGTCCGTTCGGATCCTTCAGCGTCAGTCTCCGGCGGTCAATGACCTCCTTCACGTCGAAGAGGTCGGAAACGATCACCTTTTCCGGATGCAGCACCTGCTTCAGCATGAGCAGACCGTCGAGATTTCTTCTGCCCTGACGGAGGTAACCGCTGCCGCCCGCCGTCCGGTTCATCTGGACCCAGCAGGGAGTCGAGCCGTCGACGTTGCAGAAATAGTTGAAGCCCATGCTCTTGAGATAAAGGAAGGCTTCGTTCGTGTCCGTATAGCCTTTCCACGAACCGATGTCCGAACCGAAGGCGAAAATGATGATGTCCGTCGGACCGATGATGGGCTTCACTTCCTTATCCCACCAGCCGGTGTCCCGGTAGAACCGGTCCGTCTCGGTCGAAACCGTTCCGGTCGACTTGTCCACCACGGCCTCCATCTTCATGTGGCCCCAGGTGTGGCTCGCGAACTTCCAGCCTTCGGCCTTCATTGCCTCCGCGACTTCCTTCGCCTTTTCCCTGTCCGCTTCAATGTTCACGTTATAATAAGAGTAGGTCTTCGGCCACTTTTCATAGATCGTGAGGTCCACCTTCGCGGGGTCCTTCGACCCGTAGGTGATCTCGCTCGTCCGGTAGCCGAGCACGCCGTTGTATCCGGTAAGCGCGATCGTGCCCTTCGCTCCGTGATAGGAGAAATCCGGGTGTTCTTCCACGAACCGGTCAAGTAACGGCACCACGTCGAAATCGCCGCGGACCGTGCTTGCGACGATCGGCGCGCCGTTTTCGTCCGTCTTTAACAGCGGGCCGCCGGTATTCGGATCCGTTTGTCCGGGCACTTCCACATACGTGTCCATCTCATTGACGATCCGCCCGTCCTCGTCGATCACGAGCCGCGTCGCGAAGCCGGTGTTATTCATGTATTCGTAGTAGGAAACGTCGTCCACCGACAGCACGAAGGGTGTCTTTCCCTGGGGCAGGTAGATCGGCTGATACGTCATCTGACTCGTTCCGTCCGGCTGCGTCTCGATCTTCGCGATGTCGGAAAGGTGGACGAGCACGTAGCCCTTTGCGTACATGGAATCGATGATCTTATTGTACTCCTCGATCGTGGTCATGACCTCATTGTAGTCAAACCGTTTGAACGAGGTAAAGGCCTTGTCAGGATCCACGACGAGCGTGTGGAAGAAGATGTGCGTGATCTGCGTGTTGTCGGGCCATTTGACGAGCTTCGCCTTCAGGGCGCGGCACTCCGAGATGAACGCGGACAGTTCCGGAACGGACTCGTATTGCGGCACCTCATCCTGCACCATGGCAATGGCCGCGTCGTAGTCGTAGGAACCCGCGACCTTCCGCGCTTTCTTCAGCAGGGCGTCGAAAGAACCCGGCGTCGCTTCGGTCTCTTCCGTCGGGATCGTGTCGCCTTCGCCCGTCCGGATGATGTCCGGGAACGTCGGCTCCTCCGCCGGCTGATTGTTTTTCACGAGAAAGAACACCAGGGTGCCCACCGCCGCCAATAATACGGCAATGAGCACGACCATGATGGCCGTGTAACGGTTTTTGCTTCTCCGTCTTCTTCTTTGGCTTCTCGTCACGCCATGGAACTCTGACATAGTCGACCTTCCTTATTCGTACATCGGGAAGCGCTCCGTGAGTGCCCGGACTTCCTCCGTAACCGCATCCTTCGTTCCGAGATAATCCCGGATCGTCCTGTCGATGCAGGAGGCAATGATCTTCATCTCCGGTTCCTTGAAGCCTCGCGTCGTCACGGCCGGCGTACCGATCCGGACGCCGCTCGTCACGGTCGGCTTCTCCGGATCGTTCGGCACCGCGTTCTTATTGAGCGTGATGTGCACTTCGTCGAGCCGGCGCTCCAGTTTCCTTCCGGTCACGCCCGTGCCGCGCAGGTCGAGGAGCATGAGGTGATTGTCGGTGCCGCCCGACACCAGCTTGTGTCCGAGCGCCATCAACTCTTCCGCGAGCGCCTTCGAATTCTTCAGGATCTGCTCCTGATACGTCTTGAATTCCGGCTTCAACGCCTCGCCGAACGCGACGGCCTTGCCCGCGATGACGTGCATGAGCGGTCCGCCCTGGTTGCCCGGGAAGATGGACTTGTCAATGGCCTTTCCGTACTCTTCCTTGCAAAGGATGAGTCCGCCTCTCGGGCCGCGCAGCGTCTTGTGCGTCGTGCTCGTCACGACGTCCGCGTACGGCACGGGGCTCATGTGCAGCCCTGCCGCCACGAGACCGGCAATGTGCGCCATGTCGACGAACAGTTTCGCGTCGACTTCCTTCGCGATCTCGGACAGGAGATCGAAACGGATGGCGCGGGGATAGGCGGAAGCGCCCGACATGATGACCTTCGGACGGCATTCCTTCGCCTTCGCCAGAATGGCGTCGTAATCGAGATAGCCCGTTTCGTCAGTGCCGTAAGGCACGAAATGATAGAGTTTTCCGGAGGCATTGACGCTCGATCCGTGCGTCAGATGTCCGCCGGCGTCGAGAGAAAGTCCCATGACCGTATCGCCGGGCTCCAGGAACGCCGCATACGCCGCCATGTTCGCCTGTGCGCCGGAATGCGGCTGCACATTCGCGTATTCCGCGCCGAACAGCTGCTTCACGCGGTCCCTGGCAATGTTCTCCACGATGTCGACGAACTGGCATCCGCCGTAATACCTGTGCTCCGGATAGCCTTCCGCATACTTGTTCGTCAGCACGGATCCCATGGCCGCCAGCACCGCCGGGGAAACGTAGTTTTCCGATGCGATGAGCTCAATGTTCTCTCTCTGCCGGCCGAACTCCAGCCCCATGGCCTCGCCGACTTCCGGATCGTATTTCTTTACGAATGCGATCGTGTCAATGTAATCTCCGTACATGTTCCGTCTCCTTTTGTCTGTTTTTCTTCTTGCGGTTCCGTCAGAAATCCACAAGGCAGTCCGGATCGCCGGCATGCTGCCCGCCCGGGCTCGACGTGATCACGTCTTCTTCCTTCAGTTCCACAAGTTCCAGTTCGGGACTTTCGTACAATGTCTTTTCCATTGCCTCCCCTCCTTACTCTGCCGTCGCAAACGCCGCTGCGCTCGCGCCGTAATTATACAATGCGTCCGCAAAGACGTCGCCCTTCGCATGTCTGCTCGCGCAGTAAGTGTTCACGCTGTAGGTCAGCGTCGCCACCGGAGCGCCGTTCCTGACGGCCGTGAACGTCTTTCCCGTGCCGAACTCCGTCGGGGTCAGGCCCGCTGTGCAAACGTAATTGTTCTGAACGAGTTCCGGCGCAGCGCCGTCCACTTCGAACGTCGTCTCGCCGTCGTCTGCATTGTCCTTGTACTGCACGCGGATCCAGCTTGCGTTCTCGTGGATCACCGTCGCAGCCTTGAAATAGCCGTCCACAGCGTTCACGTTCGACGCCGTGATGACGGGATCCATCGTCATTGCCGCACCCGCCGGAACGCGGTCGCTGCCCGCGAAATCTTCCGCCACGATCAGGTTGTCCGTCTTGTGGTTGAAGTACTTCTGCGCTTCCCGACCATAGACCTTGAGGTCCGTGATCAGCGTGTCCATCGCCGCCTTCTTGCCGGCGCTGAACGCTTCGTATTCTTCCGACGTCGGAACTGCATCGAGGTAATCCTTGATCGTGAACGTGCTCGTGTACAGCACGTAATCATTGCCGTCGTCGCCCGTCGAAATGAAGTCCGCAGCGATCTCGTCCATCATGCATTCCGGCGTGATCCCGGCGTAGGTATAGCGCGTCAACGTACCGGCCGCTTCCGGTCCCGCTTCCACGGCATCAGCGCCGTCCACTGCGACCGAAAGCTTCGTTCCGTTCTTCAGATACGGGAGCGCCGTGTCGATCGTGCCCTCGAAATAAATGCTGAGACTCTCATTCAGCGCAAGGCGCTTGCCGATCGGCGCTTCTTCGGGGATCACCACCAGATTCGTGACGAGCGCGGTGTTCTTATACGGCTCGCTGTGGTTGAATTCCACGGCCTTCATCCCCGCGCCGTAGGTCACCGGATTCGCCGTGGCGATCGATCCGAAATAGCCGCCGTTCAGAATCACGACCCCTTCCGCCTTATTACGGTCCGCCTTACCGACGTATCCTCCGTTCACGGTCACCGTGCCGTAATCGGTTTCGTACATCGTGGCACGGAGGACCCCGGTAACGATTCCGCCGTTCATCTCAACCGTCCCGTAGGCTGCGGAGATCGTCCCGTAAATCAAGCCGCCGTTGACGGTCAAGTCTGAACTTGTATTATTCAACTGGAT
>JAEEIV010000068.1 GCA_016281555.1 Lachnospiraceae bacterium | reverse complement strand
CTTCGGAGCGATCTCTTCGAACATCTTCTTTGGCATATCGACTTCTTTCGTCAGGTGTTTCTTTTTCTTGTTCTCTGCCGGCACATCCGTTACGCCGTAGAAAACTTCGAGCATCTGCCGTCTCGCATGAAGGCGGGAAGGCTGATCCTTTTTGATCGTCTTTTCGACCGTGTCGAACACGGTGACGCGCTTGCCGTCGACGACCTTCTTGACACGCTTGCCGTCCTTGTCCTTCTGGGCAACCTTCGCGGTAACGGTCACTGTTTCGAAGTTGTCGCGTTCCTTTACGGCCAATGCGATCAGACCTTCGGCGATCTTCTTCACTTCTTTGGCTCTGGCTTCGGTGGTCACGATTTTGCCGTTATTGATCAAAGCGGTGACCTGATTGCGGAGCAGTGCCTTTCTCTGGCTCGAAGTCCGGCCGAGTTTTCTATATCCTGCCATTTGTTCTTCCTCCGTTACTCTTCGCTTGAGCTTAAGGATAAGCCAAGCTCTTTCAATTTTGCCAGCACCTCGTCGAGGGACTTCCGGCCCAGGTTCCGGACCTTCATCATATCCTCGGCGGTCTTGCTGCACAACTGTTCCACCGTATCGATACCCGCTCTCTTTAAGCAGTTGAAGGAGCGCACGGAAAGCTCAAGCTCGTCGATGTTCATGGTCATGACCTTCACACCGTTCGGCTCGGACTTCTCCACCATGACTTCGGCGTGCTTCGCGTCTTCAGAAAGATCGATGAACAGAGCCAGATGCTCCGACATGACCTTTGCTGCCAGCGAAACCGCTTCGTCCGGGCTCATCGTTCCGTCCGTCCAGACTTCCAGCGTCAGTTTGTCAAAGTCTGTGACCTGACCGACACGGGTGTTTTCGACGGTGGAATTGACGCGGCTGATCGGCGTGTACATGGCATCGACCGGAATCATACCGAGTGTGGTATCATTCGCTCTCTGCTTGTCTGCGCCCACGTAACCGCGGCCCTTCGTGATGACCAATTCCATGCCAAGCTTGCAGCCGACGCCGCCCGACAGCGTGGCAATGACCTGATCGGGATTCATGATCTCGATGTCACTGTCTGCCTTGATGTCGCGTGCGGTTACGACGCCTTCGCCTTCATACTGAATGTAAGCGACCTTCGGCGCGTCTGAAGAACTGGAATTCTTGATCTTCAGAGACTTGATGTTCATGATGATTTCCGTTACGTCCTCTTTGACGCCGGGGATCGAAGAAAACTCATGAACAACGCCGTCGATCTTGACCTGGCTGACCGCTGCGCCGGGCAGCGAGGACAGCAGGATCCTTCTTAAAGAGTTCCCCAGGGTCAGACCGTAGCCGCGCTCCAAAGGCTCGACCACAAATCTGCCGTAGGTCTTATCTTCTGAAATCTCAGCGATCTCAATATTGGGTTTCTCGAAATCAAACATTTTCGCCCTCCTCATTATACTGGGGACTCGATTCAAACCTTTACAGATTATTTCGAGTACAACTCGACGATCAGCATTTCATTTACCGGAACGTCAATCTCGCTTCTTAAGGGAAGTGCGTTCACTTCGCCCTTTAAGCTTTCCTGATCAGCGGTAAGCCACGACGGGACGGTACGTCCGCCGGTGGTTTCCAGAACGTCCTTGTAACGCTGCGAATCCTTTCTGGTTTCTTTGATTTCAATGACATCACCGACATTCAGAAGGTACGACGGGATGTTGACGATCTTGCCGTTGACGGTCACATGTCTGTGGTCAACGATCTGACGCGCTTCCATACGGGTTCTTGCAAATCCGAGCCGGAAGATCACATTGTCGAGACGACGCTCCAGGGTGATCATCAGGTTGTCACCGGTCTGCCCCTTCATGCGCTCGGCCTTGTTATAATAATTTCTGAACGGTTTTTCCAACACACCGTAGATGAACTTCGCCTTCTGCTTCTCACGAAGCTGGGTCGCATATTCGCTCATCTTTTTGTTGGCTCTCTTTGACTGTCTCGTGGATTTTTTGTCGATTCCAAGAAAAACGGGGTCCAAATCAAGAGATCTGCATTTCTTCAGCACAGGTGTTCTATCTACTGCCATCTCTAATACCTCCTCTGATTATACTCTTCTCCGCTTCGGCGGACGGCATCCGTTGTGAGGAACGGGGGTGACGTCTCTGATGCTCGTCACTTCAAGTCCACTCGCCGCTAACGCACGGATCGCTGCCTCGCGTCCGGAGCCGGGTCCTTTGACGAAAACGTCAACGAATTTCAGCCCATGGATTAAAGCTGCCTTGGTAGCGGTTTCCGCTGCCATCTGTGCTGCATAAGGAGTAGATTTTCTTGAACCTCTGAAACCAAGCCCACCGGCACTCGCCCAGGAAATCGCATTCCCTTCGGTGTCCGTCAAGGTCACGATCGTGTTATTGAAAGATGCCTGAATATGTGCTTGTCCGCGTTCAACGTTTTTCTTGACACGTTTCTTTGTCACTTTCTTAGCTGACACTTTCTTTGCCATTTTAAAACTAACCTCCCTCTAAATGGGTTCTTCCTTATTTGATTCGCGGGCCTCGCCCGCTTTACAGGAAATGCTGCAAATCTTACTTCTTCTTGTTCGCTACGGTCTTCTTCGGGCCCTTACGGGTGCGGGCGTTGTTCTTCGTGTTCTGACCCCGAACCGGTAAAGACTTACGATGGCGAATTCCTCTGTAGCATCCGACTTCCTGGAGTCTCTTGATATTCATCGCGGTTTCTCTTCTGAGATCACCTTCGACCAGAATACCCGACTCATCGATCACGCGGGCGATCGCCGCCACTTCAGCGTCCGTCAAATCCTTCACTCTCGTGTCGGGATTCACTTCAGCCTCTTTCAGGATCTTGTTCGACGTCTCGCGGCCAATGCCGTAAACATAAGTCAAACCGATCTCGACGCGTTTCTCTCTGGGTAAATCAACACCTGAAATACGAGCCATATGTGTCTTCGAACCTCCTTCTTTCAAATTTGTTTGCAGGTCTCACCTGCAGGCTGTCAGCCCTGTCTCTGCTTGTGCTTCGGGTTCTCACAGATGATCCGGACAATGCCCTTTCTCTTGATGACCTTGCACTTTTCGCAGATCGGCTTAACGGAAGATCTTACCTTCATCTCTTCGTCTCCTTTCTGCTTTTTGCCGTTCTCCGTGAGGAGAACCAACCGCTTCCGCCCATTGAAAATGGGCATAGTTGTCCCGCTTTCGCGAAACTTAAACAATATATCACAAGTCAAGACCAAAAGTCAAGCAGAATCTGAAACTTTTTTTCAGATCCGCCTTCTTTTTCGTCCTGACCCACGATATCACGGGAAACCGCCGTTTCCGGGACCGTTCATTGCCCCGACCGGTTTCTTATTTGTCCCGCCAGATGATCCGGCCTTTCGTCAGATCGTAGGGAGACATCTCCAGGGTAACTTTGTCCCCCGGAAGGATACGGATGTAATTCATCCTGAGTTTTCCGGAAATGGTGGCCAGGATCTCGTGGCCGTTTTCCAGACGGACGCGGAACATCGCATTCGGAAGTTTTTCCGAAACGGTTCCCTCCAATTCGATCACATCAGCTTTAGACATTCAACCTCCTAATTTGCAATGCGTCTTCAGACTTCCTTCCCGTCGCGGTAAAGCGACAGGATCTCCGGTTCGCCGTCGGTGATGAGCACCGTGTTTTCGTAATGTGCACACTTGCTGCCGTCTGCCGTGACGGTCGTCCATTCGTCTTCCAGCACTTCGATCCGCCACGTGCCCGCCGTGATCATGGGTTCGATCGCGAGCGTCATGCCCGGGCGGAGAAGCAGGCCCTTCCCTCTTCCGAACGGTTTGAAGTTCGGCACTTCGGGATCCTCGTGAAGATGCGTCCCGATGCCGTGTCCCACCATGTCGCGGACCACGCCGTAACCGAACGATTCCGCATATTTCTGGATCGCCGCCGAAATGTCATAAAGATGGCAGCCGGCCTTGGCGAACTTGACTCCCTCGAAGAAGGACTGTTTCGTCCGCTCGACGAGCAGCCGGTCCTCTTCGGAGCATTGCCCGACGAGGTGCGTTCTCGCGGCATCGGAATGATATCCGCGGTAGATCAGTCCCATATCGATCCCGATGATGTCTCCGTCTTTTAAAACGGTGTATTTCGAGGGGATACCATGGACGACCACTTCATTGATCGACGCGCAGATGGCGCCCGGAAAACCGTGATAATTGAGGAAATTCGGTACGCCTTCCAGTTCGCGGATCAACTCTCTCGCTTTCCGGTCCAGCTCATACGTGCTGATCCCGGGCTCGATCATCTTTCCGATCTCATCGTGGACGACAGCCAGGCGCTTTGACGACTCGCGCATCAGTTCGATCTCATGCGCGGCTTTGATCGTTACCGCCATTTATGCCTCCAGAATGCTCTCGATCTCGCGGAACACTTCCAGGGAATCCCTGTCGCCGTCGATCTTCGTCAGGATGTTCCGGCCGGCGTAGTAATCCACCAGCGGTTCCGTCTTTTCCCGGTAGACCGACAGGCGCTTCAGCACCGTTTCCGGACGGTCGTCCTCACGGACAATGAGTTCGCTGCCGCAAAGATTGCAGATGCCGTGGATCTTCGGAGGAAGATGCTCGATATGATAGGTCTCGCCGCAGTCCGGACAGATCCGCCTGCCGCTCATCCGTTCCACGATGACTTCGTCTTCCACGTCAATGTCCAGCACGATGTCGATCGATTCATTGCGCTGCTCCAGCGCTTCGTCGAACATGATGGCCTGCACCATGGTCCTCGGGAAGCCGTCGAGAATGTAGCCGTTTTCCGTGTCCGGATCGTTCAGGCGGTCAAGCACCATATTCATGGTCAGATCGTCCGGCACCAAAAGGCCCTGATCGATATAGCTCTTCGCTTCCTTTCCGAGCGGCGTGCCTTCGTGCACGTTCGTGCGGAAAATCTCTCCGGTCGAAATATGAGGGATCTCAAATCTGCCTGAGATCATGGCCGCCTGGGTGCCTTTTCCGGCGCCCGGAGGGCCGAGCAAAACGATTTTCATAACGCCTCCTTATCGGACACTGGCAGACCCGTTTCCGAGGCCTGCCAAAACGCACAGTAAGGCCACCACGTACGTGGATGGCCCATACTGCTTCTTAAAATCAGAAAATGCTGTCATACTCGCGGGCAACGATCCTGCCTTCGATCTGCTGGAGCGTTTCCAGAATGACGCCGACGATGATGATGAGCGACGTTCCGAGGAACGACACCGAACTCACGCCGAACACACCTGCCACGATGATCGGGATCAATGCCACGATCGACAATGCACACGCGCCGATGAACACGAGACGGTTCAGGACGCTGTTCAGATAATCGGACGTCGGCTTGCCCGGACGGATGCCGGGGATGAAGCCGCCCTGCTTTTTCAGGTTCTCGGAAACTTCCGTCGGATTAAAGGTGATCGACGTATAGAAGTACGAGAACACGAAGATGAGCAGGATGTACAGGAGGACGCCGAACACGGTCCACCAGTACTGCGTTCCGAAGGTGCTGAACCAGGAGTTCGAGCTCAGGAACAAAAGGACTTTGCCCCAGAACGTCGTGTAATCGGTTGCGCCCGGAATGAACTGCGCGATCATGCCCGGAATGGACATGAGCGACGATGCGAAGATGACCGGAATGACGCTCGCAGTCAGCACCTTTAACGGGATGTTTGACTGCTGTCCGCCGACGGTCCTCCGCCCGACGATCTTTCCGGCGTATTGCACCGGGATCTTTCGCTGCGCTCCGTTCACGAATACCACGAAAGCTACTATGACCAGAATGGCCGCCACGATGAGGATCACGATCACGACCGAAAGGGCAATGCTCTTTCCGGAGGTGAAGTAGGTGAACAGGACGCCGAGATCTTCCGGGATGCCCGAAAGGATGTTGACGAGAAGGACGATGGAGATACCGTTGCCGATTCCCTTGTCCGTGATCTGCTCGCCGATCCACATCAAGAATGCGGAACCTGCGGTCAATGCGATGACGGAGACCATGATGTAGAACCATCTCGGTCCGTTCGTACCGTAAAGACCCGAGTTGCCGAAGCCGATGGACATGGCGATACTTTCGACCAGCGCAAGCACCACCGTGAGATACCGGGTATACGCATTGATCTTCTTCCGGCCTTCATTGCCTTCCCGATGCAATTCTTCCAGTTTCGGAATTGCGATCGTCATGAGTTCCATAACGATGGAGCTCGTGATGTAAGGCGTAATGCTGAGCGCCAGAATGGAGAATCTGTCAAGCGAATGCCCCGTGAAGGAATTGAAGATGTTAAACGCACCGCTCTGGTTCATGGAGTCCAGAACTTCCTTGATGTAGGTCGCATTGGTCCCCGGAACCGGAATCTGTGCTCCGACCCGGATCACGATCACCATGAACAGCGTATAGAGAATGCGTTTACGGACGTCTTTGATCCCCCATGCGTTTTTTAATGTCTTCCACATCAGATCACCTCAATCGTTCCCTGTACTGCTTCAATCTTTTCCTTTGCGCCTTCGGAGAAAGCGTTCGCCTTCACCGTAAGTTTCTTGGTGAGTTCACCGCCGCCCAGGATCTTCACGCCGTCGCGGGGGTTCTTGATGATGCCGGCATCCATAAGAAGCTCGACAGTCACGACCGTGTCATTTTCAAACACTTCCAGTTCGGAAACGTTGATGCCGACGATCTCCTTGGAATTGCGGCAGGTAAAGCCGCGCTTCGGAAGACGTCTGTAAATGGGCATCTGACCGCCTTCAAATCCCGGACGGGGAGCACCGGAACGCGCTTTCTGACCCTTATGACCTTTACCGGCAGTTTTGCCGTTTCCTGAAGCATGGCCGCGGCCCCGGCGGAAATTTCCGTTCTGAACCGAACCTTCTGCAGGAGTTAAATTCGATAAATTCATGATCGCACCTCCGATTACTCTTCCACTTTGACCAGATGGCTCACCCGGAAGATCATGCCGCGCGTCGCAGCATTGTCGGGGAGTTCCACCGTCTCGTGCAGTTTGTGAAGACCAAGCGCTTCCACCGTGGCTCTCTGCTTCGGGATGCAGGCGATCGGGGACTTCACTAACGTGATTTTCAATGTTTTCTCTGCCATTTCAAGTGCCTCCTTTACAGTTCGTTGACTGCCTTGCCGCGAAGTCTCGAAACTTCTTCGGGCGTCTTCAGGGCACGAAGGCCGTTGATGGTAGCCAGAACGACGTTCTGCTTGTTGTTGGAGCCGAGAGACTTCGTCCGGATGTTCTTGAGTCCAGCCAGCTCGCACACGGAACGCGCGGGGCCGCCGGCGATGATGCCGGTACCTTCCTTGGACCGCTTCAGGATGACTTCAGCGCTTCCGAAGGTGCCCACGTAATCGTGCGGGATGCTCTTGTTCTCATCAAGCGGCACGTTGATCAGGTGCTTTTCCGCATCCTGCTTCGCCTTCCGGATGGCTTCCGGAACTTCTGCCGCCTTGCCGGTGCCGACGCCGACACGGCCGTTCTTGTCACCGACCACGACCAGAGCGGAAAAACGCATGTTGCGGCCACCCTTTACAACCTTGGTGACACGCTTGATGGCTACTACTCTGTCTTCAAATTCAGATTCTCTAACTTCGTTGTTTTCACGATTGTCACGAGCCATTTCGTTTTCCCTCCTTCTTTAGAATTTCAGTCCGGCTTCTCTCGCCGCATCAGCGAGCGCCTGGATCTTGCCCTGGTAAATGAAACCGCCGCGGTCGAACACGACTTCGGTAATGCCGGCTTCGACAGCCTTCTTGCCGATGTATTCGCCGAGCGCCTTCGCGGCCGCTACGTCATTGGTCTTCGTAAGACCGACTTCCTTCTGCAGGGTAGAAGCGGAAAGAAGCGTATGTCCCTTGGAATCGTCAATGATCTGGACATACATATGGCTGTTGCTGCGGAACACTGCCATACGCGGTCTTTCAGCCGTACCGGCGATGTTCCTTCTCAGTCTCCTGTGCTTTTCGAGACGAACTTCCTTTTTGGAAACTTTACTGACCATAATCTCTACCCCTCCCTATTATTTCTTACCGGTCTTACCGGCCTTGCGGCGGATGTTCTCATAGTCGTACTTGATGCCCTTGCCCTTATACGGCTCCGGCTCACGTTTGCTCCGGATCTCCGCAGCATACTGTCCGACCTTTTCCTTGTCGATGCCCTGGATCACGATGGTGTTCTGTCCTTCCAACGAGGACTCGATGCCTTCCGGATCCTGAAGATCGATCTGATGAGAATATCCCAGGAAGAGCGTCAGCGTCTTTCCGGACTTCTGAGCTCTGTAACCCGTACCGTTGATCTGCAGGGTCTTCTTATAGCCTTCGGTCACGCCGACCACCATGTTGTGGATGAGCGTTCTCGTCAAGCCGTGCAGGGACTTCATTCTCTTTAAATCATTGGGACGGCTGACGGTGATGACCGCGCCTTCCTGCTTGATTTCCATTTCCTGCGGAAGCACTCTCTCAAGCGTTCCCTTAGGACCTTTCACCGTCACTAAATTATTTTCTGCAATCTCCACCGTAACGCCGGCAGGGATCGCGATCGGCATTTTTCCAATACGTGACATGCCCGAACCTCCTAATCGTTTTTTGCTTACCAGACGTACGCCAGGACTTCGCCGCCGACGTTGTTCTTACGCGCTTCCTTATCGGTCATGACGCCGAGATTCGTGGAAACGATGGCGATGCCGAGACCGCCGAGAACCTTCGGAAGATCTTCGCTTCCGGCGTAGACACGAAGACCGGGCTTCGAGATCCGCTTAATGCCGGAGATGATCTTTTCGTTCTTGTCCTTACCGTACTTCAGGGTAATGTGAATGGTTTCAAAACCGCCCTCGTCGAGGAGATCGTATTTCGCGATGTAGCCTTCGTCCAATAAGATCTTCGCAATGGCGAGCTTCATCTTTGACGACGGTACGTCGACCGTGTCGTGTTTTGCCGTATTTGCGTTACGGATTCTTGTCAGCATATCCGCAATCGGATCACTCATTGCCATATCGTTCTACCTCCTCACCAACTTGCTTTCTTCACGCCCGGGATCTCGCCCTTGTAAGCAAGCTCACGGAAACAAATTCTGCAGATGCCGTACTTCCGAAGATACGCATGGGGACGGCCGCAGATCCTGCAGCGCGTATACGCCTGCGTGGAGAATTTCGCCTTACGGGACTGTCTGATCTTTTTAGAAGTTTTTGCCATGATGTCCTCCTCACTGCGCGTTCTTTTCAAACGGCATGTTGAAAAGCGTTAAGAGCTCTCTCGCTTCTTCGTCCGTCTTCGCGGTGGTCACGAAAATGATGTCCATGCCGCGGGTCTTGTCGACCTTATCGTATTCGATCTCGGGGAAGATCAGCTGCTCTTTGATGCCCAGCGCGTAATTTCCTCTGCCGTCGAACGCGTTCGCGTTCACGCCGCGGAAGTCACGGACACGGGGGAGTGCCAGGTTGATCAGACGATCCGCGAACTCGTACATCTTGTTCCCGCGGAGCGTAACCTTGCATCCGATCGGCATGCCTTCACGGATCTTGAAGTTCGCGACGGACTTCTTCGCCTTCGTGATGACGGCCTTCTGTCCGGTGATCTTCTCCATGTCCGCAACTGCGGAATCGAGAAGCTTCGCGTTCTCCTTCGCTTCGCCGACGCCCATGTTGACGACGATCTTATCAAGCTTCGGCACTTCCATGATGTTCTTATACCCGAACTTCTTCGTCAGCGCAGGGACGATTTCGTCCTTATAGATATCGTATAATCTGCTCATTCTTCAGTGCTCCTTCCTTACCCGATCACCTTGCCGGTCTTCTTGCTGACGCGGACTTTCTTTCCGTCCACAACCTGGAATCCGACGCGGACCGGCTTGCCGCCTTCCGACAGCATGACGTTCGAGGCATTGATCGGCGCTTCCATTTCCACGATACCGCCGTTCGGGCTCAGCTGATTCGGCTTCGTGTGCTTCTTCACCTTGTTCACGCCCTCGACGATGACGGTGTTGTCCTTCGTGTTCACGGAAAGGACTTTGCCTTCTCTGTCCTTATTCTTGCCGGCGATGACGATGACATTGTCGCCTTTTTTAATCTTCATTGCCATGAGTTCGCCCTCCTTACAGTACTTCCGGTGCGAGGGAGACGATCTTCATGAACTGCTTCTCACGAAGTTCTCTCGCTACCGGCCCGAAAATACGGGTCCCCTTCGGGGTCATGTCGTCCTTGATGATGACGGCCGCATTCTCGTCGAAACGGATCGAAGAACCGTCTTTGCGGTGCACGCCGCGCACGGTACGCACCACGACTGCCTTCACCACGTCGCCCTTCTTCACCATGCCGCCCGGAACTGCGTCCTTCACGGTCGCGGTGATGACGTCGCCGATGTTCGCATATCTTCTCACGGAACCGCCCGTGACGCGGATGCAAAGGAGCTCCTTCGCGCCGGTATTATCAGCGACTTTTAATCTGCTTTCCTGCTGGATCATATCATTCGCTCCTTTCCCTTACTTCGCACGCTCGATGACTTCCACGAGGCGCCATCTCTTCGTCTTGGAGAGCGGTCTCGTTTCCATGACCTTGACGGTGTCACCCACGTTGCAGGTGTTCTCAGCGTCTTCTGCGTACAGCTTATAGGTCTTTTTCACGATCTTACCGATGAGGGGATGCTTCACGTTATCGATGACCGCCACGACGATGGTCTTGTCCATCTTATTGCTGACCACCTTGCCCACACGGGTCTTTCTTAAATTTCTCTCTTCCACGGTTCACACCCTCCTTAGTTCTGACTTTCCGAAAGCACGGTCTGGATGCGGGCAATGTTTCTCCGCGCGTCCCGGATCTTGCTCGAGTTGTCAAGCTGGTTCGTGGCATTCTGGAACCGGAGATTGAACAGCTCTTTCTTTGCAGCAACGAGCTCTTCATTCAGTTCCTGAACGCTCTTCGTTCTCAGATTCTTCAAATAAGCATCAGTCTTCATTCGCTTCACCGCCTTCTTCTTCGCGGGCAATGATCTTACACTTCAGGGGAAGCTTGTACATTGCCAGCTTCAATGCTTCCTTCGCGGATTCCTCCGGAACGCCGCCGATCTCAAACAGGACGCGTCCGGGTTTCACGACTGCCACCCAGTACTCCACCGTTCCTTTACCGGAACCCATACGGGTTTCAGCGGGCTTCGCCGTCACGGGCTTGTCAGGGAAGATCTTGATCCAGACCTGACCGCCACGCTTTACGAAACGGGTGATCGCGATACGGGCCGCCTCGATCTGATTGGATTTGATCCAGGCCGGCTCCAACGCTACGAGACCGAATTCGCCGTTCGTGACCTTATTTCCTCTCATCGCCTTGCCCGCCATGGTGCCGCGGAACTGCTTACGACGTTTAACTCTCTTAGGCATTAACATGATTAGCGATCTCCTTCCTTGTTACTTTTCGAGGGGAGAACTTCACCCTTGTAGATCCAGACCTTGACGCCGACCTTGCCGTACGTGGTGTCCGCTTCCGCGAAACCGTAGTCAATGTCCGCTCTCAGCGTCTGAAGGGGAATCGTTCCCTCGCTGTAGAACTCGGTCCGGGCAATGTCCGCACCGCCGAGACGTCCGCCGCAGGAAGCCTTGATGCCGAGTGCACCGGCCTTCATGGTCCGCTGCATCGTGCTCTTCATGGCCCGACGGAAAGAAGTACGGTTCTCGAGCTGCTGAGCAATGCTCTCGGCCACGAGCTGCGCATCTCTCTCCGGATGCTTGATCTCTTTGATGTCCACGAACAGTTTCTTCGTCGTGAGCTTCGCGATCTCCGCGCGAAGTTTCTCGATCTCCTGTCCGCCCTTGCCGATGACGACGCCGGGCTTCGCCGTGTGGATGATCACTCTCACGCGATCGGTGCTCCGTTCGATCTCGATTCTCGAGACGCCCGCGCTCTTCAGTTTCTTCTTAATGAACACACGGATCTTGTGATCTTCGATCAGGTTGTCCGCGAAATCCTTCTCCGCATACCATCTGGACTCCCAATCCTTAATGATACCGACTCTCATTCCATGAGGATTAACTTTCTGTCCCATTCTCGGCCTCCTTACTTCTTCTCATCCAAAACGACGGTGATGTGGCACATCCGCTTTAAGATGCGGTATGCTCTGCCCTGCGCTCTCGGCTGGATCCGCTTCATCGTGGGCGCCACGTTCGCGTAGCATTCCGCAACGAAGAGTTTGTCAAGACTCAGGCCGGCGTTGTTCTGGGCATTGGCCGCTGCCGATTCCAGGAGCTTCTTGATCAATGAAGAAGCATAACGGGGATTGTAAGTCACGATACCGACTGCTTCCGTGTAGCCCTTGCCGCGGATCGCGTCAAGCACGAAGCAGGCCTTCTGGACAGGTACGCGCGCATAGCGAAGAGTCGCCGAAGGGCGCGTATCCTTCACAGCATTTCTTTCTCTCTTAATCTGGCTTCTGTGTCCTTTTGCCATGATTATCTGCCTCCTTTAAAGCAATAAGTTTGTTGTTCACGCCCCGGCCGTGTCTTTCTTTCCACCCTTCCGTGCGTGTCGCAGGAAAAAGCACAAACTTCCTCCCACGCGCTCCGGCCTTCGCCCGGGCAGGACCGCCCGGGTTGCATATGCCGAAGTGATTGATTTCAATTGTCATCAGGACCGTTTGTCGTCCTTGCCGTGACCTCTGTAGGTGCGGGTCGCTACGAACTCGCCGAGTTTGTGGCCGACCATGTCTTCGGTGACGTAGACCGGAATGTGCTTCCGTCCGTCATGCACCGCGAAGGTATGACCCACAAACGACGGGAAAATGGTGGAACGACGGGACCATGTCTTGATGACGGTCTTCTGACCGGAAGCGTTCAATGCTTCCACTTTCTTCATGAGACTTTCGTCTGCGAAAGGTCCTTTCTTTAATGAACGAGCCATTGTCTTTCCTCCTTTCCCTTACTTCAACGCTCTGCCGTTCTTCCGGCGAATGATGAGCTTGTTCGAAGACTTGTTCTTCTTTCTCGTCTTCAGACCGAGTGCCGGCTTGCCCCAAGGGGTCGACGGGCCCGGACGTCCGACCGGAGCTCTGCCTTCGCCGCCGCCGTGCGGATGGTCGTTCGGGTTCATGACGGAACCGCGGACCGTCGGGCGGATGCCCATGTGGCGCTTACGGCCGGCCTTGCCGATGTTCACGAGGTTGTGCTCGCCGTTTCCGACGATGCCCATCGTGGCGCGGCACTGGATCGGAACCATTCTCATTTCGCCGGACGGAAGACGGAGGGTCGCATACTTGCCTTCCTTCGCCATCAACTGCGCCGCGACGCCCGCCGAACGGACCAGCTGCGCACCTGCGCCGGGATAAAGCTCAACGTTGTGCACCATGGCACCGATCGGGACGTTCTGCAGGGGAAGGCAGTTGCCCGTCTTCGCTTCCGCATTGTCGCCGCTGAGGAGCTTCTGTCCGACTTCCAGACCTTCCGGAGCGAGGATGTAGGACTTCGTGCCGTCCGCGTAGACCAAAAGCGCAATGTTTGCCGTCCGGTTCGGATCGTATTCGATCGCCTTCACGGTCGCTTCGATGTCGTCCTTCTGTCTCTTAAAGTCGATGATTCTGTACTGTCTTCTCGTACCGCCGCCCTGATGACGAACGGTGATCTTGCCCTGGTTGTTCCGGCCGCTGTTCTTCTTCAGAACGACCGTTAAGGACTTCTCAGGCGCCGACTTCGTGATCTCAGCGAAATCACTGCCGGACATCTGCCGTCTCGAGGGCGTATAGGGAGTATACTTTTTGATACCCATGATTACGTGCTCTCCTTTTGTTTTTTATCGCAGTTTCTCTGCATAGGTGCGGTCTCTAGATCATAACCCGCTGAAGAGTTCGATTTCCTTCGAATCTTCGGTGAGCTGGACGACCGCTTTCTTGGTCTTCGAGGTCTTGCCGACGGTGCGTCCGCGACGCTTGGTCTTTCCGTCGTAATTCATCGTGTTGACCTTGGCGACCTTCGTACCCGGGAACATCTTCTCGACCGCTTCTTTGATCTCGGTCTTGTTCGCATCGGGATGAACGAGGAACGTGTACCGCTTCTCAGCCATACCGTCCATGGACTTTTCCGTCACCACCGGCTTCAGGATGACGTCATAATACTGAACGTTAGCCATTACGCATATACCTCCTGGATCTTCTCAACTGCCGCTTTCGTCGCGACGAAGGCGTCATACTTCAGGATGTCGAACACGTTCACGCCGGAAGCATTGACGGTCTTCACGTTCTTCACGTTTCTCGCGCTCAGGATGACCTTCTCGTCATCTTCCGCCAGAACGACCAATGCCTTCTCGAGGTTCAGCGCCTTCAGGACCGCCACGAAATCCTTCGTCTTGATCTCGTCAAGCTTCAGGTCTTCCAGAACGAAGATCTTCTCTTCATTCACGCGGGAAGTCAGTGCGCTCTTCAGAGCCGCCTGCTTTTCCTTCCGGTTCATCTTGAAGGTGTAGTCGCGGGGAGTCGGAGCAAACACGACGCCGCCGTGTGTCCACTGGGGCGCTCTCGTGGAGCCCTGTCTCGCATGACCGGTTCCCTTCTGTCTCCAGGGTTTCTTGCCGCCGCCGGAAACTTCGGAACGAGTCTTCGCTTTCTGCGTGCCCTGACGGGATGCCGCAAGATGCGCGGTGACCGCCATCTTTACAAGATGCTCATTGACCTCTACGCCGAAGACCGCGTCGGAAAGCTCCATCGTGCCGACATTAGCGCCTGTCATGTTGTAAACAGATACTGTAGCCATTTCGATTCCTCCTTCCGATTATTTCGCCGCCTTAACAGCCTCACGGATCGTGACGAGCGACTTCTTCGCGCCCGGAACGGATCCCTTCACAAGGAGGAGGTTGTTTTCAGCATCCACGCGGACCACGGTCAGATTCTGAATGGTGACCCGCTCGCTGCCCATATGACCGGGCATGCCTTTACCCTTCGGTACGCGTCCCGGAGAAGTCGCCGCGCCGTTCGAGCCCTGATGACGGTGGAATTTGGAACCGTGCTTCATGGGTCCTCTGTGCTGGCCGAATCTCTTGATCGCGCCCTGATAGCCCTTGCCCTTCGAGACGGCGGTGGCATCCACCATATCGCCCGCTTCGAAGATGTCGGCCTTGATCTCAGCCGCGACTGCGTACTCTTCCGCGTTTTCAAACGCGAACTCACGGATATATCTCTTATAGGAGACACCCGCCTTGTCGAACTGGCCCTTCACGGGCTTCGGGACAAGTTTTTCTCTCTTGTCGGCAAAACCGACCACGACCGCCTTGTAGCCGTCTTTCTCTTCCGTCTTTACGCGAAGAACGGAACAGGGACCTGCCTGAAGGACAGTCACCGGAATGAGCAGACCGTTCTCATCGAAGATCTGCGTCATGCCGACTTTTGTTGCCAAAATCGCTTTCTTCATGTTTCCCTCCTGTTTTCTACAGCGGATTAGGCTCTCGCCCAATCATCCTAGAGTCCAGCAGATACTTGTATATCGACTATTCCAGGATTTCCTAACTACTTTCGGTGTCTCAACTGCATCAAAGGTTTTTGATGCTGATGCTGACACCGGCCGCCAGCTCGAGTTTCGAGCAAGCATCCACCACCTTCTGGCTCGGGGTCAGAACGTCGATCAGTCTCTTATGAGTTCTCTGCTCGAACTGCTCCCGGGAGTCCTTGTACTTATGCACCGCACGAATGATGGTAACAACCTCTTTCTTCGTCGGAAGCGGTACAGGACCGCTCACCAGCGCGCCCGTCTTCTTCACCGTCTCCACGATCTGCTTCGCAGCCGCGTCGATCAGCTGATGGTCGTACGCCTTTAAGGTGATTCTCATGATGTTCTTTGCCATAAAAAAGTCGCCTCCTTTTCGCACTTTTTCAGAAAGTACGACAAGCGGTGACTGTACACATGTCCGTGCGTGTCCTAAGACCCGGCACTTTTCTTTCTGCCCGCGTATTGCAGAACCCCGTATACAGTGACTTGTCGCCAGTTTTGCAACTTGACATTCGCTCCACGGAAAACCCGGCGCTGTAAGCGCCAGCAACCTCACGCTTCATCGCTATCATGCCACAGCACGCTATAATATAGCACAACGTTTTCTGAATTGCAAGCAGTTTTTTTGCAGTTTTTTTGCTTTTTTTCAGCCCCGTCCGGCGCTTACTTCAGGAACCCGTCCACGATCCGCTCTTCGGCCTCTTTTTCGGTCAATCCGAGCGTCATGAGCTTTACGATCTGCTCTCCCGCGATCTTGCCGATCGCCGCCTCGTGGATCAGCGACGCCTCCGGCGAATTTGCAGTGATCTCCGGAATTGCTTCAATGTGCGCCTCGTCCATGATGATGGAGTCGCACTCGGAATGACCGGAACACATGGCATTGCCGTGCAGCTTGGAAACGAAGGTCTGGCGGGAGCGGTCTTTCGCGACCGAGCGGGACACCACGTTCGCCGAGGAGCCTTCGCCGTCGAGTTCCACCGTGTACTCGGACACCGCGAACTGGTCGTCATGCGTCATGAGACGTTCGTGAACGACGAGATTCGCCTTTTTCCCGAGCGTGGCAATGTTCTTCCGCACCGTGCTCGTCACGCCCTCGATCTGCACCATTTCCATCTCCATGTAGGAGCCTTCGTCCATCGTGACCTCCGTCACGGGATTCAGGATGCGCTTGCCTTCGCCGTCGCCCGAGCCGTAGTGCTTCTCGACGTACTTCACGCGCGCGTCTTTCTTTAAGAAGAAACGGTGCACGCCGTCGTGTTCGGAATCCTGGGAACCGCAGTTATGAATGCCGCAGCCCGCGACGATGAGGACGTCTGCGCCTTCGCCGATGAAGAAATCATTGTACACGGTCTCCGTCAGGCCGGAAGCGCTGATGACGACCGGAATGTGCACCGATTCCCTCTTCGTGCCGGGCTTCACGTATACTTCGATCCCCGTGCCGTCCGCCTTCGAGCGGATGTCGACGTTTTCGGTCGTGTTCCGGGAGTCGAGCGCCCCGTTCACGCGAAAATTGTAGGCGCCCATCGGCACCTCGTGCAGGTCCGCGACTTCTTCGATGATCCGTTTTTCAATCTCGTTCATGATCGTTCTCTTTTCTGTTTGGTCCCGTGCTTACTCAAACCGTCCGCAAGTGGGATACGCATCCCCGGTGCCGAGAAGTCCCGGAAGGACCTCCTCCTTCTTTCCGGCCTGCTTGAGTTTCCCGTCGGACAGGACGATGATCTCGTCCGCAATGTTCAGGATCCGCTCCTGGTGCGAAATGATGAGGATCGTACCGCGGATCTTCTCTCTTAAGTTCTGGAACACCTGAATGAGGTTCTTGAAGGACCAGAGGTCGATCCCGGCTTCCGGCTCGTCGAAAATCGTCAGGCGCGTTTTTCTCGCAAGCACCGTCGCGATCTCGATCCGCTTCAGTTCGCCGCCGGACAGCGACGCGTTCACTTCGCGGTTGATGTAGTCGCGGGCGCAGAGTCCGACCGCCGACAGGTATTCGCAGCCTTCCGCCACGGTGAGCTTGTCATTGCCGGAGGCAATGCGGATGAGGTCGAGCACCTTAATGCCGCGGAAGCGTACCGGCTGCTGAAACGCGAAACTGATGCCCATTCTGGCGCGCTCCGTGACCGACAGACCGGTGATGTCCTTTCCGTCGAACAGGATCGTACCCGCGGTCGGACGTTCGATCCCGGCAATGAGTTTCGCTAACGTCGATTTCCCGCCGCCGTTCGGTCCGGTCACGGCAATGAACTCGTCATCCGGAAGGACGAGCGACACGTCGTCGACGATCTTCTTTTCTTTGCCGTTCTCTTCGACCTGAAAACTCACGTGTTTCAGTTCAAGCATGGTCAACCTCCTCTGCCTTCTCCCTTGTCCGGAAAGGCAGTTTCTCATAACTCGGGCCCGCCAGAAGCGGGCCCGTCACTTTACCGGCCCGCTTCCGGGTCCGTTCAACGATCACTGATCATCAATCCTTTTTCCGGATCGACTCCTTCTCCGTCTTATCGCTGTCTTTTTTCCGGAATTTGGAGAAGAATCCCTTCTTTTCCTCCGGCGCCGGATTCGCATCGACCGGCGGGACGTATCCTTCCGGATGCTCTAACTGCACGATCGCCGATTTCTGCATCGGGATCCGGCAGTTCTTGTTGTTTCCGAATTCCACGATCACGGTATCGTTCGTGATGTCGATGACCACGCCGTAGAAACCGGACGTCGTCAGGACCGTATCACCGACCGCCATCGAAGCAAGCAAGGCCTTCTGCTCCTTCTCACGTTTCTTTTCGGGACGAATGGCGATAAAATACATCGCGCCGAAAAACAGCACCATCACACCGAGGTAGATGAACAGCGTTCCGCCACCGCCGCTTCCCTGATCGGTTCCCGTCGCGGAACCCATCGGAAGGCATCCTGCGAACGCCGTCATGGGAATGACCGTACCGATAACTGCCAAAATCTTTTTCATTGAGATCCTCCTGCCGTTGGCGCCGAACTAGCGCTCTTCTCCTTCTTTCAAAGAAGCCAACATAGTATATTTATAATCTTTAAACGTCCCTTTGTCAAGGGCATCGCGTATTTCTTCCATCAAATGATTGTAAAAATACAGGTTATGCAGGACGAGAAGCCGCATGCCGAGCATTTCCTTTGCCTTCAGAAGATGATGGACGTAAGCCCTCGAATAACGCCTGCAGGCGGGGCATTGGCAGCCCTCTTCGATCGGCCGCGGATCATTTTCATGACACTGGTTCATCAGGTTTAAGTGTCCCCGGTGCGTATAGGCGTGACCGTGCCGCCCGTTTCTCGATGGATAGACGCAGTCGAAGAAATCGATGCCCCGATCCACGCCTTCAATGATGTTCTCCGGCGTGCCGACGCCCATAAGATAGGTCGGCTTATCCTTCGGCAGATGCGGTACCGTCACGTCAAGGATGTGATACATTTCCTCGTGGCTCTCGCCGACCGCGAGGCCGCCGACCGCATACCCGTCAAGCCCGAGTTCCGAGATCTCCTTTGCGTGATCGATCCGGATATCCTCAATGATCCCGCCCTGGTTGATCCCGAACAGGAGCTGTTCTTTATTGATCGTTCCCTCGAGGGAATTGAGCCGCTTCATTTCCGCCTGACAGCGTTTGAGCCACCGCGTCGTCCGTTCCACGCTCGGAAGGATGTATTCCCGTGAAGCAAGCGCCGGCGGACATTCGTCGAACGCCATCGCGATCGTCGACGCGAGGTTCGACTGGATCTTCATCGACTCCTCCGGTCCCATGAAGATCGGACGGCCGTCAATGTGCGACCGGAAATAAACGCCCTCTTCCTTGATCTTTCTCATTTCCGCAAGGGAAAACACCTGAAAGCCTCCGGAGTCGGTCAGGATCGGCTTGTTCCAGTTCATGAACCGGTGCAGACCGCCCAGGTCCCGGATCAGTTCATCGCCGGGTCTTACGTGCAGGTGATAGGTGTTTGAAAGTTCGATCTGCGTCCCGATCTGTTCAAGGTCTTCCGTCGATACGGCGCCCTTGATCGCGGCCACGGTCCCGACGTTCATGAACACGGGCGTCTCGACCGTGCCGTGCACCGTCGTCATCCTGGCACGCTTCGCCATGCCTTCGGTTTTCAGAAGTTCATACTTCAACGTCTTTCCCCTTCAAAAAAACGGGGCTGCCTCCTGCCTGAGCACGGAAGCAGCCCCGTTTCGAATCTCTTATTTCTTCGCGATCTTCTTTTTCCCGATCTTCGTCTTGAACAGGTACCAGATGGCGCCCGCCAGGCAGACCGAAGAATAACCGCCGACCACGATGCCGACCATAAGCGGCAATGCAAACTCGCGGATCGACGTCACGCCGAGGATGTACAGCGCCACGACCATGACGAGCGTCGTCAACGACGTGTAGATCGAACGACCGAGCGTCTGCGTGATCGAAAGGTTCACGATCTCCTTCACGTCCGCCTTCGACCCGAGTTCCTTCAGGTTCTCACGGATACGGTCGAAGATGACGATCGTGGCATTGATCGAATAACCGACCAGCGTCAGCATGCAGGCGATGAACGTATTGCCCACGGTCCAGCGGAAAATCGCATATCCGGCAATGACCACCAGAACGTCGTGCAGCAGCGCAAGGACGGAGGAGGAAGCGAACCGGATGTCGCGGAATCTGAGCCAGATGTAAAGCAGCATTGCGATCGTGGCCAGGATCACGGAGATGATGGCCGAGCGGGCCATTTCCGCGGAGATCGTTCCCGTGATGTTCTCGTAAGTGATCTTCGAGGCATCCACGGAGAACTGCTCTTCCAGCACCTTATACATGGCCTCACGCTGTTCCTGCGTCAGTTCCTTCGTCTTGATGAGGACTTCATTGGAGTCCTTGACCGGCGTCAGAACGACGTCCGTGGAACCGATGGCTTCGGCGATCTGCGGCTTGACGTCCGCTTCGAGTTCCGCCACGGTTCTCGATTCATTGAAGAAAACGTCCGTGGAGGTGCCGCCGACGAAATCCAGGCTGTAGTTCAACGGATAGGTGGAACTGCCGTGGATCACCATAAACACGATGCCCGCAACGATCACAAGACCGGAGATCGACAGGAAGATATGCTTCTTCCCAAGGAAGTTCTTCGCCTTCGCCGGCTTCTTCTCGCCGTACCACTTCTTGTCCTTCAGACCAAGCGCGTAGAAGGATTTCAGAAGGAGTTTCGTCACGACGAGGGCCGTGAACATCGAAAGCACGATGCCGATGGCGAGCGTCACGGCGAAGCCCTTGACCGGGCCGCTGCCGAAGATGAACAGCACGACGGCGGCAATGAGCGTCGTCACGTTTCCGTCGATGACCGCCGAAAGCGCTTTCGAGAAGCCGGCGTCGATCGCGTTCGCGACGGAATTGCCGAGGCCGATCTCTTCCTTGATTCTGGAGAAGATGATGACGTTCGCGTCGACCGCCATGCCGATGCCGAGGATGATACCTGCGATTCCGGGCAGCGTCAGCGTGATTTCCTTATTAAAGATCGCGAGAATGACGACCATCAGTCCCGTATAGAATACAAGCGACAGAGATGCGCAGAAACCGGGCATCCTGAAGAGCACGATCATGAGCACGCAGACGATCGCAAGGCCGATGAGGGCCGCGATGAGCGAGGTCGAGATCGCATTCGTTCCGAGGGTCGCGCCGACGACCTGCGAGCGCAGTTCGGTCAGTTCCACCGGAAGCGCGCCGATACGGATGAACGACGCCAGACTGGACGCCTGCTCAAACGTGAACGAGCCTTCGATCTGGCAGTTCGGGGAAGTGATCTGCTCTTTGCAAGTGGGGTTGGAAATGACGTTCCCGTCGTAAATGATGTAGAGCGGCTTTTCCGTTCCCGCGATCTCTCCCGTCACTTTCGCGAACTTGGTCTGTCCTTCTTCGGTGAACGTCAAAAGAACGATGTAGTTGTTGTCATTGTCCGTACCGACCTGGGCGTCCGAAATGTCATTGCCGTCAAGGGCTTTCGAGCCTTCGGGATCCGCGGAATCGGTGCAGAAGATCAGCGTTCCGGGACGGCCGAGTTCTGCGAGCACCTGATTGGCATCCGTCTGCCCGGGGATGTCAATGGTGACGCGGTTCGCGCCTTCCTGATAGACCTGCGCCTCGTTGGAATAATCCGCCACACGGAGCTGGATCTTCTGGATCGTGTCCGCCATGTCCTGCGGCGAAGGATTCTCTCTCGTGGCTTCATACGTGATCGACACGCCGCCGCGGAGGTCCAGGCCGAGTCCGATGGAGCTCAACGAGCCGACCCGGTCCCAGCCGAAGCCGCGGACCGCCATGAACGCGATCAATGCAAACACGGCCAGAAACAGAATGAGACTGATCACGCCGCGCTTTTTCGAATAGATTTTCATCTTTTCTTTCCTCTTTCCATCTTACAATACTGCAATGCGCAGAATCGCGCACCATAATAGCGTAATACTACAATAAAACAAATTAAAAGTCAAGAACACATTTTAAGGCGGCCGGTCCGCGGCCGCCTCCTGATTCATTCCACCGTATAGGTAAACGTGACCGGCACATAGACTTCACCGGTGGAGAGCGTCGCTTCCAGCGTGACCGTATAGGTGCCCGCGGGCAATGTGCCCTTTTTCCTTAACGGAGCGGCAAAACCGGTCAGCGTGAAATTGTAGGCTTCCAGCCGCTTGATCTCAGCCCGGTTAAAGATGTGGGAATTAACGGTCGTTCTCTTTCCGGCCGCATCGGTCGCGACGACCTTTATGACGGCCATCGGGTAGTTGGTATCGGTACGGAGCATTTTGAAATCGTCCGGTCCGGTGATCTCGCGCTCTTCGCTGAGTTTGAACCACGATTTCTCGTAAGGCTTCAGACCCAGGAACTCCGCCGGCGTCACCGGAATGTAATCTTCCTTAAAGAGATTTGAGAAAGTATACTTGTACTCGATACGGCCGCTGTAGTTGTAGAACACGTCGCTGGTCTCATCCTTGACCTTGTAGAATCCCGCTCTCTGATCCTGGATCATGACGTAGCTTTCTTCTCCGTTGATCGATCCGTCTGAATTCCGGACCACCACCGCGTCTTCGATCGCCATCATCGTGTGTCCGGTGCTCCGGTTGTCGCCCTGAGAACACATGATGTCCGCGGGCTTCACGAGCGCGTAGCATTCATACATCTTCTGCTCTCCGGTATCCCGGCAGATCATCGTTGTCGTCACGTAATGCCCCGAGCCCGTCATTGCGAATTCCTGCGCCTCGAAATCATAGGTGAAATCGCCGACCGGATAAAAGCCGTTGTACTTCGTCTGCGTGTAGGAGACCATGTTGCTCTTGATGCTGTTGCAGACGGTCATCAGCGCCCAGTTCGTGGAACCGGTGCAGGTGTTTCCGAGGGAACCGTTCACGGCCTGGCCGAGATTCGGGAACTGGATCATATTGAATCGGTCTGTATAGAGCCTTCCTGTGTTCTGATTGTAGTATTCGATGAAGCCGAACAGACAGGCGTTGTAATCCGTGTACGGCAGGCCCGCATAGCGGTCATACTGCTTGAAAACGTACAGTTTGTCCGCGACCGCGCCGGTCTTCTCGTAAGTAAAGGTCTCCGGCGTATACCACTGGATCGACAGCATATCATGCATCGCGCGGACCGCGGTCGCTCTCATCTCGTCGACCGTCGGCTCATGGTCAAAGGTGTAGACCGGCAATTCCTTCATCGGCTGATCCACCGCAAAAATGTCAAATTCTTCGGCTTCCGTGACAGGTTCCGAAGAGGGTTCCGAAGAAGGTTCCGTCTCCGGCGCATCCGTGCCGCTTTCTTCCGTCTTCGAAGTGGGGTCCGCTTCCGCAGATCCGCCGTTCCCCGAACATCCGGAAAGCATGGCGATCACAAGTGACAATACCAGCAAAAACGCTATGAACCGCTTTGTGCCCAATCTCATCATTTTATCCTCCGATCCGGTTCCGTAAACTCCGAAACCGTAAATGTTTCCCCCGTAGTGAGCGTCACCTTCAGACGGTATTGTTCACCGGGCTCGGCCTTCCGTTTTTCTTCCGGCCATTCCTCCGTCATGTAATCCACACGGCAGGCGTGGGCAACGCCTCGTCCGATCTCGCCCCGATTGAACGCGTGGAACCCGATCCGCTCTTCCGTTCCGTCTTCTCTGACCCGAACGAGCTTCATCAGTGTCATCGGGTAGTTCGAGACCGCCGTTCTCGTTTCAAGGTCTTCGAGACTCTCAACTGCCCTGTCGTCTGACAGCCGCGCTTCGCCGCGTTCATACGGTTTCTTTCCGAGAAACTCCGCGGTCGCCACCGGAATGTAGCCCTGGTCAAACAAGAAGCGGAAGGTGTTGTCGTGATGGATCCGGCCGCTGTAGACGTAATCCTCGCCACGCGGTCCCGTCGGGAAGTGATAGCCGCCGGTCCTCTGATCCTGAGTGGTCACGATGCTCTTTTCCGGGTCGATCGTGCCGTCCGGCCGGAAAACGACGGTCGGCGCGGTCGTCACCATCATCGAATGCCCCTTGGAGCGGTCGTCGCCCTGCATGTCCATGATGTCGCCCGGCAATGCCTTGGCGTACGCTTCGAAGACCTTTTTCTCTCCGTACTTCTGACAGATCTTCACCGTGGTCACGGTCTCCGGAACGTCGAGCTCCGCGAATTCATTGATGCTAAAATCGTACTCCAGACCGCCGACCGGATAGAACCCGTTTTTCGCGGTCAACGTATAGGAGATCAGGTTGCTTTTAATGCTGGAGCAGACCGAGCAGATCGCGAAACCGGTGGAACCGCTGCAGGTATTGCCGATCTTCCGGTTCACGGCCTGACCAAGCGTCGGATACTCGGGGTCCTCCAGGTCTTCCGTGCGAAGCCGTCCGTCCGGATCCAGATACTCCAGCATGCCGAACAGACTCACGTTCACGTCGGTATACGGAAGACCGCCGTTCTTGTCGCCTTTCGGGAAAACATAGGTCTTCCCTGCCGCCGCGCCGCTCTTCCGGTAACTGAACGAGACCGGCGTATACCACTGGACCGATAGCATGTCGTGCATAGCCCGGACCGCCGCAAGCCGCATCTCAAGCGGCGTAGGCTCGTGATCGAACGCGTAGTTCGGCGCTTCGGCCATCGGAGAAAGGAGGACCGGGTTTTCGATCTTCGAGTCGTCCGGAAGCGGATTCTCTTTTTCCTTTCTCTTGAGTTCCGCCTGTCCCATCGTATAGGAAGCGAGTCCGAACAGCCGGCCGATATACCGCATGTCGGGGTAACTCCAATGATACAGGTCGGTCCCGACCGGCACGTTTTCGCCGTTTCGAAGTTCATTGAGTTCATAATGCTCCGTCGGGATCACGACGAGGTTCTCGATCTTCCCTTCGAGCGTATGAAGGCTCCGGTTGAACGCGCGGGACCGCTCGACTTCTTCCGGTGACGCCGAAGCGAAGGTCTCCGACACTTCGCCGACAATGATCGGAAGCGAGCCGTGATCCTGTCCCGTTAACATGGAAAGAAACTCCCGAAAGTCTTTGACGAACCACGGGAAGGTCTGGCAATAAGCGTCCGGAAACCGGCGGTCGTCTTCGCCCTGCATCCAGTTGAATGCGGCGAACCGGATGTTTTCCGACCGGAAGCCTTTTTCCCTGAGTTCACGGAATACCCGCTTCAAAACCTCCTTCAGCTGGCGGTACAGAAAACTCGTCGGATGGTCCGGGTCTTCGCCGAAAGACCGCTGCAATTCCGACGGACAAAGGACGGTCGGGAACCATGAGCCGCGCAGCCGGTAGCGTTCTTCCTTCTTATTTGCGCCTTCGATAAAATAATGTTTCGCGCCGTCCAGATCCTCGTGCATCAAAAGCGAGGTCCCGCCCGCCGCGAATTTCACGATCAGGGCAATGTGCTTTTCCCCGTCGTAACGTGTATTTAAAAACTCTGCCATGCCGAGCTCCGGCCCGATGTGCGTCCGGTCCTTGCCAAGCCCCTCTCTCACCGGCTCATAACCGGTATGATCCATGACCACTTCCCCGTCCGTCCGTCTCCGGTAGCCGAAGAACAGAACGTTCTCGTAAACGGAATGGTCCCGCTCTTTTTCCGGAGCGGATTCAAAAGAAGAAGAGCCGGAAGCATTGGATTGCCCCGACAGAATGTAAACGTCGATTTTCGTTTTGGAATGATCCAAATTGTCCATGATGATTGTTTGCCTTCTTGAAAAATGTCCGCGGACACGGGGATCGTGCCCGCGGACTCCTGTTTCTTTAAACTTGCTTATTGTACCTTGAACTTGTAAGCGGTGGTATCCGTCGGATCCTCCGTGTTCGTGAAGTCTCCGCTTTGCACCGTATGACCGCTCTCGACCCAGTTCGTCGGATTCGCCACGAAAGTGCCGCCTGTGATGTGGATGGTGCTCTTGCTGGAGTTCGTCTTTGTTAACGTCTTCACATAGCCGCCGTAGATCCACGCGTCGCCCGGAGTCGCCGTCGCGCCGGTATTGCCGTTCGCGCTGATGGTTCCGACCGTTCCGCCGTGTACTTCGATGGAGCCGTTGTAGATGCTCGCCGAAAGTACCGAGCCGCCTGTGATCTTCACGAGACCGCCTGCGTAGGTTTCGCCGCCGTAGGTCAGCGAACCGCCCGTAGACGTCGCCTGGATCCCGGGCACAGAGCCGCCTTCGATCAGGAAGACACCGGCGATCTTAGAGGTGCCGTCCACCTGCATGGCGAGCGGAAGGCCTTTGCTTCCGGCGCCGTCCACGGTCTTCGTGGCACCGATCGTACCGTCGGAGATCCGTACGATGCCGCCCCGGGTGGAGACCTGTCCGGCGTTCGAGTTCTTCGCAAAACCGTTCAGTATGGAACCGCCGGTCATATGGAAGTAGACGTACTGCCGGATATCAATGTTTCCGCCGACAGCCTGTGCGAAGCCGTCCGTAATGAGACCGCCGGAGAACTCGACATCCTGCCACTTCGTGGTGGACGAGGAACGGAGGTAAATATTGCCGCCCGAGTTCGCTTCTCCCCAGGAGATCTCACCGCCGGTGATCCGGACCGTACAGCCGAGTCCGACGATCGCCACGTTTCCGCCGAGGTCATTGCCGTTCGTGAGCGTCTGCGTCTTTCCTTTGGTGATCGTACCGCCGGTCATCGTAAACGTCTTGCTGGAACTTGCGAAGTAGATGTTTCCGCCCATCCGGTCGAGGCCCGCGTCCGTGGTGTTCGGATTCGCTGCCGTCTGACCGCCCGTGATCGTACCGCCGGTCATATTGAAATGACCCTGCGAGTAAATCGATCCGCCTCGCGGTCCGACGCCGCCTTCCAGAACGCCGCCGTGCATGTTGAACACGGAATTCGCGCCCATCCAGAAGCCGCCGCCGACACTGAGTCCGGTGCCGCCCTTCAGCGTGCCGCCGTAGATCGAGAACTCGTCTCCCTCGTCACCGTTCACATACGCGATCGGACCGTATCCGGTCTTCACGCCGGAAGCGTCGATCGTGCCGGCGTAGATCTCGACTTTCGAACCGCCGCGGGTATTGAAGATACCGTTGCCGGAAGTGTTGCCGAACGTTCCGGTCTCTTTGATCGTGCCGCCGGTCTTGCAATCCGTGATCTTTAACGTGCTTCCCGCAGTCAGGTGGAAGACCTTCGCCGTGGAATTGATCTTATGTCCGTTCAGGCAGAGGTTCACTGATTTGCCCGCGAGATTCGTCTGAGCGGAAACCGTGACGTCCGTCGTCAGGTAATAGTTGCCCGATTCGGTCGGAAGGCTCGTGCTTTCCGTCCATTCCTTCCAAAGCAGGTTCGCGTGTCCATGCGCTCCCGCCGTCAAATTGCCATCGCCGCAGATGCAGTGCATGTGCAGGCTGCTCGTATCGTTCGTCGCGATAAATGACATTTCCGCGAACAGCTGACCGAGCGCCAGGCAATCCTTGTACGACAGATGCGCCGTATCCGTTCCGACCGCAGTGCTCGTACCGTTCACCATCGCGTTGGTCGCAAAGTTTCTCGAAGGAACCACGTACGTATCGCTCACCACGCCCGGAAGCGTATCCTGCATGTCAATGAAGGCGCGGTTCGTCGCCACGTTCGACGCCGTCGCGCTCGAGAAGGTTTCGGAGATCTCACCGACCACGAACGGCAGTTTCGAATAATCCTGACCGGTCACTTCGCTGACCTTCGCCCGGATCTCTTCCACAAAGCCCTTGAATGCCGCCGGGTACGGTTCCGGTCTCGTCCGGTCTTCTCCGCCCTGCATCCAGCTTACAGAGATGAACCGGATGTTTTCCGGTTTGTAGCCCATGGCAATGAGCTTGTTGTACAGCGTCTCGATCTCTTCCTTGAGTCCGCGTGAAAGGAAACCGGAAGGATTGCTCGGATCCGCCGCGACCATTGCCTTGACCGCGTCCGGGAGAAGCGATTCCGGATACCAGGAACCGCGCTGATTATAACGGTCGGCGGAATCGCCGGTCTGAGAAGAAGCGTTCTGGATCACGCCGTTCTCGTCGGTATAACGGATCAGGCTGGTGCCGCCGGCCGCATACTTGAAGATGAGCGCTTCCCTGTCCGCATCCTGATACAGCGAGTCGAGGTATTCCGCCATACCGAGTTCCGGTCCGATGTAACCGGTCGCATAACCCATGCCCTCTTTCACCGCTTCGAAGGTCGTACGGTTCTGAACCACGGTGCCGTCCGTATTCTTACGGAAGTAGTAATACCGGACGTTGTTGTAAACGTTCGTATCCCGGA
This sequence comes from Lachnospiraceae bacterium, assembly GCA_016281555.1. Taxonomy (GTDB): domain Bacteria; phylum Bacillota; class Clostridia; order Lachnospirales; family Lachnospiraceae; genus UBA1267. Next base: position 24,763 of record JAEEIV010000068.1, on the reverse strand, counting down.
CGCCTGCCGCCTCGCCGTTTTCGATTGAAGAACTGCCGGAAGCGTTCGACTGACCGGCTAACATATAGATGTCCAACTTCATGTCGGAATAGTCTCTGGACAGTTTGTGTCCTTTGTTCACCGAGTCATAGACCACCTCGTACGCAGCGTCGTCCGACTTGAAGTACTGCTTGTAATCCGTCTCGGATTCCGCGAAGAGCGTGTCCGTCGGAACGCTGACAAAGATTTCGGCTCCGTCCGTGAGCGCGCCGCCGAGCGTAATGTTCGCCGCTTTGCCGTTTAGGTTCGCCGTGCCGTTATCCTTGATCACGGGATTACCGGAAAGCTGGATCTTGCCGCTGTCCGCCCGGACGCCGCCGACGTTGCCGGAGATTTCGCCGCCCTTCATGATGAACGCGTCGTCTGCCTTCGCGTTGTAGAAGATCGTCACGCCGCCGTCTAAGATGCTGCCGTCCGTTTCGCCGCCGGTAATGAGGCCGCCCTCCATGATGAATCTAGATTCGGTCTGCCAAACAGAGACGTTGCCGCCGACGTTGCCGACCGCCTTGCCGCCTTTGATCACGCCGTCCTTCATCGTGAAGATACCGCGGACCGCAACGTTGCCGCCGAAGCCGCCGTCAGTTCCGACCTTCGTCGCCGTACCGTTTTCGATCGTGCCGCCTTCCATCGTAAAGACGGAATTCGTATCAAGCTGCACGTTGCCGGAGTGCCGCGCCTGGCCGTTCTTAATGACCGCGTCGCCCTTCAGCTCCATATCCGCACCGTTTGCGAGTTTGATGTTGCCGGCGTATTTCGCAGCCTTGCTGTCCGAGATTTCCGCGGTCTCCTGAACGATGAGTGTCGCTCCCTTATCCACGAGGATGTTGCCGGCGCTTTCTTTCGCCTCGCCTCCGGTCACCACGGCCGTTCCGCCGATCGTGACCGTGTTGTGGTTCTCAGGCTTGTTCGTATTCGTATGCGCGTAAATGTTGCCGCCGTCTCTTCCTGCATAGCCGTTTTCGATCCGGCCGCCGGAAATGACCGCTTCGACCGAATTGCCGTCGGTCGCGATGTTGCCGCCGTAATAATTCTCGACGCGGCCGCCGCTGATGAGGCCGTCTGACATCGTAAAGTTCGCGCTCGTCAGATTGATGTTGCCGCCTGCAGAGAAGGCATTGGCCGTTACAAGGCCGTCCTTCACCTGACCGCCGACCATAACGAGTTCCGCGTTGATGCCGTACATCGTGATGTTGCCGCCGTAGTTCGCCGCGACACCGTTCTCGATCGAGCCGTCGGCGATTCCGACCTTGTTCGTCGAGTAAATGTTGCCGCCGGACTTCGCCTGACCGCCGGTCACCGTACCGCCGATCATGCTGACAGTGCCGGCGCTGTAGATGTTGCCGCCGGTGGACGGCGTGGAGCCGCCCTCGATCGTTCCGTCGAGGATATACAATGCGGAGTCCTTATTGTCCATGGCAATGTTTCCGCCGTAGCTGTCCGCCGTTCCGCCCTTCACGGTGCCGCCGAGAAGATATACTTCTCCGTAGCTTAAGATCGCGCCGCCCTTCGGTGAGCTGCCGCCTTCCAGGACGCCGCCCGTGATGACGACGGTCGAATTGGCTCCGCCGTAGATCGCGCCGCCGAGAGCAAGGCCCTTGCCGCCCTTCACCGTGCCGCCGTACAGCAGGAAGTAGTTGTCCTCATCCGTATGGATGTAAGCCACCGGACCGTATCCGGTCTCAACGCCTGTCGCATCGATCGTACCGCCGAAGATCACGACTTCAGAGCCGCCGCGGATGTTAAAGATGCCGCTGCCCGCGTTCGACGCGAACGTGCCGGTTTCACGGATCGCGCCGGTGCCCTGGCAGTCCGTAATGGCAAGCGACGCTCCCGCGGTCAGGTGGAAGACCTTCGATGTCGCGTTCACCGTATGCCCCGCAAGGTCGAGAACGATCTCCTTGCCCTGAAGGGCGGTTTCCTTCGAGACCGTTACGTCTGTCGCCAGATACCAATGACCGTCTTCCGTCGGAAGCGCGGTGTTGTTCGTCCAGGGCTTCCACGTCTCAGACTTGTGATCATCGTGAGCGGATGCTTCGGTGCAGCCCGGGATCATGCAGACCGGATGCTCGTGTGAAGTGACCGTTACCGTGCAGGTCGCCTGGCAATCGCCCCGTTCCGGTTTCACCGTGATCACGGCCGAACCGATCCCGGTTGCGGTCACAACGCCGTTTTCATCGACCGTCGCGACCTTCTCATCCGACGATTCGTAGATCGCGGAGAGATAAGACGCTTCTTCCGGAGCAAACGTCGGAATGAGTTCGTTCGACGCGCCGAGGAAGAGCGAGAGTTCTGTTTCATTCAACGTAATGCCGGTCGCAGACACCGGTTCGCCGGAGACGGCGACGGTGATCTGCTTCTCGGCTTTGCCGTCCTTCGTCTTCACGGTGACGGTCGTCGTGCCTTCTTTTCTGAAGGCTTCCATGTTCCCTTCATTGTCGACGGAAACGAGTTCCGGATCTGCGCTTTCAAACGTTATGATCCGGTTCGCAGCGTTCGCAGGAACGACCGAGGCTTCGATCTTCCCGTGCTGCAGCTGACGGTATGTGATGCTGTCAGGCGCCGTGATCGAAGTCGCATAGGAACCCGCGAGTTCGAGCGCTTTTCCATCGCCGTAACCGACGACGTAGGCAGGATCCGCCGAAGTGAAGAACGCTTCCGCGCCTTCCACATAATTCGTCGTGAACACGCCGGTCTTCGTTTCCATCTTAACGGCAGCGTTCGTGCCGCCCGTCATTCCCTCGAGCGTCAGTTTCGCGCCGGAAAGCAGGACGATGGGGGCTCCGTCTGACGGGATATTCTCGAATTTCAGATCGCCCTTGATCCGGACCAGCGCGCTGCCCGCCACATGAAGGCCGTGATGCTTGTCGCCGCTTTCGCCGCACTTGATCGTAACGTTGTCGAGCAAGAGATCGCAGCCGTTGTTCGCGGATACCACACCGCAGGAACCCGACTTGCCGCCGATGATCGTGAGGTCGTGAAGTTCCATCTTCATGCCGCTGTAGGTGAAGACCGCCGAAGCCTTGTTCTCCGTTTCGACGTCGGAAGCGTCAATGGTGCCGCCGTACATCACGAGATCGGCCTTATAACTGAAGATCACGCAGCCCGCATAGCTTTCGCCGTGATAATGGCCTGCTAACGTACTGCCTTTCTCCGTTCCGATGATCGTCAGTTTTCCGTTCTCGCCCGTGGTGTAGATGCGGTTCGTCTTCGGGCCGTCCACACGGTAACCGTTCAGGCAAAGCACCACGTTCTGGTTCTTGCCTGTGGTTACGCCGCCGGAGAGTTTCACGTCTCCGCACAGATAATAGTGTCCTTCCGCCGTCGGCAGGTTCGTCGCCTTCGTCCACGGTTTCCACTCCACGTTCTGTCCGCAATCCGGGCAGGTGTGCTTGTCTTTGTGTGCGGTGACCGGATAGCCGCGGTCCACGATGAAGACGTACGCCGCCTTCTTGTTCTTGTCTCTGAGGACGTGGACTTTGTCGCCCACGCGGAGCGTCGCCTTTTCGCCGACGAAATGCGTCTTTCCGTCATTCTCAAAATAATTCGTGCAGTTGAAGACCTTCGTTGTCGAATCGAAAGTCTCGTTGTACTTCTTCAGATAATAACTTGAATTCGGATCGTCAAGTTTCTGCGTGCTGAACGTATTCGAGGTCAGCGTCAGGACGTCGCACCAGCTTGAGGAAGAACCGCCCGCCGCACTGAGTACTGCACTGCTGGAAACGACCTTCGTCACGGTCTGTCCATCTGCATCGAGGAAGAGGCCCATATTCTTCGCTGCATAGGAATCCATCTTTGACGCGAGTTCCTTCGTCGCGCGGACCCGGACCTGTTTTCCGTCGCAGGCCATGTCGAAGTAATAGAATCCGTCTTTCTCCGGCGTTCTCGTGGTCTCCTTCGTCGTGGAGTTATACTTTCTCGTCACGTTCCAGTAGATCTTCGTGTTCGCAAAACGGGTCACGACGTAGATCAGTTTCGCCTGGCCGTTCTCGTTCAGACAGGCGTGGATCCGGTCGTTCAACTGGACCGTGGTCGGCTCGCCGACGTGGTCGTTGTAATAACTGCTGACGTTGAACACTTCGCAGTCGTCCGCCATCGTGACGAGACAGGATTTTCCGTAATCCGTGCCTTCGATGGTTCGCTTCGCCTTGAAGGAGCGCTGATCCTTCGATTCGAAACTCACGACGTCATACCATGAGGCCTGACTGCCGTAATAGCCGAGCAGGGAGGAACTCGCCGAGGTGTACACCGCCGTGACGATGTCTCCGCTCAGTTTGAGACCGCAGAAGGTGACGGAATCGATCTTCGTCGCCAACGCCTTGTCCGCGGTCTTCACCGTGACCTGCTTTCCGCCGACTGCCATCACGAACTCATAATAGCCCGCCGCGTTCGGCGTTCTCGTAGTCGTCTTCGTCGTGGAGTTGTATTTTCTGGAAACGTTCCAGTAATGCTTGGAATCAAACTGACGGTTGATGACGTAGATCAGGATCGCCTTGCCGTCCTTCTTGATGCAATGCACCTGATCCCCGACGCGAAGCGTCGTGACTTCGCCGTAGTGATCGTCGTAATAATTGTTGACGCAGTAGATCTGGCAATTCTCCGCGAGCTCCACGTCGACTTCGTGTTTGAAGTCGGACGCGGTCGGTGACGTCTTCTTCGCATGGAAGTTCGTGTGCTCGTCATTGTTGAACTTCATGACGTGATGCCAGCTCGCCACGGAAGATCCGCCGGATCCGGCCGTCGCCGTCTGGACCTTGGACACGAACCCGTCCTTGTCAAAGGAAAGGACGAAGCATTTCGCGTTGTACTTGTCGATCTCGTAAGCGAGTTCCCGGTCTTTGACCTTGACCGTGACGACCTTGCCGTTGTTCGCCATCTCGATCTCGTAAATGCCGTCCGCGTTCGGTTCTCTCGTCGTGTTCTGGATGTCGGAATTCCACTTTCTGGTCACGTTCCAGTAGAACCGCTGATCCGCAGGAATACCGGCCGGGAACACGTACACGTAGGACTGCTTCGAAGGTTTGTACCGGAAAATGCTGAGCTTCATGCCCTTTTCCAGCGTCACCTCCGGAACGGGGTCCGCTTCATTGGACGTATCGTACACGAGGAAGCCGTTCTTGTCCGAAACCGCATAGGTGAATCCGGCAAAGAATTCATCCGTATTGACCGTCAGAGAATTCTTCGCAGAATTGAAGAGATAGACCTCCTCCATCAGCGTGCTGTAATTGCACTTCTCGACTTCGTAGGCTTCTTCAATGATCCCCTCTTCGTCCGCCTTGATGCAGCAGAACGGACGGGAATCCAGGAAGTTCATGGTTCTCGTCTCCTTCGTCTTCAGCGTCACGTGCTTGCCGTCGACGGACATCAGGAAGTGATAGTAACCGTCCTCTTCCCGCAATCTGGAAGAAAGACCGCCCTCCGACATGCCCATGTAGTACTGCAGGTCCACGTTATAGTAAATGGGGAGCTGCTCGCCTTCATAAGGCTCGTCTTCCTCCTCCGTCTCGGTCGGAGCCACCGTTTCGACAGGTTCCGTTTCCGTTCCGGAGCTTTCCACCGCTTCCGTTTCCTTTCCCTGTCCGAACCAGTTCTTCGCATTCAGACCGACGATGAGTCCGCCCGCTGCAAGCACCGCGAGAATCGGGATCAGAATCAACAGTTTCTTCTTCGACTTCTTCTCTTCCATTTCGCTTCTCCTATAAAACTATAGTATTTGTAAAAGTGGAAAATGCCCGGAGTTCAGGCATAACGTCATCATAAATAATTGCATAGTGATTCGCACCGGTATTGGCAATGAAGGACTCCATCTCCTCTTCCGGTTTGATCCTGGCCATCGGGTACGGCGCGCAGCCGTATTCCGTAAGGCGGTTTCCGATTCTTTCCGCCTGCGCCTTCGACGCATGGAAGGCAAATCCTCCGCCCTGCGTCTTTTTTAAGCGTCCGATCGTCAGCGTTCCTTCGGACAGATCGGAAGTGTTCGTCAGATAGCCGTTCTCTCCGCCGACCGTGCCCGTCTTTCCGGTGAGATCCGTCGGCGCGAAGCCGCAGGCTCCGACGTCCATTCCGTCTTTCGTGAACGTCCGAAGATCCGCATAGGTCGGCGTTTTTCCGCCGGAGAGGAACTTGAACACGAGTTCCGTGAACAATACCGGCAGGTCCGCTTCGCAGGCCGCCGCCACCTCATTGCCGACGATTCCGAGCGGCAGGCACATGCTGAGACCGTATTCCATGCTGAATTCCGTATGGCAGCGCACCTCGATCGCATCCAAATCATATTCGCCGATGAGTTCCCGGAGCCCTGCCGTGATGCGCACCGTCTTTTCCCGGTATTCCGCCGGCAGTCCCGAATAAGTCCTTCCGATCTCCGCGTCGGTTTTCTGATACAGATCAGACTCTTCCGGCAATGCTTCCGCCTTCCGGATGAGCGTCGAGCCGTCGATCGAATAGACTTCCGTCCCGTACACCTTGCGGAGCCGGGAAAGATCGAGTCCCGCGGCCGTGATGCCGTTGAAATTGTGACCTACCGCGCCGATCTTCGCTCTCCGAAGTTTCGACACGGTTTCCGCTGCCCGGAACAACGTTTTCAGCTTTTCTTCGTTTTCCGAAACCGGTCCCGGCAGGAACACGGCGGGCACGCCCATTTCCCGGAGGCTTCCGTACAAAGCGGCTGCCGCAGGCGCGGAAGAAAACTCCGTCCGCCGGCCGTTCAATTGAAACTCATTGACGGCCAGGATCACGATCGGCCGGCCGAAAAATGCCCGCGCCGCCACGGAAGCGAGACGGGGCTCCGACCAGGTGATCGGCACCAGTGCGACGAGATCATACGCGAAAGGACAAAGCCTTTCCTGAAGCGCCGATGCCTCACGGTAGGTGCTGACAGGCTCTTCGAGCGTCACCTCGGCGCCGAACGAGGACAGCGTCTCCGTCATGGAACGGAGCTGCGTCCTGAAAATGTTCGAATCATAGCCTTCGCAGAAAAAAGGCAGCAGCAATACTTTCGTCATATCGAATCCGCGATTCCTTTCAGGTAATCGTGCACTTCCGTCAGTGCGTCGATCTTCTCGCCGATCAGTCCGCACTCCAGATTCATGTATCCGTCGAAGCCGATCTCATTGAGCGCCTTGAACACCGTCTTCCAATCCGTGTGACCGTATCCCGGCTGCAGCCGGTTGTGATCACCGAGGTGCACGTGCTTGATCCAGTCTCCCGCATAGAGCACGCACTCGCGGAGGTCGTTCTCTTCCAGCGCGAGATGGAAGAAGTCGGCAATGAGCCCGAGATGCTTCGCCGCATCCGGCTCCGTCTTCTTCAGGACGTCCGTGCAGACTTCCATCGTCGTCAGATATTTCGTCTCGTACCGGTTGCAGGCTTCGAGCAGCATGAACGCGCCGTCCTCGCAGGCCCGTCCGAGTTTGTTCGCAATGCCGATGAACCGTTCTTCCTCCTCCTTCGGCATCGTCTTATAAGGATCAAACAGAGGCAGCGGATCCTGCGCCCTGTACTCGTATTCAAATTCCGTGATCGCGCCCAGTTTGTTCGCGATCTCAATCGACCGAAGGTAATACGGCAATGCCGCATCCCGGACCTTCGGATCCGGATCCATCAGCCGCCCGTACAGGTCCGCCGTCAGCACGAACTCGCAGACCTTCACGCCGGTCTTCGCCTCGAGGCCCTGCATCTCCGTCAGGTACTCGTCCTTCCAGTCCGGCCCGTCAATGAACACCGCCATGCCCGAATACCCGAGTTTCGAAAGCACTTCCGCCTTCTCCGTCAGCGTATTTCCCGGCACCATCTGATTTGTCGCGGATAATTTCAGTTTCATAATCTCCTCCATGACGGAATCTTTTCGTCGCAGTTCAAATCAGCGCTCAGAGGTCTCGTCACGCGCCGCTTTTCGCGGCACCTGACACATCGTTGGCGCGATGCAAATCACGCTCCGCGTGAACGCGCCTCCTCTCGCCTCGCCTGGCGGCTCGATGCCTCTCGCTATAGATTTGAACCTGCTCCGTCAGATTCCTGCGTGTTGAAATCGGTATGTAACTCATATTCACCTTGATTCCTTCCGCCGGGCGGGGATTCTGACCCGCCCGGTTTGAGAATCATCACCGTCTCCCGCTCGGCGCTGCTCATCCGCGAGCGCACAGAGCGTAAAACAGTCATCAGGAAGCGTGAGGCCTGGGGGCATTCCATGACGGAGCGCAGGCATCACGCTTCCGTATGAGATTAATACACTTTGAACATGTGCTCGCGGATGAGCTTCGCGAAGCCTACGCCGTTCTGAGTCTTGATGACTTCGTCGACTTCGTCGTCGTCGAGGGAGTCCGCAACGGCGCCAAGCGTTTCGATCCACTCGATGCCCTCTTCCAGAGCGTCGCGTCCGTCCTCGCGGTACGGATACTGATCGAAGGAGAACCAGCTGTCGTAGCCAAGCCGTTTCACCCAGTAGAGGTATTCGGTCGTCTCGATCGGATGGATCGTGCCGGCGATGCAGTCGTCGTCCCAGCGGCCGTAGTTGTCATTGACGTGGCAATGGAACAGCTTGTTCCCGTACATCTTCAGGATGTGGGCGGCTTCCGCCGGATTCTCAATGCCCATGATGGAGTGACCGAAGTCGAGGGTCACGCCGAGGTTCTCTTCGTTGACGTCATTGACGAGTAAAAGCGTCGAGGAAGCGTCCGACATAAAGGAGCGCATCTTCGGCTCACGCGGTTTGTACTCGATGGAAAGCTTGATGTCCTTCCGGTAGTTCGCGCATTCCTTCATCGCGTCGCGGATCCACGTGCGGCTTTCCATGTAGTTCGTGGTGAACGGATAGTCGTAGCCGTCCTGACCGTTCCAGACCGTGACGATCTCACCGCCGAGGTCTGCGCAGATGTCCATGAACACCTTCGTGTCGCGGATCGCTTCCTGACGGATCGCCGGATCCGGGCTCGTGAACGCGCCGTGTCCCCATTTCCGCTGAGCGAAATAGTCGGGGATGATGGAAACGAGCTGCAGGTCGTGCGAGCCGATGAGGTCGCGGATCTGCTCGACGTTCTTTTCCGTGATATGCCAGGTGCCGCAGAGTTCGCAGCCCGTGATCTTCTTCACGGATTTCGCGCGGTCAAAGAGCTGCTCGATCGAGTAGTCGTCATTGTAGCCGCAGGCCATGTAGCGGTCGACGTACTGTCCGACGTTGCTGAGTTCCACAGAATACTTTCTCTTCATTTTGGTTCTCCTTTATGTTGAATTCTTTTTGTAAACCCTTTTGTCCTCACTCCTGCATGATGAGGTAATACTGGCTCGGCCAATGCGGTCCTACGTGGAAACGGATCTTGCCGTCCAGATATTCGACCGGCACCTGTCCGCCGTAGAAACCGTCGGTCGTGATCGACCAGACCCGAAGATCCGGGACTTCCGTCTCGATCTCGATCTCGGCGTCAATGACCTCGATCTGGATCGGCAGATGTCCGTATCTCACCTGCTTCTCACCGTCGAACCACGCGTCCGAATTGCAGGCACGGCCCACGGTACAGAGGAGCATGTTATCGGACTTCGAGATCGGTTTGTCGTTTAAAGAACTTACTCCGACCACCGCGAAATCCGTATTGCAGGAAACCCGCATGCCGTTCAGTTTCATGTCGTAGGGCTGATTGGTATTGCCCGCCTTCACGTCCTTCGCAAGCATGCCGTAAACGATCTTGGTTCTAGGCGTATCGACTGCGCCTATCTGGCGGCTTAAGTCTCTCCAGACCTCACCGGTATCCGACATAATGACGTTCTTTGAACCTTCGGGAAGGAAGTGCCTGCCTTCCTTTCTAAGTTCCTCGACAACCGCCAGTTTCTCTTCCTTCGGGAACTCTTCCTCCGCGGTCCGGATCTCGTCGATCCTGTATTTTTCCTTCGCTTCCTCGTCGCTCATGTCGCCCGGAACAGCAATGATCTTATGGACTTCCATCCCGGTTTCCGCGAGCTTTTTGCTGAACTTCCAGAGGTTCTTCTCCGTGATCCGACCGCCGATGGTTTTCTTCGCCCGGGAAACGTCGCCCCGCCGAAGCATCAAAGCGCCGAAATAGAACAAACCAAACTTCGCCGGATCGTTCCAGACCGCAAAGATGCCCTCGCGATATGGGATCGTGCCGATCCCGTCCGTCGGAGATTCCTTGCCGAGGATCATGTCATCCCGGAGGTATGTGCTGTAGCAGTACGTATGAACGCTCATCCCGCTCCAGCCGTTCAATGCAGCCACTGCCGGAAACCAGATCGGTCCTTCCGCCCTGTAAGAGTTCGGAAGCGGCATGCTCCACTCGGTCTGGAAAATAGGATGCCCCGCCAGCCTGAACCCGGCGACGCCGCCGAGTGTCGAAACGGGATTGTCCAGGATGTGACGGTTCCAGCCTCTCTTCTCCTTCTCGTTCCAGAGCCAGTCGTAGAAATAACTGTTCGCCGCGAAGAAGTCCATGTTCCTCTGCGCATATGTGAGACCGTTTCCGGCGATCCACGTCGTATCCGAAATCGGGACCCGTACGCCTAGGGAACGAAGATGTTCATACATCTCTTCCGCGTATTTCCGTTCCAGATACATCCGAAACTCCACTTGAAGAAGGTCTTCCTGATCGAACGGAACGTAATCCTTAACGTGCGCTTTTCCGTCCCGCTCTTCGATCATGTCCGTGCGACCCTTTTTCCGAAGCCAGTCCACGTAAAGATCTTCGAGCATGTCCTCGTAGTAAGCGACCTTCCGGCAGAATTTGCTGTGCGTCTTATGCTCCCGGAACGTGTCATTTTCATTCGAGATCACGCAGGCCAGGAAGAACGGATCGTCCTTGTACCTCAGACCGGTATATGGATTGAAATGGTTCCAGAACCTGTCACAGAACTCCTTCTGAAGTTCGATCATGACCGGATCATAGTGGGCGTACCGCTTGACGTTGTCCGCAAGTTCATTGGCGAACTTCACGCCGTCTCCGGACTTGAATTTACGGTATGTGCACATGTCTACACATGCATAGATCCCGTGGTCCTTCAATGTCTTGATCCAGTAGTCCAGCCGGTCCATGGATTCCGGCGAGAACTCTCTCGTCGAAACCACCCGTTCTCCCGCGGTGACCCGGTAAAGATTTGGCGTCGCCCATTCTGAATCGAGCTGATGGAACCGCACGTAATTGACGCCGGTCTGCATAAGCCGGTTCGCGATCTTCTCAGCGTAATCGTGCTCCGGGAAGTTTGCTGCGCCGTTTAAGATGACGCCCCAGAACCGGGCAGGCGTTCCGTCTTCAAAACAGAATTCGTCACTGCCCTCCGGGATCGTCACGAAACCGTGCTTTCCGGCCGGACGCTCATTCTTAAACACGAATGAGATATCGACCGGCATGCGGTCATAATGCTGATATGTCGGAATGTAGTTCGACATGGTCCCTATCCTTTTCCTCGTCTATTACGCCTTTACAAGGAGATCACTCCTGCATAATGAGGTAATACTCGCTCGGCCAGTTCGGTCCGACGTGGAAGCGGATCTTGCCGTCGAGGTACTCGACCGGGACTCTGCCGCCGTAGAAGCCGTCCGTCGTGATGGACCAGACGCGAAGGTCCGGAACGTCCGTCTCGATCTCGATCTCGGCGTCAATGACCTCCATCTGGATCGGCAGATGACCGTAGTTCACCATCTTCTCTCCGTCAAACCAGGCGTCGGTATTCGACGCGCGGCCGACCGTGCAGAGCAGAATGTTGTCGGAATGCGTGATCGGCTTGTCGTTCAATGAGCTCATGCCGACGACCGCGAAATCGGTATTGCAGGAAACCGTAACGCCGTTCAGTTTCATCTCGTACGGCTTGTTCGTGTTTCCGGCCTTCACGTCCTTCGCAAGCATGCCGTAGACGACCTTCGTTCTCGGCGTGTCGATCGCGCCGACCTGACGAGACAGGTCTCTCCACATTTCGCCGGTGTCGCTCATGATGACGTTCTTGGTGTTGGTCAGGAAATGCTTGCCCTCCGCCTTCAGTTCCTCGACGACCGCCTGCTTTTCTTCTTTCGTGAATTCCGATTCCGCCGACCGGATCTCGTCGAGACCGTACTTCGTCATCGCTTCCTCGTCAGAAATATCATCCGGCAACGTCACGACCTTATGGACTTCCATCGCGGTGTCCGCCAGCTTCCGGCTGAGTTTCCAGAGGTTCGGATCGGTGACGCGGGCGCCGATCGTCTTCTTTGCGGGCGACAGGTCGCCGCGGCGGAACAGCATGGCGCCGAAGTAGAACAGGCCGAACTTCGCCGGGTCGTTCCAGCAGGCGAAAATGCCTTCCCGGTAGGGAACGCCGCCGATGCCGTTTGCCGGCGACTCCTTGCCGAGGATCATGTCGTCGCGAAGATAGGTGCTGTAGCAATACGTGTGGATGCTCATGCCGCTGTAGCCGTTGAACACCGCGACCGACGGATACCAGATCGGGCCTTCCGCACGGTACGAGTTCGACCAGGGCATATCCCACTCGGTCTGGAAGATCGCGTGACCTGCGAGACGGGATGCGCAGTTTCCGCCGAGGTGAGAGACCGGATTGTCGACGATGTGCCGGTTCCAGGTCTTCTTTTCGTATTCGCCCCAGCCCCAGTCGTAGAAGTAGTTATTGCAGGCCTTGAAGTCCATATCCTTCTCTGCGAAGGTAAGTCCGTTTCCGGCCGGCCACGACGTGTCGCAGATCGGCACCTTCACGCCGAGCGAACGGAGGTAGGCATACATATCATCCGCATATCTCTTTTCGAGCACCATGCGGAACTCCGCCTGCAGCAGGTCGGTCTGATCGAAGGCCTTATAGTCCTTCACGACTGTCCGGCCGTCTTTCTCTTCCAGCATGTCTGCATGTCCGTTCTCTTTCAGCCATGTGGCGTAGAAATCTTCGAACATGTCTTCATAGTACGGGATCTTCTTTCCGTACTGGCGGCTGCCCTTATGCTCTTTGAACGTATCGTTTTCGTTGGAAATGACGCAGGCCAGGAAGAACGGGTCGTCCTTGTACTTCAAGCCGGTGTAGGGATTGAAATGGTTCCAGAATTTGTCGCAGAATTCTTTCTGCAGTTCGATCATGACCGGATCGTAGTGTGCGTAACGCTTCACGTTCTGATCCATGTCGTTCGCAAATTTCACGCCGTCGCCGGATTTGAATTTCCGGTACGTGCACATATCGATGCAGGCGTAGATGCCGAATTCTTTCAGGGTCTTGATCCAGAAGTCAAGGCGCTCCATCGATTCTGGGCAGAGTTCTCTCGTCGAGACCACCCGCTCTCCCGCCGTCACGCGGTAATAGTTCGGTGTCGCCCACTCGGAGTCGAGCTGATGGAACCGGACGTAGTTGACGCCGGCCTGGCTCAAGCGCCGCGCGATCTTCACGGCGTAGTCGTGCTCCGGGAAGTTCGCCGCGCCGTTCATGATGACGCCCCAGAAACGCGCCGGGGTGCCGTCCTCGAAATAGAACGAATCTTTCCCTTCCGGGATCGTGACGAAGCCGTGTTTGCCGGCAGGCCGCTCATTCTTGAATACGAACGAGATGTCGACGGGCATTCTGTCGTAATGCTGCTGGTTTGGAACGTAATTAGACATGAACCGTCTCCTTTCGATGTACGGGCAATGATCTGAAAGGTCAAAATCACCCGATTTTTCACTAGTATAGTTTTACCACATCTCCGTCAAAAAAGGAATATCTATTTTTATATTTTATAAGAGTTTCAAGAGACGGGCCGTGAAATTCGGCCGCACAAATAAAAACCGCAGGGGATTCTGTCGAACCTCCTGCGGAAAGAGTTGTGTATACGGGTCTGACGCCCTCCGTCGTTTCTATTCGATCACGACCTGATTTCCTGCAAGTCTCGCCGTCTTTCCGTCCTGAACCGGCCGGATGCAGGTGATCCTGTCCGCCGCGAAAGCGTTAGTCACGGTCCCGACGGCGCCGCTGCCGGAAACGTACAGGACGGCATCCTGATCCAATGCATCGAAAACGATGTTTTGCTTCTCCACCGACCCGTAGGCGGTAAAGCCGTTCGCCGAGGATGCGACCTTCGGATTGCCCCGGAACGTGATGCGTCCCTTTGCGAGAAGCAGACCGCCGGCAATGAGCCCGCCGGAAAGGGTCAGGTCCGCATCGTCCCCGAAAACCTGAATGTTCGCGTCTTCCGAATTGCCGCCGTATTCCGAGATGCCTTCGCGGATCGTGCCGCCCGAGACAGTGGCGATCCCTTCGACCCGTAGATTGCCGCCGACCTTGCTCGAACCGCCGGATAACATGCCGCCCGACATCGAGAACTGCCCGTTCTTGGCGACCGAAACGTTCCCGCCGACCCCGTTCAGCGCTTCGCCGTTCGAAATCGTGCCGTTCGCAAAACTCACAGACCCCGCCGAAACGCAAATATTCCCGCCGCCTCCGGTCCGCGCTTCATTGCCGGAGATCAAACCGCCGTTGATGAACACCTGCGGACCGGCGCCGCCGTTCGGGGCGTAGAACGTCAGGATCCCGCCGCCGGAATTCCCGGATCCGCCCGAGATGACGCCGCCGTTCATCGTGAACTTCCCTTCATTGGAAAGCACGGAAACGTTGCCGCCGCCGGAGCCGTTGTCACTGGTCCGGCCGTCCGAAATGATTCCGCCGTTCATGACGATCTCGCCGGAATTGGAGATGTTCCCGCCGTGGCCGCCGGAATTGCTGCCGGTTTCCGTGACGTAGGAATTCGCCCGGCCGCCTATGATCTTGCAGTTTTCACCGATCTCCAGATAGCCTTTGGAAAGAACGCAGATATTGCCGCCGGTGGCTCCCGTGCCGCCCTGGACGGTGCCGCCGTAGAGATAACACTTGCCGCCGCTACGGACCATGATGTTCCCGCCCGAGGAATCGGGCACATACCCGTCCCGGATGACGCCGCCGTACATCGTGAAAACACTGTTCAAGTGAACGTAGACCGAGCCGCCGAAGTGGTGCGGCGCCGTCTTTCCGCCGATAAACGTGCCGCCGTACATCGTGAATGACGTGTTCGGCTGGAGGGCGATGCACGCGCCGTCATGATCGCGCGTCACCATGTCGCTCGCGTCAAACGTGCCGGCATACACCGTGCAGGAGCCGTACGCGACCCAGATGAGCGATCCCTGGTCGGTATCGCCGATACCCTTCACGTAACCGGGCGTCTTCTGACAGTCGGTGATGACGAGCGAACTGTCCTGCTTGAAGACCGAGAACACGCGCCGGGACATCATGCCCTGCACTTTATGCCCGTTCAGGCAGATCACGACCTGAGCGCCCTCGTTCGTCGTGCTCTGACCGGACAGTTCCATGTCGCAGTTCAGGAAATAATAGCCGGTATCGGTCGGCATCTTGTCCGCAACGTTCCACGGTGCGAAACGGATCTCCTCGCAGACGTGATCCGGGATCCTGTCCCTGCACTCTTCCGTGCAGAGGCAATGCACGTGATTCGCCTCAATGCCGGGCACCCGTTCCACGATGTAGACCGACTTCACGGAGCCGTCCCTGTTCTGCACGACGCTGATCTTGTCCGAAGCGTAAAACTTCGTTTCCTTCAGGCCGCGGACTTCCGAATACTCGCTGACGTTGTAGACCGGAACGTCTTCCGGCAGATCCAGTTCCATCGAATAGCCGTGTCCCGTCGCGCTCATGTTCAGTGTGAAATGCCGCCCGTCGACTTCCGTGATGTAAACGTTGTAGTACAGGTATCCGCCGGCGACCTCGTCAATCGTTTTCACGTCCTCGACGACGCGGTTTTCATCCAGTTTCGCGGCAAATACCTTCAGTCGGTCCATCGTCGAAACGAGCTTCTTCTTTTCGACGCGAAGCTCGACCGAACGGCCGTCGCCGGCCACCAGCACGTGATAGTATCCGTCCGTCTTATCAACTGTCCGGAGCGTCATGCCGTCTTCGGAGTGCGCCGCACTGTAATTGTAATAAAGCTGATAGTCGGCAAACTCGTCCGGCGCTTCCGAGGACTCCGCCGGTGTCGCGTCCGCTCCGTCCGTCGGCTGCACGGTCTCGTTCGGACCCTTGCACCCGAACAGGACGATGCCAAGCAGAAGTGTCAACAGAACCGCTGCCGGGCCGGTTTTCTTCCAACACGCTTTCATCATGCCCGCCTCCTTACTTCAGATCCTTCAACAGGCTCATCAGTTCATCGACAAAGATCTCCGCCGTGCCCTTCACGAATCTGCATTGCGCCTGCTCGTAGCCTTTGTGCGAATAGGCGTTTTCGTCCGGCATGTAGCCGACGTAGGAGTTTCCGTACGCCAGCACGAAGGTCATGTCGTACAAGTCGTTCCGCTTTAAGGTCAATGCGTTCACGTCAAACATTTCGTACGGCGCGACCGCAAACGCCACCGAACCGATCGAGATTGCGGCAAGGTTGATGTTGTAGGTCTTGCCCATGCTTGCCCGGCCGATGATGCTGTTCGCCTGATGCGGAGAATCAATGCCGTAGGGCTTTCCGATCTTCGCGGCGCCCGTTCCGTCGTAGTTGTGATCCAGCCAGTAGTTGTACATTTCCGTGGCCACCGCGACGAGCGCGTCGTCCTCGTGGTTCACGACGCCGGTCACGGTCTTTTCGATCGCCCGGACCTTTCCGGTTTCGGCACTCGTAAACGCGGTGTCCCAGGCGTCGAGCACGAAATCGGCCAGTGTCTCGCCGTATTCCGTCGGGTCGTTCGTCAGCGTCTCGCCTTCGATCTTCGACCGCGGATTGATGTTTCCCGCACCGCCGAGGAGATAGGCCAGCAGGC
Source organism: Lachnospiraceae bacterium (assembly GCA_016281555.1). Classification (GTDB taxonomy): domain Bacteria; phylum Bacillota; class Clostridia; order Lachnospirales; family Lachnospiraceae; genus UBA1267. Next base: position 7,988 of record JAEEIV010000068.1, on the reverse strand, counting down.
AGTCTTTCTCGGTCTCGATCTTCCGGCGGTAAGAGCCGATGAAGTCCGGAGAGATCTCATAGTAGATCGGTTCCTTGGAGTGGGTTCCGCTCCCGACGGTCGCATGCACCTGATAATTCGTCAGAACGACCGGCTTTCCGCCTTCTCTCGTGAACCGGATCATCTGGATCTCGTGGTCCGCCTCGCTCTCGTGCGCGACCGGCTTGTTGTTGACGAAAGTGCCGAAGTTGTCGCCCGCGTACGTGCCGTCTTCCATGAGGTAACGGCGGACGTAGTTCATCCCGACGGTCTCACAGCGTCCGATCTCCATCGTGGCGGGCTTGCGGTCCGCGAGCGCCTCCGCGGCAACGAGCGGCGCCTTGTTCTTCAAATCGTTCCGGTACCGCGCCGAATTGAAATCCTCGTCACTCATATTGCAGGCCGAATGCGTATGCGTTACGTTGACCGCGATGTGATCGATCGGAATGCCGAGCTCATCGTGCACCGCCTGCCGGATCCGGTCGCCCATCTGCCCCAGGAGGTTGCCGATGTCGATCGCGAAGATCAGCACCGTTTCGCCTTCTTCGTCCGTGATGGCAATGCAGGTCTCGTAAATGATGTCGTACGCGCCCTTCGAAAGTCTCACCTTCGTGTCGCCGAAGCCGCCGAGCGGCACTTCATAGTCCGGCACGATGCTGACCCTGGCATAGCCCACCGAAAACTGTCCGGTGACGTCCGCCGGTTTTGCTTCGCCCGTTTCCGTCGCAGTCTGCTCATTGCCGCCGGAAGACGGCACGTCGGTGTCCGTCCCGGTATTCCCCCCTGCACAAGCCGCGAAAAGGCCCGTAATCAGGATCAGGACCGCTAAGACGGCCATCCATCTCAACCCGTTTCGTTTCATTGCTTTTTCTCCTGTTTTTCGCTTTCAGGGACCGCTTTATGATCCCCGTCCCGCCCAAGAAACGTCCCGACCGCATCTGTGAGGCAGTCGATCTCCTCTTCCGTGTTGTAATAATGCATGGAAACCCGGATCCCGCCCGTGCCGGTGGAACTCCGAAGCGACACGAAAATGCCGCGTTCCTGCAGGTATTTCACCAATTCTTTTTCCTTCTCGATGCTCCCGCCCGGGAAACCGAAATTGAACGCGGCGATCGACGACATATGCCGTTCATCGTACGGGCTCTCCGCCCGGATCCCGAGTTTTGCGAGGTTCTCTAAAAGCCGCTTGTTCAACGTCTTGATTTTCTTCTCAATGACGTCCGTCCCGATCTCCATCTGCACGGACAAAGCCTCCGAAAGGCCGAGCGCGCCGACGTAGTTCGTGAACCCCATGATCTCGAACTTCGTGGCGTCGTCAATGATCCCCTCGTCGTCAAACGGCGTTCTGGCGGGATCTTCCAGATACGACACGTAGTCCGGGAACTTTTCCGGCACTTTCATGCTGAAATAGCCGTAATACGCGGGCTCCAGTTTCTTCGACACTTCCCTCCTCACGTAGAGGAAACCCATGCCGAAGGGGTTGCCGATCCACTTCTTTCCGCCCGCCGTGTAGAAATCCACGCCGGTCTCATGAACGTCGACCGCCATCGCGCCGGCCTCCTGAACGCCGTCGATCGCGAGATACACGCCGTGGCGGTGCGCCGTTTCTGCAATTTCCTTCACGTCGGCGCGGTATCCGTTCACTTCCTGCACGGACGCCAGCATGATCGCCTTCGTATGTTCATCCATCGCGGCTTCGAAATCCGCTGCGGTGATGATACCGTCGTGACTTTTCACTTCCCGGATCTCATAGCCGTATTTCCGGCTGTTCGGCAGGAAACACACGACCGACGCCTGATATTCGAGATCGCAGACGAGGACGTTGTCGCCTTCTTCGAGCGGCAATGCGTTCGCGATGATCCCGAGTCCGTGCGTCGTCCCGATGACGAGCGCGATCTCGTCTTCGTCCGCATGGATGAACTTCGCGGCGTTTCTCCGCGCGTCTTTTAAGTAGCCGCGCATTTCCCGCGTCACGTCGCTCGCGGACTTTTCCTTGTTCGTAAACAGACGGACGAAAGTCTCCGCCGCCCGCAAGGTCCTTTCCGCGGGACGGGACGTCGCCGCATTGTCGAGATAAATGTCCATTTTTCTCCTATCGTAAGGCGCATCGTTGCCGAAGAATCACCGCGTGGGTGAGACGGCATCACTCGCCTATGCTTCTCCTGAAAACTCTGTATCCGGATCCAGCGGGTACACCGGACGGCGGATGTTCACATACGGGTAACTCCGTAAGTCCGACGAGCGGAGGCCCGGGGTCTCGCAGGGGATGATCTTCCCGGCCCGGGATTCATAGTAACCGCGGAAATGCCCGGCCGACTTGATGGCCACGATCCGGTAGTCCTCCGGTTTCCGGCCGAAGATCCGGAGCGGTCCGTCGTCGAAGGTCTGGTCCAGGATCGACGAGACCACGATTTCCGTGTTTTTGTATCGAAGGAGCGCCGATCGTCCGATCGTCGCCTTTGCGCCGGTCCTCCACGAGCCCCGGAAGACGAATTCGCCGTCTGAGAGCGCCAGCACCCTAACGTCATGCAACTCCAGCGGTTCGCCGCAGCGGTCCGTGCACTTTCCGCCGAGCCGGACCGAGATCAAGGCACCCGTGCCGGCTTCCCATGCCTGCTCCGCCGTTTCGGGATCGAAGATCATCGCAAAAACGCTGCCCGGCAGATTCCGTTCAATGAGTTCCCGCAGAAGATGCGTGCCGTCGCCGGGACAACCGCTGCCCGGGTTGTCCGTCGTTTCGTGGATCAGGGCGTAGCCCGGACCCGGAAACGTCTCCGCCATATTTACGGCTTCTTTCGCCGAAACCGGATGCGGATCAAATTCCTTCCGCCTCTTCCAGAAATACAGCGCAAGTTCCTTCGCGGTCTCTTCCTCTTTCCTGTCGGACAGGATCAGCACCGACGTGCCGGACCAGTACTGGTCATTGGCGGAATATCCCTGCACGAGCGAACAGTCAATGAATCCTTTCTCCCGGGACACTTGTGCAAAATGCTCTTTCACGGACTTCATCGGTTCGACCGTCGTACAGGTCGTCGTGTTCGGCAGGATGAGCGGCAGGTTCACGACCGTCATGACCGGCCGGAATCCGGTGCGGACCGTCCTAACGAGCGACCGCATGGCCATTGCCGCCGCGTCCGCCATGTCCGAATGCGGGAACTCCTTGATGACGAAGAGCCCGTCGGTGAGCGCGCAGAATTCCTCCGTGATGCAGGCGTGCATGTCGAGGGAAGAAACGATCGGAAACTCAGGTCCCGTGATCTTCCGGATCTCTTTCAGGAGATAGACCTCCAGATCCTCAATGCCTTCCGCACCCCCGCCGCCGTGTTCGGCGAAAAACATGCCGTCCGCTTCTTTGCAATATGTCCGTACGTCGTCCAGAAAATGTCCGACCGCATAATCGAAACATTCGCGGCTCATCGGTGCGCCGCCGGTCACCGTGACCGAATCGAGCGGAAGAAGTTCGATCGGCTCGCCCGAGCGCGCCGCCTCTCTCTCCGCCTCGTCGATCGCGCCGCCGAGGTAGGTGCCGGTATGCCGGAAGTTCTCGAGGATCGTCTCTTTTTTCTTCCAGCCGCCGCCGGAAAACGCCTGAAAATCCAGGCGGTTCGGGGTAAACGTATTCGTCTCCTGGCCGAATTCCGCGATGATGAGCCTCATCTCTTCTCCATGGCCTCCCGGATCCGTTTCGCACTTTCCATGAGGTCCTCCATCGAGGAGGCAAAGGAAAAGCGGACGTACGTCTCGTCGGTGCCGTAGGCATTGCCGGGCACGCCGACCACCCGCGCTTCTTTCAGAAGAAACGCCGCCGTCTCTTCCGAGTCCAGTCCGGGCATGTCAAATTTAACCCATGCGTAGAACGCGCCTTCAGGCAATGCCGCCGTGACCCCCGGGATCTCGTTCAATGCCCCGATGAACGCATCTCTTCTCCGCTCGTATTCCTGCCGCATTTCCTCGATCTCTTCCTGACAATCAAGGGCCGTGAGCGCTGCCTTCATGATGAAGCCGCTCGTGCAGGACATCGTATGCTGGAACAGTTTATACATCACTTTCGCGATCTCCGGCGTCGTCGCGAGATACCCGATCCGGAATCCGGTCATGGCCACGCTTTTCGAGAAACCGTTGACCGTGATCACGCGGTCCCGCAGGTCCGGATAGGACGCGGGGCTCACGTTCTCTGCTCCTTCGAACAGGATCCGTTCGTAAATCTCGTCGGACAGCAGCAATACGTCCGGATGCGCGTTCAGAAACGCCCTGAGTTCTTCCGCTTCCGGTCTCGAAAGGACACGCCCGGTCGGATTGTTCGGATAATTCACGATGAGAAGACGCGTCTTCTCACTGACCTTTTCTTCCAGCTTCGCTCTCGTCAGACGGAATCCGTCGCTGCCGGACAATCTGACCGGCACCGGGCAGGCATTGCTCGCCTCGACGATCGAAGGATACGACACCCATCCGGGCTCCGGAAACATCACTTCGTCCCCGGGGTTCACGAGCGAGCGCACCGCAAGATAGATCGCAAACTTGCCGCCCGGCGTCACGATGACGCCGTACGGATCGTACTCTGCACCGTTTTCTTCCCGGAGTTTCCCGGCAATGCGCTCCCGAAGTTCCGGCAGACCCGGCCCGATCGTATAATGCGTATATCCTTTTTCAAGCTGTTTCGTCACTTCGTCGCGGATCCGTTTCGGAGTCGTGAAATCCGGCTCGCCGCCCGCCAACGAAATGATGCCCGGATCCTCTTTCTGCAGCGCCTTCGCCTTCTGCATGAACACGATGGACTTGGACGGCGCCAGATCCCGGATCTTCTCATTGAATTCCATTCTTATCTCCCCCCTGACGGAATCGTGGAGCAGTTTCAATCAGCACCAGTTCTTCTCACAAAATCGTTGATTAACACGCTCTCACTCTTCCCCTATTATCATAATATCATATGTGCCTTTTCCGTTCAATTCCGATTTAAGATTTCCCTGCAACGATTTTCCATAAGCCGCTTTTCCGGCGGGGCCTGCGCTTGACAGTCCGTGCAAAATCATTTATAACGGAATGGCTGAAGCGATTGTTTGAAGGAGAATCATGGACGCATTGGTCTACAAAAAGCATACGGAACCGTTTACTTTCCGGCGTTTCTCTCATCTCTCCGCCCTGCCGGTCGGCATGCACGAGGAGATCGAGGTGTTATTCGTCCGGAAGGGGCAGGTCTCCATGGGCGTGAACGGCCGCAAAATCAGCCTGTTTCCGGGCGATATGCTCTTCAATACGCCATTCACTTACCACGAGTTCCATGAGAGCGGAGATGCCCCGATTTCCTTCGATGCGCTGATCTTCCGGCCGGAGATCTGCCCCGGGCTCGGACCGTTGCTCCCGGCCGCCTTTCCAAAAGATTCCCACATCCCGAAAGAACGTCTGAACGCGATGACGCCGATGCTGTTCGACGAGGTCGTAAACTTCGTTCTCCGGAAGAAAGAAGAAGCCGGATTCTCCGGCAATGAATCCGCCGGTCATTTCGATCTCGGCCTTTCCTATGAGGAGATCGCAGACCTCGGCCCTTATCTTACCGTTCTTACGTTGGAACTTTCCAAACTCGTGGAGTTTGAATCTGAGGAGATGCCCGATTTTTCCCTGCTCAGGAAGATCCTCCGCTATCTCGCCGATCACTTTACCGAGGACGTCTCCCGTGACACTCTGGCCGACGCCTGTCACGTCACGCCGAATTCGATCTCCCGCGTTTTTTCGGAGATCGGAACCTCCTTCAGAGAATATCTGAATTCCCTGCGCGTCACCCGGGCCTACAGTCTCTTAACGACCACCGATCTTCCGATCCGCGAGGTCATGATTGCCTCGGGGTATTACAACCAGGGTACGTTCAACCAGAACTTTTTGGCGAGATTCAAAAAAACGCCCCGCGAGATCCGGGAAAAGCAATAAAAAACAGGTGCGCTGCTTTGTAAGAGCCGGCGCACCTGTTCTGTTTTCTTGCAGGCGCCTCCTGCCGGGGGCGCCTGTTTCTTGTCCTTACGGCTGAATGACGAGTGTGAGCGCCACCGGTGCATAAGTCGTAACGTTGATGTAGGTGGTGAACTCAATCGTCAGGCTGCTCGTGAGTTCTGAGAACTTCGTGTCACGCGGAAGCGTGCTCTCGTCCGTAACGAAACTAACGTATCCGGTATATACCCCATGGCTGATTTGATCACAATGGGTACCGGTCAGCGTTCCGTCGTCAGAGTAGAACACCGTAAAGAACTCATACCACGGATGCGGTTCACGACTCGAGTAATTGCAGCGCTTATTGTCCAGGAGGTACCCTACCGTCTGATCTCCGAAGAGTTGGATGAGTTTCTCTGTCGTCACGGTGATCGTGGCCTTCGTGCCTTCCGGAAGCGTTCCGGCCGTCACGGTACCGTCGATCAGGTTCGCGACGTACGCGGGAATCAGGAGGTAATGATCCAACTCATCTTGTCCGCAGAGGTTGCAGTGAGCGTAAACAGTTCCGCCGATCCAACCGCCGGTTCCGTTGTAAGACGAATCCCAACGAGGCTCAGTTTTCGTAATGTACTCCAACGTCGCCTGTGCTTTGTGTTCCTCATGGTTGTACGGGTGGTACCAGTTCTCGATCACGAACATCATGTCTCCCGCTTCGAACACTTCCGTATTCTCCGGAGTGAACGTCACCGCTGCGGCGAATTGGTACATCTCAGGATCCTTGAGGGACTCTAACGTGGTGCTCTTCAGCAGGCTCTGCTGTCCGACCGCCCATGTGAACGTTCCCGGAACCAGAAGTTCGATGTCTTCGCCGTTCTCCAGTTCGAATTCATAGATGCCCATCATGTACAGCGACGGATCGACGTCCCAAACCGTCTCGTACCCTGCTGCGATCAGTTCCGTATTCATGACCCTCCAGGAGTAATAGTTCTCGAACGAGAGTTTTGCGGTAACCTCTTCCTTGACCGCATTACAGACAGCGCAGTAGTACCGTTCCCCGCCGACGTGGAGATCGTAGTGATCGCCGTGTTCGTCTTCGTACGGTCCTGAGTCGCTCCGGAACGCATACGTCCTGTCCATCGGAAGTTCGCCGTCGTCAAGCCAATCCTTGACCTGCCATATATGACCGGCCGGGTAGTATTCCTTGTGGACGGCGTGACAGATGCTGCACTCGTACTCATCATACCCTTGTTCCGTATCGGTATGCGCTACGTCGCGTTTCCATTCCCAATTATGGGTATGCGCGATCAGTTCCAGATCCACCGTGACTTCCTTCAGATCAGCCAACGAACCGTAGATCTGTGATCCGAGCTGTCCTTCGTAGACTTCGCCGTCGTAAGAGCTGTAATACGTCGGCTTGATGTGGACTTTGACTTTGTACTTCAGATCCGGATTGGCCGTGAACTGCTGATCGAGATCGGACAGAAGCACGTTGCTGTAGTTCTCCGCCCATGTAAGCTCTGCCGAGATCGTTGCCCCGCTGTAGCCGGTACCGTCCGGATTGGCCGCCGCGGTGATATACGCAGACATCTGGTCTTCGAGTTTGTTCATGACGTCCTGAAGGGTCTTGCCCGCTGCAGGATCCAGCAGATCTTCATTCGTGATGGAGTAGAAATCCAGCTGATCGTCACCAAGTTTCGGCTCGATCGGATCTGCCAGAACGATCTCTTCGATTCCGCAGACCGAGCAGACTTTAATGGTCCGCCCCAGTATCAGCGTTTTGGACCCCTCTATTATAGGATCCTCAATGTACGTCGCCTTCGTCACGGTCGTAAACACGTGAGCATCCGGATCCGCCGGCAAGGTAACGGTCTTCGTCTGCTTTGCAAAGGCCGTGTTCGTAAACTCGCCCGTGTAAATAACGGTTCCGTCGTGCTGGCAATCCGCCGCCTGCGTTACGTTCTCCGCTGCTGCAACCTCTTCGGACTCGACGTGCGTCGCGTCATTGCCGCAGACACGTCTCGCAGTCACGGTGCTGTAATCGTCCGCCCACG
>JAEEIV010000067.1 GCA_016281555.1 Lachnospiraceae bacterium | reverse complement strand
TCGGGCGGTAGGCACGCACGGCGGAAAGATGCGCGAACGCGCTTGCGCCGTTGTGCGCGAAGTCCACGCAGACCGTAAACGCGCCGCGGTAGACGAGCTCCTCCCGTCCGCGGATGTGAACGTCGGAAAGACCTTTACGGATGTCTTCCAGGGAGATGCCCATGTGATCCGCAACCGCGATCGCCGCGAGCGCATTGTACACGTGGAAATCGCCGGGGAAATTGATGTAGACTTCTCCATTCAGGCGTTCGGAATGAAGCGTGAACGCCGTGCCGGGCAGTTTCGTTTTCTCGTCAAAGACCGGTGTCACGCCGGTCGCGAAATAGTTTTCAAAATCGCGGAGGCCGAAATAGACGATCTTCTCCTGCGGCGGTTCCCTGTGCTCCGCGGCCTTCCGGACCTTGAACGCCGTGATGTGCGTAAAGGGGTCGTCCCCGTTCATCACCGGAACGCGGCTCTCTTTCAGGAGCTTCGCCTTGCACTGCATGTAGTCGTAAAAGTCCGGGTGCTCGTTCGGGCCGACGTGGTCGCCCTCCTGCAGGTTCATCCAGACGCCGTAATCAAAGGTGATGCCTTCGACGCGCTTCTTTAAGACGGCCTGGCTCGAGACCTCGAGCACGCAGCTGTCGCAGCCCGCGTCGACCATTTCCTTCAGGTATTTCTGCAGCTCGTCGTAGTCCGGCGTCGTATTCGCGAGTTCCTTTTCGGTCCCCGGGAATTCCGCGCCGTTCGTCCCGATGAGGCCCGGCGTCCGCCCCGCGGCAAGGAGCACGTCGCGGAGCATGTGCGCGGTCGTCGTCTTCCCTTTCGACCCCGTGATGCCGATCATCGTAAGTTTTTCCGCCGGGTAGCCGTACCAGGCAGCGTAGGCATACGCGCCCGCGGTCCGCGTCTCTTCGACTCTAAGGACCGTCACGCCGGGGTCTTCGACCGCGACGTCCTTTTCGACGAGGAACGCCCGGACGCCCGCTGCCGCCAATGCGTTCACGACCGCGGGATCGTGGGTATCGAACCTCGCGCCCTCGGTGCAGATGAAAAGGTCGCCCGGCGAAGCGAGACGGTTGTCGCGGGACAGACCCGTGATCTCCGTTTCGTCCGTGCCCTGCACGACTTCGTATTCAATTCGGCTGAGCAGTTCCCTGATCTTCATGACTGAGCGATCCCCGATCACGCATTCTCCTTCAAAAGCTCCCGCGCGACGAACACGCCGCTCGCCGACGCGTGCGAAAGGGAATGCGTGACCCCGCCGCCGTCGCCGATGACGTAGAGCCCTTTGTAACGGGTCTCCAGATGCTCGTCGACCTGAACTTCCATGTTGTAGAATTTGACTTCCACGCCGTAGAGGAGCGTGTCGTCGTTCGCCGTGCCCGGCGCGATCTTGTCGAGCGCGTAGATCATTTCAATGATGCCGTCGAGGATCCGCTTCGGAAGGACGAGCGAGAGGTCGCCCGGCGTCGCGGAAAGCGTCGGCCGGACCGTCCCTTCGGCGATCCGCTTCTCGGTGCTTCTCCGGCCGCGCTCCAGATCCCCGAACCGCTGCACGATGACGCCGCCGCCGAGCATGTTCGAAAGCCGCGCGATCGACTCGCCGTAGCCGTTCGAATCCTTGAAGGGCAATGAAAAATGCTTCGCGACGAGGAGGGCGAAATTCGTGTTTTCGGTCTTCCGCTCCGGGTCCTCGAAGGAATGCCCGTTGACCGTGATGATGCCGTTCGTGTTCTCGTTGACGACGATCCCGTTCGGGTTCATGCAGAACGTCCGGACGTGGTCCTCGAACTTTTCGGTCCGGTAGACGATCTTGCTCTCGTAGAGTTCGTTCGTGATGTGGGCGAAGATCTCCGCCGGCAGTTCCACGCGGACGCCTAAGTCCACGCGGTTCGAATTCGTCGGGATCTCCAGTTTCTTACAGAGTTCCTCGAGCCAGGAGCTTCCGCTCCGCCCGACCGACACGATGCATTTCTTCGCGAAATAGGTCTCGCCGCGGGACGTGACCGTAAACCCGTCTTCCGCGACCGACAGCTCCTCGACCGGCGAATCGAAATGGAATTCGACCGCGTCCTTCAGTTCCTCATAGAGGTTTCCGAGGACCTTGTAGTTGATGTCCGTGCCGAGGTGCCGTACCGACGCGGAAAGGAGCGTCAGCTTGTTCTGCATGCAGATCTTTTTCAGGGACGAGCCCGCGGTCGAATACATCTTCGTGCCGTCGCCGCCGTGCGAAACGTTGATCTCGTCCACGTAACGCATGAGCTCCAGTGCCGTCCCACGCCCGATGTACTCGTGCAGCGACCCGCCGAAATCGTTGGTGATGTTATATTTTCCGTCGGAAAACGCGCCCGCGCCCCCGAATCCGTTCATGATCGAACAGACCGGGCAGTTGATGCAGGATTTCACCTTATCCCCGTCGATCGGGCAGACGCGCTTTTCAAGCCGGTGCCCGGTCTCGAAGACCGCGACGCTGAATGTCGATTTTTTCGCAAGCTCATAGGCGGAGAAAATGCCGCCGGGGCCCGCGCCGATGATGATGACGTCAAACTTCTTCATGTCTTGCTCCAAGAAAAAATAAGGAGTACCTTGCCGGTACCCCTTATAATAACATAGTTTTTTTCATTTCACAAGTGGAATGCCGCCGCTCCCGCGCCGATCGTCAGGGTCATTTCGCGTAAGCTTTCAGGCTTCCGTCCCGGACGTCCACTTCGATGACGCTCCCCGCCTTCAGGTTCCCCTCGAGGATCAGGCGCGCCGCCTCGGTCTCCACGTATTTCTGCAGGAACCGCTTCAACGGACGCGCGCCGAACGTCGCGTCGTACCCGTGGTCGATCACGAACTGCCTGGCTTCGGGCGTGAGTTCGATCGAGACCTCGCGGTCCGCGAGCCGCCGGTTCACGTCTTTCACCATCAGGTCGACGATGCCGCCGATGTTCTCCTTCGTGAGCGGCTTAAACAGGATCACCTCGTCGAGCCGGTTCAGAAACTCCGGCCGAAAGTGATTCCGAAGCTCCGCCATGACCGCATTCTCTGCTTCGGGGCGGATCCCGCCGTTCTCGTCGATGCCTTCCAGAAGATACTGGGAGCCGATGTTCGAGGTCATGATCAGGATCGTATTCTTGAAGTCGACGGTCCGGCCCTGGGAATCCGTGACGCGTCCGTCGTCGAGCACCTGCAAAAGGACGTTGAAGACGTCCGGGTGCGCCTTTTCGATCTCGTCGAACAGGACGACGGAATAGGGTTTTCTCCGGACCGCTTCGGTCAGCTGGCCGCCCTCGTCGTAGCCGACGTATCCCGGAGGCGCGCCGATGAGCCGCGACACCGAAAACTTCTCCATGTATTCGCTCATGTCGATCCGGACCATATTCGTCTCGTCGTCGAAGAGGCTCTCCGACAATGCCTTCGCAAGTTCCGTCTTGCCGACGCCGGTGGGTCCTAAGAACAGGAACGAACCGATCGGCCGCTTCGGGTCCTTGATGCCGGCCTTCGAACGCAGAATGGCCTCGGAAACCTTTTCCACGCCTTCGTCCTGTCCGACCACCCGTTTGTGCAGTTCGTCGGAAAGGTGAAGCGTCTTGTTCCGCTCGCTTTCATTGAGTTTCGAAACGGGGATCCCGGTCCAGCGGCTGATGATCTTCGAGATTTCCTCCTCATCGACGGCCTGATGTGCAAGCGACACGCCGTCCTTCACCTTGGCTTCTTCTGCGGCCAGTTCCGCCTGCAGTTTCGGCAGCTTGCCGTACTGGAGTTCGGACGCTTTCAGAAGGTCCGCGTCCTGCCTCGCGATCTCGATCTCGTCGTTCACGCGCGTGATCTCTTCGCGGAGTTTTGATACCTTCTCGATCGCTGCCTTCTCATTGTCCCATTTGGCTTTCTCCGATGCGAAGTGTTCTTTCAGGTCACTGAGTTCCTGCTGCAATGCCTTCAACCGTTCCTGAGACAGATGATCCTCTTCTTTTTTCAGCGCCACTTCCTCGATCTCCAGCTGCATGATCTTCCGGTTTTCACTGTCAAGTTCCGCCGGCATCGAATCGAGTTCCGTCTTAATGAGCGCGCAGGCTTCGTCGACCAAGTCGATCGCCTTGTCCGGCAGGAACCGGTCCGAAATATAACGGTTCGACAAGGTCGCCGCCGCGACGAGCGCAGAGTCCTGGATCGTCACGTGATGGAAGTTCTCATAGCGTTCCTTCAATCCTCTCAAGATCGAGATCGTGTCTTCCACCGTCGGCTCGTCGACCATGACCGGCTGGAACCGCCGTTCGAGCGCCGCATCCCTTTCGATGTATTTCCGGTATTCGTCAAGCGTCGTCGCGCCGATGCAGTGCAGTTCGCCCCGCGCGAGCATCGGTTTCAGCATGTTCCCGGCATCCATGGCGCCGTCGGTCTTTCCTGCGCCGACGATGAGATGAAGTTCGTCAATGAACATGATGATCCGGCCTTCGGATTTCCGGACTTCTTCCAGTACGGCCTTCAGCCGTTCCTCGAATTCGCCCCGGTAACTTGCGCCCGCGACGAGCGCGCCCATGTCCAGCGAAAACAGTTTCTTCTCCTTCAGGGATTCCGGGACGTCGCCTCGGGCGATCCGCTGTGCAAGGCCTTCCACGACGGCGGTTTTACCGACGCCGGGTTCGCCGATCAGGACCGGATTGTTCTTCGTCTTCCGGCTGAGGATCCGGATCACGTTCCGGATCTCCTCGTCACGGCCGATGACCGGATCGAGTTTCTGCTGTTTCGCGACTTCGACGAGATCCCGCCCGTATTTTTCCAGAACTTCATAAGTGTCTTCCGGCGAATCGCTCGTGACCTTCTGGTTGCCGCGAACCGTTGAGAGCGCCGTAAGGAAGCGTTCTCTCGTGATGCCGAATTCATTAAACAGGGCTTTCACGTCCTTGTTCGGCTTTTTGACCATTGCAAGGAAAAGGTGTTCGACGCTTACGTATTCGTCGCCCATGGCCTTCGCCTCGTCCTCGCCGGAAAGAAGCACGTCGTTCAGGGACTGGCTGACGTACGCCTCCCCGCCCTGGACCTTCACCTGCTTCTCCACGATCGCATTGACCGCGTTCGTGAAATACGCCTGATCGATCTCCATCTTCGTGATGAGACGGGCGATCAGCGAATCCTCCACTTTTAGCAGGGCCAGAAGGAAATGTTCCTGGTCAATTTCCTGATTTCCGTACTCGTGCGCGATCTTCTGACTGAGCTGGATCGCCTCCATGGATTTTTTCGTGAATTTCTGTATATTCATGGTTTTCACCGTCCTTTCATTCAAATCTCAAGGCATATACGGGTATGAAAAAACCCCGTACTCCCTGAGTACGAGGTCATTATATCACAGATTGTTAGCACTGTCAAGTGGTGAGTGCTAATTCTTCATCCGTACATTGCAATTTCAGCCGAATCCATGTACTGGCACATGGACAGATTGAATTTCTGATAATCCGCTTCGGCGAATTCTTCCGTCTCGGAAATCACGGTCACCCGGACGAGATCCATCTGATTAAAGAAGGTGATCATGACCGGGACTTTCAGGATCTCAGACACGCCGCGGATCGTCAGGTATCCCATTTCTTCCAGATTCATGATCTCTTCCGTACTCTTGACGGTCACCTTTGACACGCCTCCGGCGTCTCCCGTCAAAATCTCCGGGTCCTCCGTATACTGATAGATCAGTGCGGCGGCTTTTACGATCTGGTGCCAGCCGACCCGGTACGTCAGATTCCATTCGGAATACAGGTGATTCTCTCTCTTTTCCACACCGAGAAGTTTCATTTTTATCTCCTTAAAGCATTCTCATATGATCCCGGATCGCGACGGCGTCTTTCGTAAGCGGCTGTGCCTTCGGATCAAACGGTCCGTACCACGGAACCGTGAGAAACGAGTGTGCTCCGATCATCGGTCCGAATTCGCGGATCGGAACCGCGCTGCCTCCGGAAAGAAACAGGACTTCCCTGCCGGTCTCCTTCCGGATCCTGATGATCGATTCCACGGCGATCGCCAGCCCGTTCTCTTCTTCATATTTGTCGACGATTTTCACGACGTCGGCCCCGCGCTCCGCCTGGGCCTTCGCGACCGTCAGGTTTTCTTCGACCGTGAGCGGCCTATGCGTATGAGACGAAACGAGCACCTCCCGTCCCATGTCGTGAAGCGTCCGGATCAGCGCTTTCTGCCGCTCCGCCGCTTCCTCCTGAAACGTAAGTTCCCATTCCGGCGACCGGTCAAAGAGATCACCGATCACGTCAATGAGCGTCGCGCCCTCTTCTGCTGCCGCAAGCATGTATTCTGCGCATTCCTCGTCCGAAAAGACCTTCTCCGGCCCTTTCCGGTAATGCGTGGCATACACCGGCAGATCCCCCGCGGCTTCGATCACCTCGCGGACAAAGGACGCCTTCCGGTACTCCTCTTTCAGTTTTTCGATCTGGAACCCGATCGCGTCGGCGCCCTGATTCACGGCGTCACGGATCTTCCGGATGCACTCCGCAGGCGTTTCGCAAAGGATCATTGCCGTGACAATGGGCCGCGGCGCATTTAAAAAACTCTTTTTCATTTCGGCATGACGGACCTTCCGCCGTCGATCATAATGTTCTCTCCCGTGATGAACGAGGCCTGGTCGGAAACGAGGTAAAGGATGAGATCCACGACCTCCTGCGGCTCGGCGGCGCGGCCGAGAAGCGTTCTCAACTTTGCCATGGCTTCTCTCGTCAGCACCGGTCCCGGCGAGACCGAAACGCAGCGGATGCCGTACTTCGCGCCGTACTGCGCCACGGACTTCGTAAGGCCGTACATGAGGCCGGCCTTCGCGGTCGGATAATCCATACCCTTCGGGTCTCCGTCGACACCAGTCACAGAGCCCAAGTGCACGATGACGCCGCTCTTCTGCTCCCGCATGACGGACAGCACGGCGTGATCCATGTAAAACGGTCCTTTCAGGTTCACGTCCAGACCGAAGTCGAACACGTCGATCGGAACGTCCGGAAATTCCAGTTCTCCCGGCACTTTCAATATCCGCCTCGCCGTCCCGCCTGCGAAATTCGCGAGCACGTCGATCCGGCCGAATGTTTCGACTGCCTTGTCCCTGGCTTTGACGGCGTCCTCATACCGCCGGACGTCCGTTAGAACGCCTGTTGCTCTCCCGGGATACAATTCCAGAAGCCCCGCCGTTTTTTCCTGCAGCGCTTCCTCATTGAAATCTGCGAGAACGACGTTTCCTCCCTCCTTCAGAAAGCATTCCGAAAAGAGGAAGCCCATTCCGGAAGCCGCACCGGTCACCAGCGCCGTTTTTCCTTCAAATCTCATCCTCACCCCTCACCCGATCGTGTTCACTTCCCAGTTTTCCCCGTAAACGAGGCCCGGGACGCCGCTTTTTGTAAGTTCCGTTTCTTCTTCGTGCGCCATCAGCCATTTGTTCCGGTCGTGCAGCAATGCGTCGTGCTCCGTTCCGGGATCAAGCGGCGTGTTCGTGCCGCGCTGCAGTCCGACCACCATCGAGAAGCCGTCTTCCGACACCATGCAGGGACCGTAATGGAGCGTATCCGCATAGGTCTCGACCATCACGCCTTCCGGAAGATAGAAAAACTCGCATTTCGCGCTGTCGTACGTCCCGTCGCGGTCAATGTCCGACCGCTTCCCGAGGATCAGGATGAGATCCGTGACGCCGACGTTGAACTCATTGCAGGTATGCCATTCGAGTGCGGTCATCTTCCGGTTGTATCCCCAGCAAAGCCCCCACTGGTAATCCATCTGTCCCGCCACGGTTCTCCGGTACTCCGCCGCTTTTGCCGATCGCTCAATGGCGGGAAACTCCGGCACATACGCGCTCCCGGACTCCGGCATCACCTGATTCTCCTTCACGAGCCGCACGAATTCCGACGTATCAGCATCGACCACGCGGCCGTAGCGCAGGAATTCCTCGTCGCATACCGAATAGATGTCCAATGCGGGGTTCGCCCTCCGGACTTCTTCCAGTCTAGTCATCGTCTCTCTCCTCCGTTTCTTCGATCGTTTCTCTTTTTTCCGAACGTTCCTCCCAGAAGGACCGGATCGCCCCGGAAAGCCGTTTTTCGTCCGTTACTTCATATTCCGTCCATTCCCGCGGGAACAGTTTCAGGTTCTCGCGGTACAGAAACCGTTCGTCCATGAGCAATGCCACGCCCTCGTCCGAGGAAGTCCTGATCAGCCGGCCGACCGCCTGCTGGACCTTCGTGAACCCCGGAAACCGGTAAGCGTAATCGAAGCCGTTTTTCCCGGTCCGCTCGAAATAAAGCCGCACGAGTTCCCGCTCCATGGACACCTGCGGCAGGCCCGTGCCGACGACCGCAACGCCGATGAGCGCGTCCCCCTTCAAGTCGATCGCTTCGGAAAAAAGCCCGCCGGTCACGGTGAGCCCAAGCAGCGAGTTCTCACGCTCCGGAGCCTCCTTGAATCTGGACAGAAAGGCTCGCCGTTCTTCATCGGTCATGGTCTTTTCCTGCCGGATGACTTCGACCCGGCCGTCATTTTGTTCCTCAACGGAAAGGGCCACTTCCTCGAGGAACTTATGGGACGGAAGGAAGGCGAGGTAATTGCCGGGGCGGGACGCCGCCATGGTCAGGATCTGTCCGGCAATGCGCCCGTACTCCGTCCGGTTCCGCCTGGTATACTTCGAACTCACGTCCTTCGATATGAGCAGTTTCTTCTTAGTGGGATCAAAGGGGGAATCGACGTAGATCGCCTCTTCCTCCGGGTCTCCCGCCAGAAGTTCCTTGTAATACAGGATCGGAAGGAAAGTCGCGGAGAAAAACACGCCGGACCGGACCTCCGACAGGCGCTCTGCCAACCGCGCCGCGGGATCGATGCAGAACAGTTTCACGTAAAACCGCCCGTCTTCGGTAAATGACGAGTACGGCAGATATCCTTCCGTCAGGGCGTCGTAAGTTGAGACAAAATCCGATACTTCAAAGAAGAGGTCCAGCTTTTCCTCTTCGGTCCCGCGGTCGCGGTGCCGGTCGAAATACCGGCTCATGGCTTCCTGCAATGACGCGGCCGCCTCATAGAGTCCCGAAAGGGAAGTCGCGTCCCACTCTTTCCGTTCTTCCGTCTCCCGTTTCATCTCAAGCAGGATCCGGTTCACTTTCACGAGACGGTTCACGACCTGCTTCCCGTCGGCAAACAGTTTTTTTCCGGAAAGAACGTCTTCCTTCAGAAGCACGGCGGAATACATCTCTCTCGAACGTTCCACGAGATTGTGCGCCTCGTCGATGAGCAGGACCGAATCGGTGCCGCCGCCGGAAAAATAGCGGCGGAAATAAACGTGCGGGTCAAATACGTAATTGTAATCGCAGATGATGATGTCGACGAACAGTGATACGTCCAATGCAAACTCGTAAGGACAGACCGCGTGTTTTTCGGCGTAGGAAAGGAGGAGTTCCGTCCGGATTTCCGTTTCATGCGTGATGAGATCGAAAATCGCGTCGTTTACGCGCGAAAAATGGCCTTTTGCACGGTCGCAGCGGGTCGGGTCGCATTCTGCCTTCTCTAACGGGCAAAGCTTCTCTTTGGCCGTAATTTGAATACAGGAGAAGGCAAGCCCTTTTTCCGACAGGATCCGGACCGCATCCTCCGCCGCTCTTCCGGCGACCGTTTTCGCCGTCAGGTAGAAGATCTTGTCGCCCATTCCGGCTGATACGGACTGCACGACGGGATACAGCATTGCCAGCGTCTTCCCGATGCCCGTCGGCGCCTGGACGAAGAGATTCTTCTCTTCCGTCACCGCCTCGTATACTTTCCTTACGATGCCCTTCTGTCCCGGACGGTAGGGATAGGGAAAAGTGACCCGGGAAACCGAGAGATCCCGCTCCCTTTCGTGCAGGACCATGAACTTGATCCACGGCTCGTAAAGCGCGACGTAATGCTCGAACCTTGCCCGGATCTCCTCGTAAGTATAATCAAACGTAAACCGCCGGATCTCGTCGGGAATCAGTTTCGGAGCCTTCCCGGCATCTTCTTCCTTCAGTTCCACGTAGGTCATCTGCACCGAGACCGGAACGCAGCCGTCCTCTTCCGACAGAATGTACGCGTACATTTCCGCCTGGGCGAGATGCACGTTCTCCGGTCCTTCCATTTCGGAAACTTTCCGGAACACGCCCTTGATCTCGTCCACGGTGAGTGCGGGCTTTTTTTCTTCCGTCTCATCCGGGCGTTCTTCCCGGATGACGCCGTCGGCTCTTCCGTCTACTGTAAGAAGGAACGGTCGGTCGGCATCGAAATGAAGTTCCACCGTTCGGCTCACCGGCACTTCCGCCTGATACGCAGCGCCGGAGGCCTTCTGCAGTTTCCGGTGGGCGTTCGCGCCGAGGAGCATGGCGTTCTCGGCTTCCGGGACGCGGGACCTTCTGTCGATGTCTCCTTCCCGGACCACCCATTCCACCAGCTCCCGGACGGAAACCGTCATGCGATTTTCCCGGAAACACTTTTTCATTACTTCACCGGAGCGTCGGTTTTATAAAGTGCCTTGAATTTCTGCTTGAGGTACTTCACGTAATGCTTCGGATCGAAAGGCTCGCCGGTCGCGTCCTTCAGGATCCGGTCCACGGTACGCAGACCGCCGTAAACGTGCACCTTGTCGTGAAGCCAGGCCTTCACCTTTTCCGGACGGCCTTCGCGAAGGACTTTTTCCACGTTGATCTCGCGGTCCATTGCCTGATAAAGCTGCGCGGCAATGGCATTGCCGATCGCATAGGACGGGAAATAGCCGAACATTCCGCCGGCATAATGCACGTCCTGCAGGATGCCCTGACGGTCGTCGGGGACGTCCACGCCGATGTATTCGCGGTAAAGCTCCGCCCAAAGCTTCGGCAGGTCCTCTGCCGGATAATTCTCATTGAAGATCTTCTTTTCGACCTCGTACCGCACCATGATGTGCAGGCAATAACTGAGTTCATCCGCTTCCGTCCTGATAAGCGTCGCATCGGCCCGGTTCACGGCACGGATCCATTCGGTGAGCGTCACGTCACCGAGCTCCGCCGGAAACGCCCGGCAAAGTTTCGGATATAACGGCGTCCAGAACGCCTCGCTTCTTCCGATCATGTTCTCGTACATCCGGCTCTGCGATTCATGAAGTCCCATGGAGATCGAGGACGCCGGAACGAAAGCATAACGCTCATCGTGTCCCTGCTCGAAAATCGCATGACCGGATTCGTGGATCGTGGAGAACAGCGTGTCCGCCACCATCTCCGGACGGTATTTCGTCGTGATCCGGACGTCGTCCATGTGAAGCCCCGTCGTGAAAGGATGCTCCGATTCCCCGATGACCGCGCGGTTCAAGTCGAGTCCCACGTATTCCGCGATCATGCGGTTGAACTTTTTCTGCTTCGAAACCGGGAAGCGGCGGCCGAGGAAATCGGTCCGGATCCTTTTGTTTCCGTTTTTCGCAAGTTTCAGGAGCGGAACGATCTCTTTCCGGATCAAGCCGAAGAAAGCGTCGAGCCGTTCCATCGTGAAGCCTTCCTCATACTGGTCGAGCAATACGTCGTAAAGCGGCCGGCCGTCTTCGTTCTGGCACTTCGCGATCTCTTTTTTCAGTTCGATCATTTCCGACAAAAGGGGAAGGAACAGGGCGTACTCGTTTTTCTTTTTCGCTTCCTGCCACGCAGCCATGCTCTTCGAAGTCAGCACGGCTTCCTTCTCGTACAATTCCTTCGGGATCGCGTCGGTCAGGCGGATCTCCTTTTCGGTTTTCCGGATGAGTTCCCGTTCGTCTTCCGAAAGGGCCGGATCCTTCATGAGTTCCTTCACCAGCGCCTTGTACTCAGGGTCGGTCTGGAGGGTGTACACTTCGCCCGAAAGCACGCCTTCGAGTTCCGCCGTCTTTTCGGTCGCGCCCGAAGGAGCAAGCGTCTCCTCGTCCCAGCCAAGGAGCGCAAACGCCGCATTATAGGCCGCCAGCCGCTTTTGATGTTTCAGAAACGATTCGAATTTTTCGTTCATTGCCTGCTCCTTTCTGCAAGGGACTACCGATCAGAACTGGCGGAGCGGATCGCTGCCGTCATCCTCCACGGTCTCGATCTTACGGATCACCGCATAATATGAGAACTGCTCATTGACGACGACCTGCACCCGGTCGCCGACTTTGTGATGCATCAACGCCTTGCCGAGCGGTGATTCCGGCGAGATCCGGTTTTCCAGAGAGCTGCTCCGGATCGAAGAAACGATCTTATAGGTCTCTTCCTGCTTCTCGTCCTCGGTAAAAATCGTCACGCGCTTGTTCAGGCCGACCTCGTCGGAAGCGGTGTCGTCTTCGATCACCGTCGCGTTCCGGACGATGCCTTCCAGATAACTGATCCGGGAACGGTTCTGCCGGTTTGCCCGTTTCGCCATGGCATACTCGAAGTTTTCGGAAAGGTCGCCCTGCGCCCTCGCCTCCGAAAGTTCCTCCAGAAGTTTCGGCTGCAGTTCATTGGTCCTGTATGTGATTTCTTCCTCGATCTTCTTGATGTCGGATTTGGTAAGTTTCATGCCCATTTCTTTTCTCCTCTTATGATGCATCGTTTTCCGGATCGCCCGGCAATGACACGCGGCCCATCGGATTTGCCCGTCCGTGCGGATCTTCCGCCTTTCCGGCGTCCGGATAATACGGGTGATCCTGAAGGATCCTTTCGTTTTCCCGGCCGAACACCGTCACTTCAAACCAGGGATTTAACGGCGGCGCAGAAAGCTGACTTTCTTCCATGATGAGCCGGCAATGCCCTTCAGTCACGATTTCCTTTAAGTCCCTGATATCCTGCAGCGGTTCTGCAAGTTCCAGGCCGAACAGCTTGCCGCATTTCGTGACCCGCACTCTGTGGATGTCGGATCCTGCCGTCATCGGCTTTCCGCACTTCACGGCTTCCTCGTACGCAAGACGGTTCTCGTACGGAAAATTGCAGGCGTTCATGACTTCCCACGCATCGGAATGGTACGGATGCAATTTGATCTCCGTCATATAATTCCGCTCGCGGAACGGATGCGCCTGCACGACGAATCCGCCGTCCGAATGCACGGCTTCGTACTGCTCCTTCTGATCCCAGCGGACAACGTCCGGGTGAGCCTTCAGCCACTCGGGGCCGAGGCCGTAGATCAGGAAATCCTCACCCGCATAGGAGGTCTCCCATCCGAAGAAGACGTCGAGACCGATCCGGTCCCCCTCCTTCTTCGCAAGGAAATACGCCTTCGCATAAGCGTCCACCCATTCGTCCCAGGTGAGGTCTTTGTCAATGCAGGTATTCCCGAGATAAAAATGCTCGGTAATGCAGATCCCGTCGAACCCTGCTGCCTTATAAAACGCCGCCATCTCGGCCGGTGTCGAATGCCCGCAGGCCGAAGAAACGATGGTGTGCACATGCGTTTCCAGTTTGTATCCCATGAATCCCTCTGTCCCGGCGGAAACCGCCGATTTTCTCATTCGGTCAGTGTTTTCCGCATCCCTGATCCGGCCCGAAAAACACCGATTTTATTGTAGCACTTTCCCTTTCCACGGTCAACCGCTTTCCCCCTGCGGCGGGAAGTGATCCCCTCTCCAATGCAACAAAAAAAGCCTTTCGCGATCCACGAAAGACTTCCGATCCAGGGGTAACAGGATTCGAACCCGTATTTACGGTTTTGGAGACCGTTGCTCTACCATTGAACTATACCCCTATAAAACATCGAGGCGACAGGATTTGAACCTGCGACCTCTGCGTCCCGAACGCAGCGCTCTACCAAACTGAGCCACGCCTCGATATGTGTCGTAAAAGAAAAGGCACGAAAGACAGTATAACGGAACGGCAGGCAATTGTCAAGCGTTTTTTACAGCTGAATTGCCGGACGGAATTTGCATAATTATCCTATGTTAATTTTATGCTGTTGTCACATTTCTTATCTGCACTTCTCCACCGGACCCACCGGGTAAACCTTTCTTCCCCTGTACACCGAGGGGGTATAGTTCCCAAAAAAACAACTCAGGCAGACTCTCCATAAGGGAGAAACCCTGAAACCTGAGCTGTTAAAAAAGCATGTTTTACGAAACCGTTTTTGAGCCGGTCACAAGGACCCGGTCTTACCAGGATCCCTTATACTCCACGCCGTATTCGGTCGTATAGTAATCAATGCGCTTCGAATGGTCGTAAACCGGCGGATAAATGTTTTCTTCCGGATCGATCCCGGCCAGCCGGCAGACTTCGTCGTGGATCCGGACCGTTAAATCCTTCTCCTGCTCTTTTCCCTTCAGCGTTTCGTCCCGGAAGACCGGTTCGCCGACGTGCAGGGTATAGAGTGCGATCTGATGGAAAATATGCTTCCGGATCCAGCCGGGCTCGCGGTAGGTATATGCGAGTGGGAGGACCGGACAGTCATTGTCGATGGCCATGAACGCGGCGCCCCGCATGAACGGACGGATCGGGCGGTAATACTCCCACATGCTGCCTTCCGGATAGATGTGGAGCCAGCCTCCGCCGGCAATGAGTTCGCGCACCGCCTTGATGTAGGAAACGGTCGCGCGCGGATTGTTCTCCGGGATCGGAATGCCGCCGACGAGACGGATTCCCGGGCCGTTTTCTCCGGAGACGTTTTTCGCCCAGACGAGGACGTGGGGTCTCGTCGGGCGCACGGCATACATGATGCCGAGGAAATCCCACATATGCACGTGGTTACAGCAGGAAACGACGCCTTTCTTCAAAAGATCGCGGTGCTTTTTCAGATTCTTCCGACCTTCGACACGGAGGCCGAGGCGGATGCGCATGACCGGGAACACGATCAGCGTCAGCAGGATCCTGGACAAGCCCTGGCGGATCTTAAAGGATCGGGACGTATCCACATAGGGATAAGAAGCATCGAAAACGGTGCCGTCGTCCTTCTTGACTTCGAGATAGTGCCGGTTCGTGTCTTCCGGATAGGGGTACTTATTGGTTTTCGGATCAAACATGTTCTCTTTCCTTTCCGTATCAATCCGTGTCCGTTTTCGGGTTCCTTACTTGGCTGTATCCAGAACGCTTTCCGCGATGAAATTGCCGGCTTCGTCATAGTACCAGGCGACGAAACGGCTTTCGACGCCGGAAACAGATTCATCGAGAAAAAGCGTTTTTTTCAGGATCGCTTCTTCTTCGGTCCGTTTCTGGAGATCGTCCACAAAGCGGGACCGGAGCGATTCATATGCTTCCTCCGAAGACGGCCGGATGACGTATTCCCTGACCGAAACGTACACCGGCGCCGGTCTTCCGTTCATAAAGCCGTTTTTCATTTCGTAAAGGGACAGTTCGGCGTTGTAAATCACCAGACCGCCTTCCGCGTCCAATGCCTCGCGGACCCGCCCGTCCAGCCGGTCTTTCGCGTCTTCCGTAATGAAACGGAGGATCCCGTCGTCCGAAAATTCCGGAGCATACAGCACGGCATCGATGAGCGCCCGGTCGGAATTCTCAAACACCGCATAACTGCAGGGGAACCGTTTGAACAGCACCGGGTATGCGCCCTCGGGCTCCTCTTCATAGATCGCGTCTTCCGAAAGATATTTGGCATAGATCACGGTCTCTTTCATGAAGTCGAGGTACGGAACGGACAATTCATAGAGGACGGTGTCTTTTTGAACGATGACCGTTGCTTCCTTTTCATCAAAACGGAACGAGATCTCCTCTCCTCCGTCAAACGCTGCCTTGATCGAATCGAACTCGGCTTTCGGATCCGCATATTCGGAAAGCGCCGTCTCCATGGGTTCCAGTGTCCGGAGGCTCTTCACTATTGCCTTCTGAAACGCTTCCCCCTCCGCTCCGAACAGGTCTTCCGCCGCAACGTCCTCCCGGAACAGATCCTGAAACGAAACCGGATGTCCGGTCAGCAATTCGTAGTTATCGCTGAATTCGACGACGAGAGGCCGGCTCACGTCTTCGCTTCCCGGCGCTTCCTCGACCACGAACGTCGTCCGGACCGAGATCACGTTTGAAAACGAAGCGTCCAGCACGGAATTCGAGGAAAGCGTCACGATGCCGTCCGGATAATACTGCAGCAACGCTTCCGCCTCTTCCGTCACGTGCTGAAACAGGCCGACGTTGATCCGCCGGTTCACGGTCTCATCCTTCAGTCCGCTGACGGACGGACAATGCACGTACAGGTCTCCGACACCGACTTCAAAGGTGGAAAAGCCGATCCCGTTCGGCCGGTAGGTGTCCGAAAGCGACAATTCATATTCCGGTTCCGGCGGCAGCGTCTCTTCTTCCGTTTCCGAAGAAGGTTCCTCCGTCGCTTGTGTCTGCGTTTCCGTTTCCGGAACGCTCTCACGGGTCGTTGCTTCAGATTCCGTCACGGAGTTTTCCGGAGGCAGCGAACCGCAGCCGGAAACGGCGGTAAGAAAAACCGACAGCACCAGAACAGCGGCAAGGAAAACACGGACAGGTCTCATCACGGCCTCCCTCACAGATAGCGTCCCATGCCGTCGAACAGTTTCTGCACGTTCGAAAGCGCTGCGCTCCGGTCTTTTGCGGTACTGGTCACGTAAACTTTGATTTTCGGTTCGGTCCCGGAAGGTCTGACGATGACGTTTCCGCCGTTTTCCAGCACGAACTTCAATACGTCCGCCTTCGGCAGAGAGTCGACGCCTTTTTCATAATCCACGAGTTCGCTGACCGGGATCCCGCCGATCTCTTTCACGCCTTTCCGGAGCGTCTCCATGATCTCTTTCATTTTTGAAAGGCCCTCAATGCCCTCGTATTCATAAGCGCGGACTTCGTTTTCATAATAGCCAAAACGCTCTCCGATCTCATCCAAGACCTGAACGAGGCTCCTTCCGCGGCTTTTGTAAAACGCAAACATTTCCGTCACGAGCAATGCCGCATTCACCGCGTCCTTGTCCCGGCAATACGTACCTGACAGGAATCCGCAGCTCTCCTCGAAACCGAATATGAACCGCTCTTCCTCGTTTGCCTGTTCGAGATGCAGGATCTGCTCTCCGATGTACTTGAATCCGGTCAGGACGTTTCGCATCTCGATCCCGTACGAAGCCGCGATTTTCGACGCAAGTTCACTTGTCACGATGGATTTGACCGCGACCGGGCGCTCCGGCAGCGTTTTGTTCGCCTTTCTGCAGCGCGCGACGAAATCCAGAAGGAGGCAGCCGGTTTCATTGCCGGTCAGGATCCGGTATTCCTCACCGTCCCTGACTGCGATCGAGAGCCGGTCCGAATCGGGATCGGTCGCGACGAGCATGTCCGCATCCGCTTTCCGGCAATACTCAATGCCGAGCGCCATCGTGGCGCGGATCTCCGGGTTCGGATAAGTGCAGGTCGGGAAGCGGCCGTCGGGCGCCTTCTGCTCCTCCACGACCGTCACGTTGGTGAATCCGGTCTCCCGGAACATCCGCATGACCGGAACGAAGCCGGCGCCGTTTAGCGGGGTGTAGACGATCGCGACGTTCCTGTCGATCTGTTTCCGGTCTTTTTCCGAAAGCACCGACTGCTTCTTCACTTCGCTAAGATACGACGTCGTGAGGTCCTCGGAAATATACTCGATGAGCCCTGCTTCCTGCAGCGCCTCATAATCCCCGAAGTCCACCGAAAAGCAATCCGTTTTCTTCATCAGAGCCAGCACTTTGTCCGCGCTTTCGGAGGTCATCTGGCAGCCGTCCGGTCCGTAGACCTTGTATCCGTTGTATTTCGCGGGGTTGTGGGAGGCCGTGATCATGACGCCGGCATCCGCTTTCAGCGCCCGGACTGCATAGGAAAGGAACGGCGTCGGCATGAGTTCCCGGGTGAGATACGCTTTGACGCCGGCCGCAGCAAACACGCGCGCCGCCGTCTCGGCAAACAGTTCCGACTTGATGCGCGAATCATAGGAAATGGCAATGCTCCGCTCTCCCTCTCCGTATTTCAGAACGTATAACGCCATCGCGTACGAGGTCAGGGCCACGGTATAAACGTTCATCCGGTTCGTTCCCGCGCCGATGACGCCTCTGAGCCCCGCCGTGCCGAACTCCAGGTCCTTAAAAAACGCGTCTTCGATGAGATCTTCCTTTCCGTCCATCGCGGAAAGTTCTTCCGCAAGGTCCGGATCCGCGACCGCTTTTTTCTTCCAAAGCTCAAATGAAGTTCTGATCGAATCTTTCATTCTGGATTCTCCCGCTTTCTGTATCTAAACTCACTCTTTTAATTCAAAAGTCATCCGGACCGGGTTGTGGTCGGAATAGGCAAAATCCGTATTCACGACTTCACAGGTCTTTACTTCCACGTTGTCCGATACGAGGAAGCCGTCCACCGTGATCACGAACTGCGTGGCATTGTCGTGCGTCCACGCGGCGTTCGGATTGCGGCAGCTCGGAACCTTCAGGACCGGATCGTAGGGAACGACGAGCGAGATCCCCGAACCTTCCAGAATCTCCTTCGGGAACGGCTTCGCCCAGGAATAATCCTTGTTGTCCAGCGTGCCGAAATCCGCAGTCGCATTGCCCGTCAGGTCCTTGTTGAAATCGCCGCCGGCAATGACGTAATTCCCTTTCTTGTACTCTTCCTGCATGAAATCTTTCAGAATCGCCGCCTGTTCGTCGGAGATCTTCCCGTCCGAAGTGTACGCAGAAAGATGGAAGTTGACGAGTACCAGTTCTTTTCCGTTCTGATCTTTCAGCGGCAGACGGTGGACAGAGAAACAGCGGTCCAGGTCCAGCAATTTGTACAGGCTCGTCTCGACCGGAAGCGAGATGCGTTCCGCATCGGAGATCGTAAACCCGGTGCCCGTAAGGAGCGCCGACTTCGAAGCGCCGTGCGGTTGATAGAACGGATAAAACAGGAAGGGCGAATCGTAGTTCTGCGCCACGGTCATTCCGTACCCCGGCAATGCGTTCTTCAGCATCTCCGCTTCGTTCACGTGATAGCTTCGGGTCGAATCCAGGTCGACTTCCTGGATGAGCAGGAATTCCGCGTCTTCGCCGCTGATCACCTTGATGATGTTTTCCAGATTTGCGTTCAGACGTTCCTTCGACCATGCCCAGGACTGACGTCCGCCGTCCATGAAGAAATCATAATCCGATTCATAGGCGCCGAACCCGACGTTGTACGAAAGGATCTTATACTCTTCCCCGACCTCTGCCGAGACAACGAACGACGTTTTTTTGTCGACTTCCAGTTTCAGATGGTCCTCGATCCTGTGGTACGAGATCATAAGGTAGGCGAAATAGCCACCGGCAATGACCACGACTGCCAGAATGAGGATGAGCACGAACTTGAGCAAAAACTTGAGAAACTTTTTCATGATGAACGGTCTTCTCCTTGTATTTACAGGACGGCCTTGCCGTACGCCACCCTGACGTTTTCTTTTCCGAGCACGGCTTCCGCCGTCTCCAATGCACCGTCAAATATGCCGACCGAATACTGGAACGGCATTTTCTTGTATTGCTTCGTATCTTTCAGGAAAACGACGAGCGCATCCCTGCCGTCGAACGAGCGGAGACTCTCGGAAACGGTCTGAAACCGCTTCTCGTAATCCTCCTTTGATTCGAACTGCAGCCAGAGTTCCTTCGGAACGCTGTCGAAGGTCATTGCCCGTTCGAAAACGAGCTTCCCTTTCGGATCGTCGCCGATGGAAACGCGGCCGGAAATCAGCACGCGCTGGTCGACGGAAAGTATGTCTCTGTATTCCTCGTAACTCTTCGGGAATACGATGACCTCCAGCGTTCCGACCATGTCCTCGACCGTCAGGAACGCCATCAGCTGATTGTTCTTCGTCGACTTCATCGTCTTTTCGGTGATGATGCCGCCGATCACGGCTTTCGCCCCGTCTTCCGCTTCCGCAGCCCCGCTCTCCTCGTCCACCTGGAAATCAAGCGACTGATTCGTGACGTTTTTCTGGAACAGCATGTCGTAGGCATCCAGAGGATGACCGCTGACGTAAATGCCGAGCACTTCCTTTTCGAACGCGAGCAGCTGTTCTTTCTCATACTCTCCGACGTTCGGATAGCTGATCGACGCCTTCCCGGAATTGTCGGAAACGAGTTCGGCGAAATCAAAGAGACTGAACTGTCCGGAAAGCGAATCCTTTCGGTTTTTTTCCACTTCGTCCAACAGGATCGGATAATGCGACATTTCCTGCCGTCTCGTATGTCCGAACGAGTCGAACGCGCCGGCTTTGATGAAGTTTTCGATCGTCTTCCGGTTCACTTCCTTGGAGGAAAGCCGTGTCATGAAGTCCTTCATGTCGCGGAAAGGTCCGTTCTGGGACCGCTCTTTCACGATCTCGTCCACGACTCCTTTCCCGATGCCCTTGATGGCAATGAGTCCGTAGCGGATCTTGCCGTCCTGCACGGAGAACTCGCCGCGCCCCTTGTTGATGTCCGGAGGAAGCAAGCCGATCTTCATTTTTTTGCAGGTATACACGTATTCCGCGATCTTGTCCGTCCGTTCCACGAAGGACGTCATCAGCGCAGCCATGAATTCCGCAGGATAATAGTACTTCAGCCACGCGGTCTCAAAGGCGACGACCGCATACGCGGCGGCATGCGATTTATTGAACGCGTATTCCGCAAACGCGATCATCTGATCGAAGATCTGATTGGCGATCTCCGGCGCAATGCCTTTTTTCTCGCAGCCTTCGACGCCTTCCGCCTCATTGCCGTAAACGAAATTACGGCGCTCCGCGTTCATCACGTCGATCTTTTTCTTACTCATTGCCCGGCGGACGAGGTCGGCGCGGCCGAGCGTATAACCGCCGAGTTGCTGCACGATCTGCATGACCTGCTCCTGATATACGATGCACCCGTAGGTCGGTTTCAGGATCGGTTCCAGTTCCGGGCAAAGATATTTGACTTCTTCCGGATTCCGCTTTCCCCGGATGTACTGATCGATAAACTGCATCGGACCGGGACGGTACAGGGAAATGCCGGCCACGATGTCTTCCATGCTGTCCGGCTGCAGTTTCTTCATGAACCCGCGCATCCCCGTGGACTCCAACTGGAAAATGCCGTCGCAATCGCCGGTCCCGATGTACCGGTATACTTTTTTGTCCGTTACGTCGAGCGTACGGATGTCCACGTCGATCCCGGACGATTCGCGGATGTTCTCCACCGCGTCGTGGATCACGGTCAGCGTGCGGAGACCGAGGAAGTCCATCTTGAGAAGCCCGAGTTCCTCGATCGTCGTCATCGTGAATTCGGTGGTGAGCGGCGCGTCTGATGCAGATCGCGACAACGGCACGTACTCGTCCATCGGCTTCGCGGCGATCACGACACCGGCCGCGTGCATTGACGAGTGTCTCGGCAGGCCTTCGAGCTTTAAGCTCATGTCAATGACCTTCTTCGCGTCCGGATCCGTCTCGTACGCTTCCTTCACTTCCGGCGAGGCCTCGAGCGCATACTGCAGCTGTGTCATATGGTGTTCCTTCAGCACCGCATCCGGGAACATCGGCACCATTTTCGCGAGTTTATCGCAGAACGCATAGGAAAGGTCCATGGCCCGGCCGACGTCACGGATGACGCCCTTCGCCTTCAGCGTGCCGAACGTCACGATCTGCGTCACGCATTCCTCGCCGTATTTTTCAACGACGTAGTCAATGACTTCCTGCCGCCGTTCGTAGCAGAAGTCCACGTCGATATCGGGCATCGTCACGCGCTCCGGATTTAAGAAACGCTCAAACAGGAGCTGATAATGCACGGGATCGATGTCGGTGATCTCAAGGGAATAGGAAACGATGGAACCGGCGGCGCTTCCGCGGCCCGGTCCGACGGGGATCCCTCTGGTTTTGGCATAATTGATGAAATCCCAGACGATGAGAAAATAGTCCGTGTACCCCATCCGGTTGATGACGTCGAGTTCGTATTGAAGCTGCTTTTTCAACGCCTCACCGGCATCGGGATACCGCTTGGCAAAGCCCTCCAGACAGAGTTTTTCGAGATAGCTCTCGCTCGTGAACCCTTCCGGGACCGCAAAATGCGGCAGTTTCGTGTGACCGAATTCGATCTCCACGTGACAGCGCTTCGCAATTTCATTCGTATTCTCGATGGCCTCAAGCGCATACGGGAACAAAGCGCGCATTTCCGCTTCGCTCTTCAAGTAAAATTGTCCGCCCTGATAGCGGAGACGGTCTTCATCCGCCACTTTCTTCTGCGTCTGAATGCAAAGAAGCACGTCGTGCGCTTCCGCGTCCGTGTCCTTGATGTAGTGTACGTCATTCGTGGCAATGAGCGGAATTCCCGTCTCTTCATGCAGCCGGAGCAATCCCTGATTCACGGTCTTCTGCTCTTCGTAGCCGTGATCCTGGAGTTCGAGGAAATAATTGCCTTCGCCGAAGATGTCAAGATATTCCAGAGCGGTCTTTTTGGCTTCCTCATACTGTCCGCGGACGAGATAGCGCTGGACTTCTCCGGCGAGACAGGCCGAGGCGCAGATGATGCCGGTACTGTGCTGTCTCAGGACTTCCTTGTCCACCCTGGGCCGGTAGTAATAGCCGTCCTTGAAGCCCTGCGAAACGATCTTAATGAGGTTCTGATACCCCTCGTTGTTTTCGGCAAGCAGGATCAAATGATGGTACCGGTCGTCCCCGGCGCCGGCCTCACGGTCTAAACGGGAACCCGGCGCGACGTAGACTTCCGACCCGAGGATCGGCTCGATGCCTGCTTTCCGGCAGGCCTTGTAAAAGTCGATCACACCGTACATGACCCCGTGATCGGTGATTGCGAGGTGAGAAAACCCAAGTTCCTTCGCACGGTCCACGAGTTCCCCGATCTTTGCGGATCCGTCCAGGAGACTGTATTCCGTATGTACGTGCAAATGCGTGAATGCCATAAAAAACCGCTTTCTGATTCAGTGAGTTGCTAAAGGACGGCAATTCTTATGCCTGGTCGATCCGGTCAAATACCCGGACGTAATCGACGACAAAATCGTCATCCATTGCCTCATACGCTTCCGGGATCGCCTTGTGATCGGCGAACCGGTAGCCGCGGACTTCCGTGGAGATCAGAATGAAAGTCGGAACTGCGGAGACGTCCGTTTCCGTCGATCCGTCTTCCTCTCCGTCCACATAGAACGTATAGCGGCCGGGCTCCCAGAGAACGCCGAACCGATGAAACTCGTCGGTTGAAACGCCCTCTCTTCTCGTACCGAGGCGCT
The DNA here is from genome assembly GCA_016281555.1 of Lachnospiraceae bacterium. Taxonomy (GTDB): domain Bacteria; phylum Bacillota; class Clostridia; order Lachnospirales; family Lachnospiraceae; genus UBA1267. The sequence goes on along the minus strand of JAEEIV010000067.1, from coordinate 73,615 downwards.
GCCGCCTGGTGTCCAGCCCGTACCCGCCCGTAAAGACGTTGTGCATCGAAACCGTGCCGGGGTGGAAAGATTCCATGACGTCGACTTCGCAGCCGGAAAGTTTCGGATCCAGGGAAGAACCGATGATCGGGGACTGCAGCCAGAACGCGGACCACCAGCCTTCTTTTCTCTGTAGGCGGCAGCGGCACTCGTAGTAGCCGTATTTGTGAAGATACTTGTGCTCTTTCAGTTTCCCGACAGGCCATTGCAGGTGGTCATTGCCGAAAACGGTCTGCTCGACCGGCTGATCCATATAATTATAGCCGGTTTGCAACTGCGCGCATTTTAACAGTCCATCCTCTTTGATGATCTTAAAGACCGCATGGCTCTTCCCGTCCAAATACAGGGCTTTCCCGCTGTCCGTCCAGCTCATCCAGTTCGTCTGCATCATGGAAAGCCGGAAATCCCACTTTGTCCGGTCCAGTTCGGTTCCGTCAAACTCCTCCGAAAAGGCCAGTTTGTATTTGCCTTCCGGAAGAAAACTCGGTTCATGCCCTTCCACCTGAAAAACGTTCATCTTCTGCTTCTCCTTTTTGCCGGGACGTTCAGTCCTCGATCGCCGCTTTCCGTGCCACGACGGATTTCACCCACTCCGGATCGAATTTCGCCACCCGCTCGTAGGTATAAAGACCGTTCTGCTCCTGCTCCACGTCGGTCAGCTGCGTATAGCAGAATCCGAACATGCAATAGTTATCGAGGAGCGCATCCGTCAGGCCCTTGAACCGCGCCTTGAATTCAGCGGCGGACTCTACGTCCTTCCCATACCCCCAGCTGACGCGGCGGTCGTTCGTGAGTTCGATGCCGGATTCGCGGTTCTTCTCGCGTTCCGCCTGTTCCTTCGTCCACTTGATGCCGCCGTACTCGCTGACCATCGTGGCCTCGCCGGCGTAGTTCTGATAATGGTGATAATACCGCGGCGCGAGACCGGCGTTCTCCATCTCCTTGAAGCGGTCAAAGAGTTCGCCCGTTTCCATGATGGAGTCGTAATTCTTTTTCCAGCTCACCGGATCCTGGTTGTAGTCGTGCACGTCGAAAATGTCCGTTTCCACATGATAGTTGCCGCTCGTGTCAATGCAGGGACGGTACGGATCGATCGCCTTCGTCGTGCGGTAGATCTGGCGGAGCAGATCGTCGTGCTGGCGGCAATCGTGCTTGTTCCACGTTTCATTGAACGGACACCAGCCGATGATCGCCGGATGATTCCGGTCGCGCTTCAGTTCTTCCACCCACTCCGGCAGAATGCTGTAGATTGCTTCCGGCACCGTATGGTCGAGTCCCCAGTTCGGATACTCTCCCCAGACGAGGTAGCCCTTCTTGTCGCAGTAATACAGGAACCGTTCCTCAAAGATCTTTTCGTGCAGTCTCGCACCGTTGAAGCCCATGGCCATGGACATGTCAATGTCACGCTCAAGATCCGCCGCGGTCGGCGCCGTGTAGATGCCTTCCGGATAGAAGCCCTGATCGAGAATGAGCCGCTGGAACACGGATTTTCCGTTGATCAGGAATTTATAGCCCGAAAGCTGCACGGAACGGAGTCCGTAGTACGTCTTGACAATGTCGTCGCCGAACTTGATGAGCACGTCGTAGAGACGGCCGTGGCCGGGCTCCCAGAGATGAATCTCCGAAAGCACGGAAGAAAGGATCACGGTACCGCTGGCGTCTTTCACAAGCGCGGAGCCGACCGGCCGTCCTTCATAGAAGACGTCCATGGAAAGGTCTGCGGTGCCCTGAAGCGTTGCCTTCATGAGAAGCAGTCCGGTGCGAATCTCCGAATCGAACACGAACTCTTCCACGTGCGTCTTCGGAACGAACTCCATCCAGACCGTCTGCCAGATGCCGGTAGTTCGGGTGTAATCGCAGCCGACCGAGTAGTATTTCTCGGACTGTTTGCCGCGCGGGATCATCGGGTCCCGAGTATTGTCCGTCGCGTACACCGTGATCGTGTTCTCGCCTTCGCGAAGATACTTCGTGACGTCGATCCTGAAGGAAACGTAGCCGCCCTTATGACTGCCGGCGCTGACGCCGTTCACATAGACCGTCGCACGGTAATCGACCGCGCCGAAATGCAGGAACGCAAGGCCGGTCAGTTCTTCCGGAGTCACGTTCACCTTTCTCTGATACCAGACGGCGCTCATGAAATCCTTATGCTCCACTCCGGAAAGTTTGCTTTCCGGACAGAACGGAACGGTGATCTTTCCCGAAAGGCGGGCGTCCTCCTTGAACAGACCGCGGTCGAGACCGCTCTTCCCGTCGTCGATTTCAAAATCCCATTCGCCGTTCAGGTTTTTCCATGTGGTTCTTTCAAATTGCGGCTTCGGATGTTCCGGACGTGGTATGGACATATTCTCTCCCTGCCTTTCTTTTTTTACTCTTTCGGATCTGCGAGTTCCGTCAATGCTTCGAGCGTTCCTTCAACGAGATCCCTTCCGCCTTCCGGACCGACGCTGTTGCAGAAAATGGATGCGCTGTATCCCTTGTTTTGCTTTCCGCGTTCCGTCGGGAGATATCCTCCGACGCCTTCGCCGGCAAGCTGAATGATGAAAGTCTGAATGAAGGGGCTTCTCGCCTGGATCTGATGCATGTAATCCATGTACAGTTCAAACCGGTTGGTGGCAAACGCCACGTCACCGATCCTGATGATGTGCGAAATGGCATTGGCCATCGCTCCGGGCTTCTCGTTCTGATTCCGCTCGATCGCACGCTCGTTCCGGTTGATGTAGGAATTGATCTGGGACACTTTTACCCGGTAGTCCGCCTCCGGCATCGTCGAAGGATCCGGAATCGACGCTTTCAGGGCTTCAATGTTCTTCCGGCACCACTCCGCCTCCTCGTCAGAAACGGTGCGTCTGTGTACCGGCAGTTCTTTCCGGACGTGACGTACGACGACGTCTTTCTGAATGTCGTTTTTCGCCCAACCGTACACTTCCTTCACGGCCGAAACGATCCGCTCGGCAATGTCTCTCCGCTCTCCGAGCGCCTTTTTCAGATTGCTTTCGGGATCCTTGAAATAGCTGACAAGCTGATAATCAAGGTCGTATTTCAGGCGCATTCTGCGCTGCTGCGCCCTGCCGTAATGCAGGATCCGCGGGGAAAGGTCGCCGGCCGCCGCGCATTGCGGAAGCACGTAGACGTCCGGTCCGAACTCCTTCGCAACGTATTCCCGGACTTCCGCCCAGTAATCGGCCGACAGTTTCGTCTGCATTTCCGTCGTCTGGCTCGGGCAGGGGACGTTGATCACGATGCCGGTCAGTTTTCCGTTGGTATCAAAGGTATACAGGAGATTTACGAAATGATCCGCGCCGGCTTCATAGCCTTCAAACTCCGGCTTCTTCGTCGATCCGTACATGATCGCGTGGCCGTTCGGCGCGCCGGAAGCGGGATTCGCCTCTCCCATGTCGATCGAATAAAGAACGCGGCGGGAGTGAGCCACGACGGCATAGCCGTAACCGTAAGCAACGCCGGCATCCTGCATGGATTCATAGGCCTCAATGACGGCTTCCGCGCCCATGTCGGAAGCGTGTTCTCTCGACTTCGCCGGGGGATATACTTCAAAGCCGTCCGGAGTATGGGTCCGGCCGTCAAACATCTGCATTGCGGTATGCGTATGTGTGGCGTTATAAACGAAAGCGTCTTCCGGGATCTCCGGATGCTTCGCACGGACTTTCTCCGTGATCAGCGAAGTGAGTTCCGTGCTCGGCGACGTAATGTCAATGGATACGAAAATCACCGTATCTTCTCCCTGCACCGCCATGGCCGTGATGTACAAAGGATCCAGAATGCCCTCGCACACACGCATGTGGAACTGCCCCGGAATATTGCACGGCACGTTCATGGAATACTCTCTTCTTCCCCAACCGATTTTCATGATATTCTTTCCTCCTGCCATTTTCTCCTAAAGCCCTTTTCGAGCACTACGTCCATTATACAAAAAAGAGCCCCTGTTTTCAAGGGGCTCTTAAAACAATATAGTAATATAAAATAATTACTTCTGGAACAGCTCGTTCAGCATATCCACGAGTTTGGACGCCAGCAATTCTCCGGTACCCGGCTGGAAGGTGCCGATGTCGGATTCGTAGCAGCCGTAATCATAGCCGTACTGCGACGGCAGATAGCCGTTGTGCTGATTCGAATAACCGATGAAGAACGTATACTTCGTCGGAGAATTCTCCCGGACGTAATTGCCGTTCGTGTCAAAGCACTCGAGCGGAACGTTCGTGAATGCAAAGTCGCCGATCCTCGTCGCATAGACCGGGAAGGAAACCGTCTTCGCCATGGCGGAACGGCTTGCAATCGCGGATGCATGATACGGACTTTCAATGCCGTACTCCTTACCCACATTGAGGACGTAGGTAGTATCGCCGTCCGAATTCCATTTATCACGAAGCGTCTGACCGATGGCCGCATACTGGTCCATCGTATGGTTGACCGGTCCCTCGAAATCATAGGTGACCACGGAAACAAGACCCGTCTTCACTTCTTCGTGAGGATTCACTTCCATATCAGCCAGGATCTTCTCCGCCAGCGCGTTTCCGTATTCCTTCGGGATGAGCGGTGAGCCCTCTTCGATATCGGCTGACAGGCGGGTGAACGGATTGATGTTTCCGGCGTCGCCCTGATAGTAAGCAAAGAGATAATCCGTCTTCTTCTCAATGTAATCCCGCGCATAGCCGACGAAGTCGGAAGAGATCTCCTTGAACGTCGGGCTGTAATGACCGGAAGTGTGAGCGTGCGAACGCCAGTTGGTGACGAGCAGCGGTTTCGCATCTTCCCGGTCGACGATCAGGATGCTCATGATGTGATTGGCTTCCGAAGTATGCTCGACAAGTTTTCCGACGGCAAGACTTCCGTGGTTGTCGCCGACCGATTCGCCGAGATCCGTGAAATAATGTCGGACGAAATTGAATCCCTCAAGATCCGCCGTCGTCCAGGACAGTTTCGCCGGTTTCCGGTCCGCCATCGCCTGATTCGCGGCAGCGACCATGGCTTCCTTGTACTTCTTGATCCACATGAGCACGGCTTCATACTGCGTATAACTGGTATCGATCATATTATGCGTATGTGTACCGGTCACCGTGATGTTATCAAACGGAACCCCGGTGCTCGCCGAAACCATCTGCCGCCCTTCCGTCGTGATGTCCAGCGGAGAAACCACGAAATCCGAAGTGAACATCAGGATCGTCTCACCGGTCTCATCCGTAAACGCCACGCAGGTCGTATACATATAGTTCAGGAATCCCTGCGACATCCGCTGGTCGCTCCGGCCGTAACCGGAAAGCGGAACGGACTCTTCCGGCGTGATGTCCGCACGTCCGTACCCGGCCATGAAGACTCCGTTGCCGGTGCTCTCTTTCGTCTCTTCTGCGCTGGAATCGTCTGCCGGAGTGTTCGCGCTTTCCTTCGTTTCAGGCGTGGTCTCCCCCTGTGACGGAGTCTGACCGTTACAGCCCGAAACAAGCAATGCGATCAACATGGCTGCAAACAGAAAACACAATGCTCTTTTCATAATGCCTCCTTCGATCAATGCGATCGTTTAGTCGATAACTGTCTTTATCTATGGTCCGGGCCGCCGGTTTCAAGCGGCGGCCCGGTATACACCAGAACTGAGTTAGCCCTTCACGGCGCCAACCATGACGCCCTTCTTGAAGTACTTCTGCACAATGGCATAAAGGATCAGGACGGGCACGGTGGAAACGACGATCAATGCATACTTCGCACCGAGCGTGTTATCCGCGATCTGCGTGGAAGAACCGCCGCTCGGGTTCGGCGTCGGATTTGATGCGTCACTGGGTTTAAATCCTTCCGTCGTCGTCAGGATCCCGCGCAGGAACAGTTGCAGCGGCCACAGGTTCTTATCCCGGAGATAGATCATGGCCGAGAAATACGCATTCCAGTGACCGACCGCATAATACAGCGTCAGAACGGAGATCGTCGGCTTCGCCAGCGGGACTGCGATCTGGAACAGCGAACGGAATTCATTCGCGCCGTCGATCTTCGCCGCCTCGAAAAGGTCTCCCGGGATGCTGCTTCGGAATGCAGTTCTTAAGATGATCATGTTGTAGACGCCCATGGCGCCCGGAATGATCATGACGAGCGGGTTATTGATGAACCCGAGCGTCTTGTTCCAGAGGTAATGCGGGATCAGGCCTGCGCCGAAGAACATGGAAATGAAGAACAGATTCATGTACGTACGGCGTCCCTGGAAGTCACGTTTGGACAAAGGATACGCGCAGAGCATCGACATGAAGATGTTCAATGCAGTGCCGACCACCGTATAGATCAAAGTATTCCGGTAACCGACCCAGATGTCCTTGAATCGGAAAACGTACTCGTATCCGGACCAGGTAAATCCGACCGGCCAGAAAACGACACGGCCCGCATTGATCGCGATGTAATCCGAGAACGAACAGGAAATGATGTAAATGATCGGATACAGCGTGATCAGAAGGACGATGAACAACAGGATCGTGGTCACGATCTGAAGGACCAGGTCACTTGCGCAAAGCTTGATCTTTTTTGGTTTATATTTCACTTTTTTCGCCATGGCCGCCTCCTTAGAACAATCCGCCTTCGCCGTCGGTCAGCTTGGTCGTGATCCAGTTCACCAGAACGACCAACGTCGTGTTGATGAACGTGTTCATAAGACCGACCGCCGCACCGTAGCTTAGGTCGCCGTCCTGAATACCCCGTTTGTAAACGTGTGTGGAGATGATCTCGGACACAGGCAGGTTGACGGAGTTCTGCATCAGGTAGACTTTCTCATATCCGACGGACATGATGTGACCGAACCGCAGGATCAGCTGAATGGAGATGACCGGCAGGATCGCCGGGATGTCCACGTGCCAGACACGTTTCAGGCGGTTGGCGCCGTCGATTCTGGCCGCCTCATGCAGTTCCTCCGAAACGGCACTGAGCGAAGCGATGTACAGGATCGTGCTCCAGCCCATGCCCTGCCAGATGCCGGACCAGACGTAGATGTGACGGAACGCGTCCACATTGGCCATCAGGTTCGGACGGTCAGTGATGCCGAGCAGGCGGTTGAACGAGGCGAGCAGTCCGGTATACTGGTCAAAAATACGGATCAGGATACCGACCATGACGACGGTGGAAATGAAATGCGGAATGTAAGAGACATTCTGCGTGATTTTCTTAAGGATTTTACGGTCATTCACGTGAATGATCAATGCGAGAATGATCGGCGTGGGGAAGCCCGCCACAAGGCTGTACAGGGAAATGGACAAGGTGTTGACCACATAGGAACTCCACTTGTAATTTCCGAAAAACTTGGCGAGTTTCAGGAAGCCGACGTATTCGCTGCCCCACATTCCGTAGTAGTTACTGTACTCACGGAATGCGATCTGAATGCCGTAGATCGGGATATAATGGAACATGATGATCCACACGACAGGCAGGATCATCATCACATGCAATTGCCAGTTCTTTTTGAACCGAGTCCAAAAAAGATCCCAGCCCTTCTTACGGTTGCTCGTAAGAACGAGGCTGTACTGCTGCATCTTCCGCTCTAATTTTGCCATAGCAACTCCTTTAGTATGCCCCAAGCACAAGGGGTTCTTCACCCCTTGTGCCTATGTTGGGACAATCAAAGACGATTCTTACTTACTTCTGCTGACGCTCATAGATGAGCTGTGCCTGCGTACGCCAGGTCTGTAAGCCGTAGCCGTCCAGCTCCGCAAGGTATTTCGCCCACGTCGCATCATCGTAAGGATCTTTCGTTCCGTTGCAGAACCAGGTCTTATGCTGACTGATGTAGTTCGAGCAGTTCGAACGGACCTGCTCCGTCGTGGTCTTTTCGTCTTCCGTGTAGACGAGCGTTCCGGTGCTGATCTTCACGGTCTTCGCTTCCTGCTCTTTGAAGTTCTTGACAAGCTGCGAGAAAATGTCACGTTTGTAAAGCGTCCATTCATCCATGGCGTCTTCGTCAAACTGGACCTGCTCGCCTTCGGCATCGATCAGGATGGTCGCCGCAACGGTATTCCACGTCGTGGTCGTATTGCCTGCGAACGCACCTTCGTTCTTGACCTTGATCTCAGCCGGCGTACCGACGTAAGAAGTGGTGCCCGGATCAGCAGCGACCCAGTCAACGCCTTCCTCGCCGTAACGGGAACGGATCGAGACTTCCTTCGTGTAGCCCTTCATCATGAACTCGAACGCGCCGTCGACGTCTTCACAGTCGGAAGTGATGAAGCTGTCCATCGAGTACAGATTCTCGGTACGGATCGCATTGCCCCAGTAAGGCATCGCGACGTAGTTCTTCAGCGTCATGTTGCCGATTTCAACGTGCAGCGTCAGGTGGCCGACGAAAATGCCGACGACCGGAATGCCGCTCGCGGGGGTCGTCAGACCCTGCATCGCAGCGCCGCCGATATTGAAGGTCGAGCTCGAAAGCAGGTCTTCCTTATACAGTTTGTTAATGAACTGAAGAGCTTTACGATAGGTGTCCGTGGTCTCCGCCTTCACGATCTGGCCGTCCGCACCGACGTTCCAGCCGTTATTGCTGTCATAGTACATGAACATATTGATGAGCCACTCAAGGACACGTCCGCCGAGACCGCCTTCGATACCGATGAGCGGGATCTCATCCGTCTTGTCGCCGTTTCCGTTCGGATCGCGCTCTCTGAACGCTTTCAGAACTTCGTAGAGCGAATCGACGTCGTGAGGCATGTCAAGGCCGAGCTTGTCAAGCCAAGTCTGGTTAATGTAGGGCTGGAACTGCATCGTATCGACCGGGGAGGTCTCAAGACGCGGAAGCACATACATGGCGCCGTCTTCCTGGTCGGTCATGCGGCGGAGGGCCGTCGCCTGATCTTCCTCGGAGAAGTTCTCATGAAGTCTGGTCCAGAAGATCTCCGCCTTGTCAGACTCGATCGTATGATCTTCGTCATCATAGAAGTACTCCTGCAGATCTTCGAAGTAACCTTCACGTCCGTACTCGGTGTAGATGTTAGAACCGATGTTAAATCTGTACAGGATATCGGGAAGTCTTTCACCACCGGCGATACGGGTGGAGAGCTGCGTCTTGGCGTCGTCGGAACGGGTCGCGAAATAATCGAACACGATGTCGTATCCGGTCAACTCTTCCAGATACTTCGTGAATCCGTTATTATCGTAATCTTCGACCTTCGTGTTCTGGCAGATACCGATCGTGATGGTCTTTCTCTCAACCGGAGCATCCGGGGTTTCATCCTGCGTTTCCGTGGGCGCCTGGGACTCATTGCCCGACGGACCGGGTTCGACCGGCTGCGTCCCCTGTTCGCCGTTGCATCCGGCCAGGAGAAGTGCCGCAAGCACCGCTGCGAGAAGCATAACAAGCCACTTCTTCATGTTTTTCTTTTCCTCCTCATATAAGTATGATTCAAAAACTGTTTCGACAAAATCGAATACCAAGTCTAATATAAACAAATGGCACAAAAAAGTCAATTGCTTTTTGTACAATTTGCCATAGAAAAGCAAACTTGTAATTCTGTTTTCCGAAGTCTCAGCGCTTCAGCTGCAAATCGTAATGAACGTCGTACGCCTTCTCTTCCGGAAGGAACTTGTGCAGCGTATTGATGACTTCGCCGTTATTCCACTTCCGGTCTTCCGGCAATGCTTCCGGCGTGCCGATGACGGTCACGTTCAGCTGACGGTGACGGGCTCTGACCTGATCCCAGTCAATGAAGTAGACGTGAGCGAATTCGCCGCCGTCCAGTTCGCCGTCCTTGATGGTCATCGTCTCGCTCCGGCCGAAGAACACGGAACGCAGGTGGCCGTCGGTATTCATGGACGTGAAATCGCCGGGCTCGTTCACATAGCGGCCGAACTGCGCATGGATCGGGCCGGGATGACGGTACTGATGCTCTTCCCTGAAATCGGGGACCAGTTTCCGCATGATGTCGAGCAGGTCGTGCTGCAGAAACTCCAGATCGAACGAATCGATGTCGTGAGAGCATTCCTGAACCATGACCGAGCAGGTGGTGTGATGAGAAGCGACGCAGACGGTGCCGTTCTTCACGCCGGAGGCCTTCACGATCTCACGGATCTCTTTCGAGACGTCATGAAACGTCGGGATCCAGCCTCTGGACTGCAGTTCAAGCTCTTTCTGGTAAACTTTGACTTCCATTCTCTTTTCCTCCAACAAAATATGTTTGTGTTTTATTTTTTCTTCTTTCTTTCGTCCCAGGCCTTCCGAAGTGCCGAGATCATTTCGTCGATCATGGCCGGACGGTCCTTCGCCTTCGCCACGCCCGAAGAAGAACCGGTCGCATCGGCGCCGGCCTTGATCGTATTGTAAACGTCCTTTCCGCCGGCAATGCCCGCCGCGGTCAGCACCAGGGTCTTCGGCGCCACGTCCTTGACGGCCTTCGTCGCCGCCTCGACGTATTCCGGTCCGACGCTGACGCCGAGTCCGATCAGTTCGGAAGGTTCCGCAACGATGATGTCCGCATTGAGCGCAGCGATCTCTCTCGCGTCTTTCAGGGAATCCGCGCAGACGATCGTCGTCAGGCCGACTTCATCGGCCCTCCGCATGGTCTTTTCCAGGGTTTCTCTGTCCAGGGGTTTTTCGCAGTGGTTCAGCATCACGCCTTCCGCACCGGCCGCCACGAGCGACTCCGGAAGGATGTCCGCCAGTCCGCGTCCCGGATACAGAGGATCCATATGCGGTGCGAAGACGTGGATCCGTTTCGTATTCTCCTTCACTCTCCGGATGTCCACGATGGGGCAGGTGAAAATGATGTCCACATCGTATTTTTCGCTGGCTTCGTCCGCCGCTTTCGCGAGTTCCAGGATCTCGTCTCCGTAGAGATAAGACTTCGGACCGATTTCAAAAAACGGTGCCTTGATCTTGCAGTTCGACATAAACAGCCTCCAAATCGTTATAATGGGTTCAAAAGGACAGAATACCCCCCTTTGACCTTTGTATTTCATTATACCAATCCCGCTCCCGTTCGTCAATTGAAAAATCGCCGTTCCATTCTCAGTTTTATAATGTAAAAAGGCTGAAATCGAAGTAAATAAAATTGACATTATTATCTTCGTCAATTATAATGATAGTCGGTTTCGGACGTCCTCCTTAACCGCCCCAATCCATTCCCGGAGGTTTCTTTATTTATGAACGAAAAAGCGATCCAGGCCGCCAGACAGGCCTACGACATCGAAGCCGAATGCATCCGTGAAATGAAGGACTACTTTAACGAAGCTGCTTTCTCGAAAGCCGTGGAACTCCTGATCGGCGCGGAGCGGATCGGCACCTCGGGCTGCGGTCATTCCGGCATCATCTGCCAGCACATGGCACACCTGCTCTGCTGCATCGAGCGGCCTTCCCGCTTCATCTCTCCCGCCGAAGCCGTACACGGCGCAACGGGCTTCCTGCAGAAAGGCGACGTGATGATCTTCGCTTCCCGCGGCGGAAAGACGAAAGAACTCTTCCCGATCGTCGATATCTGCAAGACGAAGGGCGTGAAAATCATTGCCGTGACGGAAAATCTGGAATCCCCGCTTGCCGAAGCCGCGGACGTCGTCTTGAAACAGCACGTGAACCGCGAGACCGACAAATACAATATGCAGGGCACCACCAGCACCACCGCTCTCTGCATGATCTTCCATGCACTGCAGGCGGCCATCATTGAAGAAACGGACTATCAGGCGGAACAGTTCGCCGTCGTCCACCCGGGCGGTGCCGTCGGAGAACGCCTGAACGGCCACGGTCTCACCGATGAGATCACGAAGTGAGACGGAAAAACGGAATTCGTACAATAATCAACCAAAAATAAAGGAGATTGTCCCATGAAAAAGAATCAGGTAGGTTTTGTTTGTTTCGGTGAGATCAACACGCCGTTCGAGAGACTGCAGCTGAAGCACGACGAAGCGCTGAAGGCCCTGTCCGAAAAGGTGGAAGGCCTGATCGACGCCGGCGTCGTCATTGACGATCCGGAGTACAAGTACGCGGACAGCGCGCTGGAGAAACTGGCCGGCAAGGATTTCTACTGCCTCGTCGTGGCCGTGGCCGGCTGGGTGCCGACGCACGCGGTCATCAAGGTGTTGGATCATTACCGCCATCTTCCGATGGTCCTCTGGGGACTCGCGGGCTGGTACGAGAACGGCCGTCTCATCACGACCGCGGACCAGGCCGGAACGACGGCCATCCGTCCGGCGATGGAAGCCATGCACTACACCTTTAAATACGTCTACAGCATCGTGAATCAGCCACTGCCGGTCGACAAGGTCGCGTCCTACGTCACCGCCGCCCGCGCGAAGGCAAACCTCCGCGATGCGAGGATCGGTTCCATGGGCTACCGCGACATGCTGCTCTACGGCACGCAGTTCGAGGGCAATTCCATGCGCGGTCAGATCGGCGTCGAAGTCGAGCCGTTCGAAATGCTGGAAATGAAGCAGCTCATCGAAACGCTGGATCCCGCCGACGTTTCGGAAGGCATCCGTTTCGTGAAAGAAAACTGGGTCTTCAAGAAGGCCTGTGACGACAGCGTCATTGAGAGCGGCGTGAAATACGCGCTTGCGATCGTGAAGAAGATCCGGGAGCGCGGCTTTGAGGCCATCACGCTCATCGACGTCGACGGCATGAAAAAGCTGGAAGGCTTCCCGCCGGCGATGGTCTTCATGCTTCTGGAGCACTATACGAACATCCTGACGATCCCCGAAAACGACGTGCTCGGCGCCGTGACGCAGCTCATCATGAAATACCTGACCGGCCAGACCGTGCCCTATCTCGAGTACTATGAATTCTTCGAGAAGAGCATGCTGATCGGCGTTCCGGATTTCGTGCCGAAGGCCGCGACGGCCGGCGACGTGACGGTCCTTCCGGCCGCGTTCGGTCTTTTGAACTCTTCGCTTCTGAACGTCTCGAAAGTGAAGACCGGCTACGTGACCTGCGCGCGTCTGTACTACAAGGACGGCCGCTATTTCATGCACGTCTACACCGGCACGGCGAAGGAGCCGCCGGCGTGGAACGAGTTCGGCTGGGACGATCCCGCGCCGCAGCTTCCGTCGCTCGAAGTCTTCCCGGATTCCTGCACGGTCGAGGAATTTGCGGAGAACGTTTCCTGTCAGCACGTCATCGTCGCTTACGGAAACTTCGTCGAAGAACTGAAGTCCTTCTGCAAGATGACGGGCATTAAAATGATCTATTGATCCCCCGGCGGGTAAACACAGACAAAAGCGGATGCGAAGGAGGAAGTGATGTACGCAGGTATCGATCTCGGAACCACGAACATTAAATGCGCCGTGTACGACGGCGAAATGAACTTAAAGGCGCGGTGCTCTCACGCCGTGCAGTATTTCCGTGAGAACGGCTTCGTCGAGTTCGACGCGGAAGCCTACGCGAAGGACGTGCTTCAGCTCGTGAAGGAAACCATGGCCGAAGGAAACGTGAAGTCCCTGAAGGGCTTCGCATTCACGGGACAGGCGGAGACCCTCGTCGTTCTCGGAAAAGACGGGCGTCCGCTCAGGAACGCGATCTCCTGGATGGACGAGCGTTCCGTCGAGGAATGCGAATACCTCTCTTCGCTCTTCCCGCACAAGATCTGCGAGGAAAAGACCGGACAGATGGCGGTGCTGCCGACCTGGCCGGCGACGAAGATCTTGTGGCTGAAGAAACACGAGCCCGAGACCTACCGAAGCACCGAGACCTACATGCTGCTCAAGGACTACGTCGTCTACTACATGACCGGCGAAAAGCGATCCGACATGTCCATTGCGACCTTCTCCTTCTATTTTGACATTTACAACAAGTGCTACTGGAAGGAAATGCTGGAAGCCATCGGCGTGCCCGAAACGAAGCTGCCCGCGCTCATCGAGCCCTGCACGGTCGCCGGAAACCTGAAGGCCGAACACCTTTCCTTCCTTGGACAGACCGAAGAATGCTTCGTGAACGTCGGAACGCTCGACCATTTCGCGGGCATGATCGGCACGGGTAACTTAGAGCCCGGCGGGATCACGCTTTCCACGGGCACGGTCATGGCCATGGCGACGATGTGCAAAACGCCGGTGCCGAAGTGTTCCGGCGTGGCCATGCACTACGGCTTCATGCCCGACACCTGGATCATGCTTCCGGTCGCGGAATCCGGCGGCGTCTCGTTGGAATGGTTCAAGCAGAAATGCATGCCGGACACCGGTTTTAAAGAGATCGACGAGGAACTGGAAAAACGGAACAAACGGAATGATCTTCTCTTCCTGCCCTACCTCGTCGGCACGAGCGCGCCCGAATTTGACATGGACGCCGTCGGCTGCTTCTACGGCCTCAGGCAGGAGCACGACGCTTTCGACATGGCTCATGCCGTCATGGAAGGCGTGGCCTTCGTTCTCAAGAAGAACTGCGAGGAAATGACGGCGAAGGGCTCGACGCCCGAGTCGATCATTGCCACCGGCGGCGGCTCGAAGAGCGGCATCTGGTGTCAGCTGCAGGCCGACATCACCGGTCTTCCGGTCCGCATTCCTTCGGAAAAGGAAGCGGCCTGCCTCGGCGCCGCCATGATCGCCGCGGTCTCCGGAGGCACGTTCGGCTGTCTCCATTGCGCAGCGAAGAAATGCGTCTCGATGAAGAGCGAATTCCTGCCGCATCCCACTGAATTTACGGACCTGAAATACCGGAAGTTCAACGCACTTTATGAGGCAATGATCCGCATTGCCCGCATGTAACACCGTTTTTCAGGCGGGGCTGTTGCGAAACGCCGACGGCCCCTTTTTTCTTTATCATTTTATGCAGAGGAGAATTCTGAAATGAAATCCTATCCCAAATGGCAGCGGATCAATTACATGCCCGCATCTCCGCTCGGCGACGACGGAAGCTACCTGACCGGTTCCGCGGCACATATTGAGATTTCCAGAAAAGCGGCGCAGGAAGGCATGGTGCTGTTAAAAAACGAAAACGGCTGTCTTCCCTTTGCTCCGGGACAGAAGATCGCCGTGTTCGGAAAGGCGCAGATCGACTACTCCAAGGGAGGCGGCGGCAGCGGAAACACCTACACCGCTTATTCACGGAACGTCACTGAGGGACTGGAGATCAAGGAGCGGGAAGGAAAGATACGTCTGTTTCAGCCGCTTTCCGACTACTACCGAGAAGCCGTGAAGCCGCTGTATGAAGCGTTAGTGAAAAGCGGCGGGACCCTTTATCCGGGCCTCATCGGCGAGCCGGAACTTCCGGACGGTCTTATGGAACAGGCGCGGGCGTTCACTGATACGGCCGTCGTCACGATTTCCCGCTTCTCTCGGGAAAGCTTCGACCGTCAGGGCGTGCCGGGCGACGGCGACTTCTATCTCTCTCCCGCCGAGGAAACGATGGTCGGAAAAGTGCTTGCCGCCTTTCCGCGCGTCGTGGTGCTTTTGAACACGGGCGGCATGATGGACGTCACCTGGTTCAAGGACGATCCGAAGGTGCAGGGCGTGCTGCTGCTCTGGCAGGCCGGCATGGAAGGCGGACTTGCGGCCGCAGATCTTCTCGTCGGCGACGCGACTCCTTCCGGTCATCTGGCCGACACCTTTGCCGACCGCTTTTCCTCGTATCCGAACGCCGATCATTTCAATGATTCTCCGGACTACCTTGAATACGCCGAAGACGTTTACGTCGGCTACCGCTATTTCGAGACCTTCGAAGAGGCGAAATCCAAGGTATGCTATCCTTTCGGCTACGGCCTGTCCTACACGACCTTCGAAACCTCCGTTCCGATGCTCTCCGTCTATCCGGATCATTACACGGTCACCGTGTCCGTGAAGAACGTCGGGACCCGTCCCGGCAAGGAAGTCATCGAACTCTACGCCTCCGCCCCGCAGGGAAAACTCGGAAAACCGTCCAGAGTCCTGATCGGATTTAAAAAGACGAAAGAACTGAAGCCGGGCGAGGAAGACACGCGCACGCTGAACTTCACGAAATACCAGCTGTCCAGTTACGACGATCTCGGCAAGGTCCGGAAATCCGCCTATGTGCTGGAAGCCGGCGAATACCGCTTCTATCTCGGTGAGAACGTCCGGGACGCGAAGGAACTGCCGGAAAGCCTCACGATCGAGGAAACCGAGATCATTGATCAGCTTTCGCCGAAATGCGTGCCGAAGCGGCTGAAAGAACGGCTGACCGCGGACGGAACCATGGAAGCATTGCCGACCGATTTCGAAGCGCCGTTACCGGAATATGACGTTAACCACTGTCCGCAGGAGGCCGACACGCCGGATGAGAACAACTGGAAACGGCCGAAACTCTACAAACTCCGCCCGGAGGAACGGCCCGCGAATTTCGCGGACGTGGCCGGCGGAGCCATGCCGTTTGAAGAGTTCTTCGGAAAACTCTCCATCGAACAGAAAATCTCTCTTCTTGGCGGACAGCCGAACCGCGGTGCCGCGAACACCTTCGGTTTCGGAAACATTCTTCTCTACAACGTTCCGAACGCGATGACGGCCGACGGACCGGCGGGCGTACGCATTGCGCCGAGCGCGGGCGTCACCACGACCGCCTTCCCGTGCGCCACGCTCCTTGCCTGCACGTTCAATGAATCGCTTCTTATGGAAATCGGAGAAACGGCCGCGGAAGAAATGGCGGAAAACGGCTTCGGCATCTGGCTTGCTCCCGCGGTCAACATCCACCGGAATCCGCTGTGCGGACGGAATTTCGAATACTATTCCGAGGATCCGTATCTGGCAGGCCGCCTCGCCTCCGCCCTCGTTCAGGGCGTCCAGAAGCACGGCGTCGCCGTCACCGTCAAGCATTTTGCCTGCAACAACAAAGAAACGAACCGGAAGGAAAGCGATTCGAGAGTCTCAGAGCGCGCGCTGCGTGAAATCTACCTGAAGGCCTTCGAGATCTGCGTGAAAGAGGGGAAGTGCTGGGCGATCATGAGTTCCTACAACTATGTGAACGGAGTCCGCACCTCGGAGAACAAGGAGCTTCTGACCGGGATCCTCCGGGAGGAATGGGGATTTGACGGCGTCGTCTGCTCGGACTGGATCACTCACGGCCGCCACGACCGGGAGATCGCCGCGGGGAACACGATCAAGATGCCCTGCGGAAGCCCGGAATTCGTGCTCGAACAGTATCAGAAAGGGCTGCTTTCCGAAGAAGTCATTGACCGCGCAGCAAAGGACGTCCTGCGGCTGCTTCTGAAACTGGCCTGATCAAAACAAAACGGAGAATCTGATGGAAAAACGCTGGTGGCAAAGCGCAGTCATTTATGAACTGTACTGCAAGAGCTTCTACGATACGAACGGCGACGGGATCGGCGACCTTCCCGGCGTCATTGAAAAACTGCCGGTGCTTGCCGAACTCGGCATCGACGCGATCTGGTTTACGCCGATCTACGTCTCGCCGCAGACGGACAACGGATACGACGTCGCGGATTACGAAGCCATTGACCCACGCTACGGAACGATGGAGGACTTCAAGCGCCTTCTGGAAGCCGCGCACGGTCACGGGATCCGCATCCTCATGGACCTCGTCTTAAACCACAGTTCCGACGAGCACCGCTGGTTTCAGGAGTCCCGGAAATCGAAGGACAGTCCTTACCGGGACTATTATATCTGGCGCGCCCCGAAGGCGGACGGCTCCGAGCCGAACAACATGGGCAATTATTTCTTCGAGGGAAAAGGATCCGCCTGGGAATTCGATGAAACGACCGGCGAGTACTATCTCCATTATTACTCGAAGAAAATGCCGGACCTGAACTGGGAATACGCGCCGCTCCGGGAAGAGATCTACCGGATGGTCCGGAACTGGCTCGACATGGGCGTGGACGGATTCCGTCTCGACGTGATCGGTCAGATCAAGAAGCCGGCAGGATTCCCGGACGAGACGCGCCGGATCATGCCGAACGGATACGCCGTCGACCGGAGTGCGAGAAACCACATTCCCGGCGTCCACGAACTCATCCACGGGCTTTACGAAAACGCGTTTCGGTACTACGACATCATGACCGTCGGCGAACTCTCCGGCTCCACGCCTGAGATCGCGATCGATTACGTGAACCACGACCGCGGAGAGCTCGACATGAACATCCATTTCGAGATCGCCGGCCGGAAGGAGGTCCCGACGACCCCGAGACAATACAAGGCGATCGAGAAGCGCTGGTCTTCGCTGCTTTCGAAAAACGGCTGGATCGTGCAGTATCTTACGAATCACGACGGTCCCCGGCAGGTCTCCTGCTTCGGCAATGACACGGTTTACCGGAAAAAGAGCGCGAAACTGCTCGCGGTCCTGAACCTCTCCATGCCCGGCACGCCGTTCCTGTTCCAGGGCGAAGAGATCGGCATGACGAACGTGTATTACGACAGCATTGACGATTACAACGATCCCTATACGCTCGGCCGGTACCGGATGGAAGTCTCCGAAGGGAAGGATCCGGAAAAAGTGCTGAAGGACGTCGCCTGGGTCAGCCGGGACAATGCCCGGACTCCTTACCAGTGGAGCGGCAAGGAAAACGCCGGATTTACGACCGGAACCCCCTGGCTGAAAGTCAACCGCCGCTATCCGGAGATCAATTACGAAGCCGACCGCAGTTCGGAGGATTCCGTCTTCCGCTTCTATTCCAGGCTCATTGCTTTCCGGAAAGCGCATCCCGCGTTTGTCGACGGCGACTTAAACTTCTACATGGAAGACGACGAGCAGACGGTCCTTTTCTCCAGAAAATGCGCCAGGGAAACGATTCTCGTGCTTGCAAACTGCTCTGACGAACCGGCTCCGATCACTCTTCCGGAAGAAGTAAAAGCTCACGTCTTTACCGAGGCGGTCACGAACCGGGAGGGAAAGGAACCGCGTACGGAACTTCCCGAAACGCTGGAGCCCTGGGAAGCGACGATCTTCACGCTCTCCTTCTGACGTCAAAGCACGAAAAAAAGGCTGCTGTCCTGCGACAACAGCCTTTTTTCTTTCCGCCCGAAGTAAAATCACTTCGCGCTTTCCTGAAGGATGAACACGCCCTTCGGCTCCAGAACGACCTTGTCGCCTTTTGCCGCGTTCTCACCGCTTAAAAGGGCCCTTCCCGCCGCCGGAAGCGTGATCTCGAGAGAATCGTCGTTGTGATTTAAGAAGAACGTAAACCGGCCGTTTTCGTTGTGACGTTCGGTGACCTCCAATCCGGGCACGGCTTCATACACCGGACGGACGCCGGCTTCCTTCGCGATGTAAGAAAGGAAGTCGAAATAGAAGTCGTCCGAAGAGCGCGTCGCCACGTAGTAAGCAAATCCCTTGCCGAAGTCGTTCTTCGTGACCGCAGGTTTGCCGGCGTAAAAATCATGTTCATACGCCGCGAGCGGCCGGCAGGTCGGATCGAGCGAAGAAATAATGTCGAAATACTGTTTCGCCTCGTACCGCTTTCCGCCGTACACGAAACTGTTCTTCTCTTCCGGCGGCAGGCAATCGATCTCTTCCACCCAGATGCCGAGCACCTTCTTCAACGGACCCGGATACCCGCCGAGATAAACGAGATCAGTCTCGTTGACGATGCCGGAGAACGCCGAAGCCACGAACGTGCCGCCGTTTTCCACGAACCGTTCGATCCTTTCCCGTACGCCCGGCTTCACCATGTACATGATCGGGGCAATGAGGAGACGGTACTTGTCGAAATCATCTTCCTCCGCGATCACTTCGGTGGAAATGTTCAATGCGTTCAATGCCTTATAAAACCGCATGACTTCATTGCGGTAGCTCTTGTACTCCGGATCGCGGCTCGGACCGCAGCAGTACTCGGAAGCCCACATGTTGTCGTAGTCAAAGATGATCGCCGCGGAAGCGTCCGTCCGGGCGCCGAGCAGAGTGTCGCCGAGCGCTTCGAACTCGCGTCCCGTCACGGCCAGCTCCTTGAAGGAACGCGTCGTTCCGAGGCCCACGTGGTCAATGACCGCGCCGTGCATTTTTTCCATCGCGCCCTGCGATCTGCGGAGCTGGAAAAAGAGCACGCCGTCCGCGCCGTGCGCGACCGACCGCCAGGACCAGAGCCGGACCACGCCCGGTCTCCGGATGAAATTGTACTTCTGCCAGTTCGTGACGTTCGGCGTCTGTTCCATGAGGAGCATCGGCTGACCGCCCTTTAAGGAACGCATGTAGTCGTGCCACATCGACACGTCCGCCCTGTCCTCGTCGAAGAAGGGATAGCTGTCCCAGCTCGTGAAATCCAGAACGTCCGCCCATTTCCTGTAATCCAGATCCTTGAAGAAATGCATGAAATTCGTCGTGACCGGAACGTCTGGCGTGTACTTCTTGATCTCCGCCGCTTCCAATGCGCACTCGTGCAGCATGGAATCACTCAAAAACCGCCGGTAATCGAGCGAAATGCCCTGGAAACAGGTCTCGAACCGGGAAGTCTCCTCCGTCAGCTTGTTCGGCACCACGATCTCGTCGAAATCATAGAACGTATGGCTCCAGAAGGACGTGCACCAGGCACGGTTCACTTCCTCGATCGTGCCGTATTTTTCCTTCAGCCAGTCCCGAAATGCCGCTTCGCAGTTCTTGCAGTAGCAGACCGAGTTGTATTCGTTCGAGATGTGCCAGGCAATGAGATTCTCGTACTTCGCATACCGTTCAGCGAGTTTTCCGGCGAGCCGCGGCGCGAATTTCAAAAACGTCGGGGAATTCGGGCAGGAATTGTGCCGCGCGCCGAATTTGCGCTTCTGTCCGTAGTAATTCACCCGGAGAATGTCCGGATGAGCGCTCGCCATCCACGCAGGATGCGCGGCCGTGGACGTCGCAAGGATGACCTTCAGCCCGTTCTCCCGGACGTACTCCATGATCTCATCCAGTTTGGAAAAATCGTATTCGTAATCCGCCTTCTGCAGCGCCGCCCAGGAAAAGACGTTCAGCGTCACGGTGTCGATGCCGGCCTCCCTGAAGAGCTTCATGTCTTCGGCCCAGACCTCCTTCGGCCACTGTTCCGGATTATAGTCTCCGCCGTAAGAGATCCTTTTGATCCTGTCTGAAAAACTCTTTCCCATGATTTCCTCCCGTTTTTTTATTCGTAAACCGCGCCGGTCCCGTCAATCGATCCCCCAGAGATCCTTCATTTGCTTCAGGATCGACTCCTGGCAGCGCACCGCATTGTCCTTCAGTTTCTGCAGTTTGGTCTGATACTTGTCCCAGGTCTGGTCGCCCTTATGCGGAGACTCGACATAGTAATGCTCGAGTTCGTTCCGCTCGCTTTCCGTAAGCTTTTCCAGCGTTTCCGAGATGTGTTGTGCGGAAAACACGCCGTTTACCAACGATTTCACCTTTTCGGAAAATGCGATCCGCATGTCTTCCCGTTTCATGAGCGCCGCAAAGAGCGGGCTGTACGGGATGAGATCCAGCGTTTCGCTGTGATGCACCACGGCCTCCGGATCGAGGATGCACTTCAGGCACTCTCTCGTCGGATGATTGCTCCCGAGCCCGAGGGTCATATCCTCGTCGTGGATCATAAACCGCCAGCGGCCGTCGAACACGCCCTCTCCGTAGCTTTCCCCGTCCGCGGGGATGTACCGGTACGAGATCGAATTCGTCTGCGGCCAGTCCTCATTGTCGAGGATCGTGTTGATCGCGTAATAGAACAGGTAATCGTCAATGTCGATCGCCTTCTTCACTTTTTCAAAGTTCTTATCGTCCGTCAGGTCTAACGACGAGAATTCCGGGAATTCCAGATTCCGCTCTTCCGTATCCACGGCGTATTCCTTGTGTTCCGACTTCTCGAACTCGCCCTTGTATGCGCCGAATTTCGATGCGAAATAATGCTCGTCCACGTATTCCTGGAGCCAGTACAGTCCCTGATACTTGCCGTTGATGTACACCGCGGCGGGCGTGACTTCCTCGTACGCCGTGAATCCGGCCTCTTTCGCCAGAGTCTGGGCCAATGCGTCCCGGACGAAGGTGTTGTTCTGATCGTTGCCGGAGTTTCGGAGCACGAACCGCTTGTACTTTACGATCTCTTTTCCGTTCTGATCCGTTGCGCCGTCGAACACCGCATAATCGAAGGAGCCGTGATTCGGATCATAATCCGCCCGGGCATAGATCCGGAGGGACTTCATGGAGCGCGCCCTCGTCCAGCCGCCGTGGATCCGGATGCCGGAATGCTGGGAAAGGAGCGTCGTTCCGTCAGCGTCCAGGACCTCGAAATAGCAGGCCCGTTCCCACGCCTTTCCTTTTTCTTCGTAGTTCGTGTAAATGCCGTCTTTTCCGTAGAACTCCTCGGGCTCGACGCTGATCGAAATGACCTTCGTGTCGAAGCGCGCGTTCACGTTTTTGCCGAGGAAATAGGTCTTCACCGACTCTCTCGACCAGGAGCCGTCGGAGTATTTGGCAATGGCTCTGACCGGACGCGCGGCAATGACCCCGTCGACGCCGGACATGAGTTTGATCTTCTCTCCGGCCTTCAGCAGTTTCCCGCCCGTCTTAGGAGAGGAGCAGTCCAGCGTATAATAGATCTCATACGTTTCCGTCTTCGGCTTCGGGACCGTCACGGTGATGTCGGTCCGCTCCGTCCGAAACGCCGTCTCCTCCGAAAAGCAGGGGCGCGTTTCGTCGACCCCGATTTCCGGAACCGTTCCGGTTTCAGCGGGCTCTTTCGCCGTTTGAGAAGGAGCAGGCGCGGAACTCCCGTCCGTTTTTCCTATGCAAGAAAACAGTGTGATCGAGAGCATCAGGACCGGCATGAGCAGACTTATGCGCCGAAAGAAAGAATACAGGTTTCCTGACCTCATGGTTTCCTCCTTTCTCCGTCAGCGGAGCAGACACTTCACCGTTTCCGGGAACTCCCGGTAATCGTCGATCGGCAGGTAATGGAATTCTGAAAGGAAGACGGATTCGTCATTGCCGCCTTCGCCGTAATCGTCGCCAATGTAGACGATCTCTTCCGGCTTCAGTCCGTGCGCCTCCGCATACTTTTTCAATGCATAGGCCTTGTCGTAGGGCTTCGGAGCCATGTCAAAGGACGACGAACCGCCGACGAACACGTTGTACTCGGGAAAAGCAGTTTTCACTTCGGCCAGGATCGCTCTCCGCTTTTTCCGGTCCGGATCAAAGGCGAGTTTCTCTTCCTGGATCGCCTTCATGCCGAGGATCGGGAACGTCACGCAGCCGGAGGCGTGATATTCGACGGATTCCCCGCGGTATTCGGTAAAACCGAAGCGCTCCCGGAGAGCGTCGATCCGCTGCCGGACGCTTTCTTTGTCGCAGGAAGCCACCTCGTCGAACACCTTTTTCAGCGTTCCGGTCCCAGGGTCGTATTCGCAGTACTGCATTCCGTACGTGCCGAGCACGTTCACCGGGAACTCCTCCATCTGGTGAAAGATCCGTTCACACATTCCCGCGCCTGACATCAGCAGCGTGTAGCGCTCTTTCAGAGCCAGGAGCGCTTCCTTGTTCTCTTCCGGAAGATGGGATTTGTGCTGGCAGAGCGTACCGTCGAGATCCATAGCGACGACCTTGATCTTTCCGGGGTCGAGATCGATCGCCTCCGGAACGTACTGATCCGCGAGCCACAGCACGGAATAGCGATCCTTCAGGTCCTTCGCATACCGTTTCGCGTCCTGGATCTTCCGGTCGCCGTACATGGCTTCGAACTCGGCATAATCAAGTCCCACCGCCTCGAGCATGGCCAGCATCTCCCGGCGGGACGGGGCTTCCTTCAGCACCTCGATGATCTGATCCCAGCGTTCCTTCACGACGGTCTCATTGTTCTGTTCGTGCCAGCCGAGTTTTTCCTGCAGCGCGATCACGCCGTCCGCGCTGGACTTGTAGATCCTGCGGATCTCCGTTTCAAAACGCGTTTTCCTGAACGGCTGATAGGACGGTTTCGCCCTAAGGATCTTCTCCCGGATCTCCGCCGTCACGACGGAGGCATACGCGACGTCAATGCCGTGGCAGAAATAGGGTTTCCGGTCCAGAATGCCGGTGATTTCAAAGAAATGGCTGAGATGGTGCTCGGAGCCGGACGCCGGCCTCGAATTTCCGACGTATGCCATCGCGATCCCGGCGACGACCAAAGCTTCCATCAGTTTCTGCACGGAGGCCTCGTCTTTTGCCATAATCCCGGCTGCGAGATCCTTCACCGCGACCGCGGTATCGTACATCAGCTGCCAGACCGTCTCGCAGAGGTATTCCCCGTTGATCACATGGGACAGTGTCCAGTCGTTCAGGCAGCTGAATTTCCCGACAATGTCCCCGTACCCCGCCTTGATCATTTCAAACGGCGCGTCCTTCAGGACCGTGGGATCCGCGAGGATCCCCTTCGGCGGACGCGCACCGGTCGTGACCTTCATGCCCTGCAGGATCATTGCCGCGCCCGCAGAGGCGTAGCCGTCCATCGAAGGCGCAGTCGCAACGATGAAATAAGGGACGTCCTTTTCGAAACTCACGTACTTGCAAAGGTCGTTGATGACGCCGCTGCCGACGCCGAGAATGAGATCGTTCCCGTCAAAGTACGATTCGATCTCCGCGATTTTCTCTTCGTTCGGGACGACGAGACCGTCGCCGTTGTTCTCGAGCACGACGTAAGAAGTCACCTTCTTTTCCAGGAAGGAAAAGACTCGGTCGCCGCAGGCTTTCGACGTATTCCGGTCCGCGACGATCAGGATCCGTTCGTACGCTTTCACGTATTCCGGGAGCGAATCCAATGCGGTTTGGCTGATGTCCACCACGTCGATCGGACAGCGATGATCCCTGCCGCAGCTGCATCCGTAAATGCCCTTGGTGAGTTCCTGAATGTTCATCTTGTGCCCTCTCTTATGCTTTTTGTGCCGTCTCACGACCTGCGGCTTCCTGCGCTTTGAATCTCATGTACTCCGAGCGCATGCCTTCCCGCATCTCTTTCGTCCGCTGTTCCCGCTCGAGTAACGAACACGTTTCATGCACGACCGGACACTTCCGTAACCGGATGCAGTCCGCCATTCTGGCACATTCCAGGCATTGTTCCGTTTTCGGATACGTTTCGCTCCATTGCAAAACGGTCGCACGGTGTGCCGAGCGGTCGCCGACCGACCCCCATGCGGGTCCGATCTCGCTGAAATGCTCGCAGGAACAAAGAGACCCGTCCGGCAATATCACGACGGCTTCCTCCGTGTCCGCCATGCACCGGTTCAGATAGAGTTTTCTCGGAATGCCGGACGGCCGTTGGATCCCGGCCTCTTCCAATGCTTCCTTCACCCGGTAATACGCCTCGTACGCTGCCGGATCCTCATAATCTCCGTACAGCATCCTTGCGTAGACGCCGACGTCCGGCACTCCTTTCAGACGTTCTTTCAGAATGCCGGCAAGGTCGACGAGGTCGTCCTTGTTTTTCGCGTCCACGTTCAGCCGAAGATCGATCCGGATCCCCGCTTTCGCGGCGTCCGTGACGTTCTGCAGCACGGTCTCGAACGGGTTTCCCGTCTTGTAAATATAGGCTTTCCGCCGGTTGTACACTTTTTCCGTTCCGTCGAGTGTGATCTGTGCCGACGCAACGTGCCAGTCCCTGACGGCCTTTTCGATCATTGCCCCGCGAAGCAGGTAGCCGTTCGTGACGAGGTCCGACGTAAAGTTCTTCCCGGCCGCCGTCAGCCTTTCTGAGATCAGGTCAATGACTTCGCTCCGGTAAAGAGGCTCGCCTCCGAACCAGTGGATCTTGATCTCGGAATCCCCGGAGACATTGAGTAAAAAGTCCGCCGTGCATTTGGCCGTTTCCGGACTCATGTCTTCCCGCTTGCATCCCGCCTCAAAGCAGTAAAAGCAGCGGGCATTGCAGTCCGTCGTCGGCAGGATCGTAAAGCGGTGCAGCGGTTTCTTCGGCGCGAGAAGCTGAAGAACGCTCCGCACTTCCCCGATCGTCTTCAGTTCGTCGAAGTTTTCGGAGACCAGGAAATATCTGCTCACGAAAAACTCGAACGATGGCGCGGTCTGGTCCGCATTCGTGAGTGCCGCGTCCTCTTCCTTCGTAAGCAGCAGAAAGATCTTCAGAAGCGCGTGATAACAAAGCACGCCTTCCGGGATCTCCTCACGAATGACAAAGCGGGCGACCCGGCCTCCGTGAAAGGACTGCACTGTCTGTTTCGGCAGCACCTTCAAGACGGAGGACGACTCATCAAAGATCGTCTTCACGTTTTTCCTTCTTTCTCATCTGAATGTGACGGACGAGCAGCACGATCCACAGAATGACGAGGATCGTCACGAACAAGGCGGGCAGCGCGATCAGAAGAAACTGCTCCCACCCGAGGACGTCCATGGCCTCAAGCCATGCAAATAAAGCGCTCATTGGCCCTCCGTTCCCTTCCGTTCCGCCTTACAGCATCAGCAGGAACAGGAAGATAAGTAAAATGCCGAGCAGGATCCGGTAAACGCCGAATCCCTTGAAATCGTGATTCTTCACATACTTCAATACGCCCTTGATCACGAACATGGAAACCGCGAACGCGACGGATGACGCCACGAGAAGCACGATCCACTGTTCCGTGCTCGGCGTGTATTTGTCGATGAACACGTACTTTCCGAACTTGACCACGCTCGCGCCGAACATGACCGGGATCGCCATGAAGAAGGTGAATTCCGTGGCAATGTACCGGCTGAGCCCAAACATCAGAGCGGCCAGAATCGTCACGCCGCTTCTCGAGGTTCCCGGGATGAGCGCGAGCACCTGGAAGCAGCCTATGAGGATCGCGGTCTTCCACGTGATGTCCTGATGACGGAGCACCGTCGCGGGTTTCTGCTTCTGCCTGGTTTCGACGATGAGAAACAGAATGCCGTACAGGATCAGCATGGCCGCCACGACCCAGACGTTGTAAAGATGAGCGTCAAGGAAGTCGTCGAGCAAGAGACCGATCACGGCCGCAGGCAATACCGCAAAGAGGATCTTTCCCCACAGCGTCCACGTCGCCTGCTTCTGCTCCTTCGTCTTGTAACTCGAGATCGGATTCAGCTTGTGCCGGAAGACGATGATCACCGCCAGGATGGCGCCGAGCTGGATCACGACGTTGAACATGGACGTGAATTCCGGCGTGAACACGGACGCATTGCCCGGCCAGAGCTTGTCCAGGATCATCAGATGTCCCGTCGAGGAGACCGGGATCCATTCCGTAATGCCTTCGATGATTCCGAGTATGACCACCCGGATCCAATCAAAAAATGTCATGACTTTCTCCTACTCATTCGAGGCGCCAGTCGATCGGCGTCTCGTGATTTGCTTCAAGAAATGCATTCGTCCTGCTGAACGGACGGGAACCGAAAAAGCCGCGGTATGCCGAGAGCGGCGATGGATGCGGCGTGGAGATCACGAGCCGTTTCGGATGCGTGATGAACCGCTTCTTTTCCGCGGCGCTGTTTCCCCAGAGAATGAAGACGATCGGACGGTCCTCCCTGTCCAGAGCCCGGATCGCCGCATCCGTGAATTCTTCCCAGCCGAAGTTCCGGTGCGAAAACGCCCGGTGGGCCTGCACGGTCAGCAGGGAATTCAGGAGCAGGACGCCCTGTTCGGCCCACGGCGTCAGATCTCCGGTCTTCGGGACCGGAATGCCGAGATCGTCGTGCAGTTCCGTGAAGATGTTCACGAGCGACGGCGGGATCTTCACGCCGTTCCTGACCGAAAACGAAAGCCCGTGCGCTTCCCCGGGTTCGTGATAAGGATCCTGTCCGAGGATCACGACCTTGACCTTCTCGATCGGCGTCAGATGAAACGCCGTGAAGATCTCTTCCTTCGGGGGATACACCACGCTCGTCCGATAGGCGTTCACCACTTTTCCGTAGAGTTCCCGGTAATAGGGTTTCTTAAACTCCGGGGCCAGGGCTTCCGCCCATTTTCCTTCAATCGCACCCATCCTCAGTTTCTTCCTCTCTGAAACTCCGGTCCAGTTCAAACCAGAACGTCACGCCCGTTTCCGTATTGTACACGCCGTATTCCTTGCCGTGCGTATCCATGATGGCCTTCACGATGGAAAGCCCGATGCCCGATCCGCCGTAGGAACGGGTCCGCGCACGGTCCACCTTGTAAAACTTGATCCACACCTTGTCGAGGTCTTCCTCCGGGATCGGTTTTCCCGTGTTCGACACGCTGATCCTGGCCGTCGGACCGAGGTCCGCGACGGAGATCGTGATCTGAAACGGCTCCTCCAGGTGATTCAGCGCGTTCGAAAGGTAATTGTTCACGACTTCCTCGATCTCGAACTCGTCTCCGATGACGGAAAGCTCTCCCGGCCCTTCGATCCTGACCTCCGCTCCCGCTTCTTTGATCTGCTTAGCGTACTGGGAAACGACGGAAGAGATCAGTTCCATGACGTCGAACGTGACCGGTTGGAAGTCGGCGGCCCCGAACTCGAGCTGGTTTAACGTCGTCAGTTTCTTTACCATCCGGTTCATTTTCTCCGACTCGTCCATGATGACGCTGCAATAATCCTCAAACGCCTCCGGATCATCCTTCGAATCCTTCAGTCCTTCCGCATATCCCTGGATCAGTGCGATCGGCGTCTTCAGTTCGTGCGAGACGTTCGAAATGAAATCCTTCCGCATCTCGTCGATCCGCTCCTGCTCCTTTAAATCCTCGGAAAGCTGCTCATTGGCCATCTGCAGTTTCAGGATGGTGCGTTCGAGCTGGGACGCCATCTCGTTCATGTTGTTCCCGAGGATGCCGACCTCGTCGGTCTTGCTGCCGGTGTATCTGGCGGAAAAATCCAGATTCTTCATCCGGTTTGAAAGATCGGTCAATTGCTCGATCGGTTTCGTCACGCGCCCCGAAATGAAGATAACGAGCAGGAGCCCGAGGATCAGGATGAACACGCTGAGATAGATGAAGAAAATGCCGGAATTCCGTCCGGTCTGGATCGCGCGGGACAGCGGCATTGAAATGATGAATTTCTTCTGAGATCCGTCGGCAGTTTCCATGTATCCGTAGCATTCGAAAAAGCTGCCGCGATCCAGATCCGCCCGCTGCAGAGTGTAATTCGCTTTCTCCTCAATGATGCTGACGCCCTCTGCGGACCCCATGAGGAAATTCCGCTTCAGCCGGTCCATCATGAAATCCAGCTGGTTCGGAGAAAGCATTTCCCGGGACAGGATCGTGAACTCCCAGTCGCCGCTGCCCTGCAGCCCGAAGAAGATCTCGGCGCCGGAATTCAAACGGTCCAGACTCTCGGACAGTTCCTTCGACGTGGATTCGCCCGTTTTCACCTTCTCCGAAAGGACTTCGTAGGCTTCCTTCACTTTGGATCGGTTTTCGTTGATGTAAAAGACGTTCCAGAACAGGCCGTTGGAAACGAAAAAGAACAGCACGATGATCCCCGTCACGCCGAGGAATAAAAGGATCATCTTCGTTTTTAGCGACAGGGGTTTCTTCAAGCCGGTCCTCCGCACTTGTCCGTTTCCGTCAGTTCACTTCAAACTTGTAGCCGATGCCCCACACCGTGTGGATGTAGTCCTGACGGCCCTTCATCTTGCTCCGCAGTTTTTTCACGTGCGTGTCAATGGTCCTCGCGTCTCCGTAATAGTCGTAATTCCAGACGTTGTTCAGGATCTTTTCCCGCGAAAGCGCGATCCCCTGATTCTCAATGAAATACGTCAGGAGTTCGAATTCCTTGAAGGAAAGCTCCACGTCCTCGCCGTCGATCTTCACGGTGTGTGCGGTCTTGTCAACGACGATCCCGCCCGCTTCGATCACGTCGGAACTCACGACGCTGTAGCGTTTCAGCAATGCTTCGACTCTGGCGGTCAGCACCCGGAGGGAGAACGGCTTCGGCACGTAATCGTCCGCGCCGAGTTTGAATCCCTGCAGTTCGTCCTGCTCCTCGCCCCGGGCCGTCAGCATGATGACCGGGACCTCGGAATTCTTCCGGATCTCGTTCAGCACGCCCCAGCCGTCGAGTTTCGGCATCATCACGTCCAGGATCACGAGGGCAATGTCCTTTTCTTCCGTGAACACTTTCAGCGCCTCTTCCCCGTCGCCGGCTTCCCGGATGACGTAGCCTTTTCTCGAAAGGGTGTCGCGCAGGAGGCGCCGCATTCTTTCCTCGTCGTCCACGACCAGTATCTTGATTTCGTTCATCTTCATCCTCCCTGTCATTTCCGGATCGCCGCACGCTTCCGAAGGAGCGGATCGAGTATCTTCTTCCGGATCCGCAAATGCGACGGCGTCACTTCCAGGAGCTCGTCCCGATCAATGAAATCCATGCATTGCTCGAGGCTCATGATCTTCGGCGCGACGAGACGGAGCGCCTCGTCCGAGCCGGAAGCCCGCGTATTCGTTAATTTCTTCATCTTGCAGACGTTCACTTCCACGTCCTCGGCGTGACCGGTCTGTCCGATGACTTCGCCCGCGTAGACCTTCTCGCCCGCGCCGATGAACAGGATGCCGCGCTCCTGGGCGTTAAAGAGTCCGTACGTGATCGATTCGCCGGTCTCGAAAGAAATGATGGAACCCATCTTCCGGTAGGCGATGTCGCCTCGGTACAGATCGTATCCGTCGAACATCGTGTTCATGATGCCGTTTCCCTTCGTGTCGGTCATGAACTCGCTCCGGTAGCCGATGAGCCCGCGGGACGGGATCGAAAACTCGAGACGCGTATAACCGCCGTTCGCATTGCCCA
Organism: Lachnospiraceae bacterium; assembly: GCA_016281555.1. GTDB lineage: Bacteria > Bacillota > Clostridia > Lachnospirales > Lachnospiraceae > UBA1267. Next base: position 43,084 of record JAEEIV010000067.1, on the reverse strand, counting down.
TGCCGAGCAGTTCGCCCTTCCGCTGCGCCAGTTTCTGGATCACGGCGCCCGCGAATTCCTCCGGCACGTCGATGTAGACCTGCTCGATCGGTTCGAGCACCTGCCCGCGCTCGTTTTTCTTCGTGATGACTTCCGGTTTCGAGACCGCGAACTCGTAGCCTTCTCTCCTCATCGTTTCGATCAGCACCGAAAGGTGCAGTTCGCCGCGGCCGGAGACCTTGAAGGAATCCGTGGAATCCGTTTCCTCGACCCGGAGCGACACGTCGGTATTCAGTTCCCTGAACAGCCTGTCGCGCAGGTGCCGGCTCGTCACGTACTTGCCTTCCTGCCCCGCGAGCGGGGAATCATTGACCATGAAATTCATCGCAATGGTCGGCTCGGAGATCTTCTGGAACGGAATGGCTTCCGGATTCTGGATGTCCGCGATCGTGTCCCCGATCTCAACGTCCGAAATGCCGGAGATCGCCACGATGTCGCCGAACTTTGCCTCCCGGACCTCGACGCGCTTCAGACCGTCGAACAGATACAGTTTGGAGATTTTGATCCGCTCCCGTTTTGAAAGATCGTGCGCGTTCAGAAGCAGGCATTCCTGATTGACTTTCAATACGCCGTCGTCGATCTTTCCGATCCCGATCCGGCCGACGTATTCATTGTAATCGATCGTGGAGACGAGCACCCTGACCGGTTCCTCTTCTTCGCCTTCCGGCGCGGGGATCGATTCGAGGATCGTCTCAAAAAGCGGGACCATGTTCTTCCGCTCGTCGGAAAGGTCGCGGACCGCGAAGCCGCCCTTCGCGGAAGCAAACACGAACGGGGCGTTCAGCTGTTTTTCATTGGCCTCCAGATCGAGGAGCAGTTCGAGCACTTCGTCCACGACTTCCTCGGGGCGCGCTTCCGGGCGGTCAATCTTGTTAATGCAGACGACGACCGAAAGGTCCAGTTCCAATGCTTTCTTCAGCACGAATTTCGTCTGCGGCATCGGTCCCTCGAACGCGTCGACGACCAGAACGACGCCGTTCACCATTTTGAGAACGCGCTCGACCTCGCCGCCGAAGTCCGCGTGGCCCGGGGTGTCGATGATGTTGATTTTCGTGCCTTTATATTCCACCGCCGTGTTCTTCGAAAGGATCGTGATGCCGCGCTCTCTTTCGAGATCGTTCGAGTCCATGACCCGTTCCACCACTTCCTGATTCTCGCGGAACACGCCGCTCTGTTTCAGAAGTTCATCCACCAGCGTGGTTTTTCCGTGATCGACGTGGGCAATGATCGCCACGTTCCTGACGTCTTCTCTCTTCATTTTCTGCCGTTCTTCTTTCCTGTCGTCTCTTTGCGGGAACTCCCGCTTATGCCGCCGCCATGCGGCGTCAGCCGCCCGTGACCTGTTCTTCCAGATAAATCTCGCCCAGCCGCTCCTGTCCTGCTTTTCCTGCGGTCAGGTCCTGCAGTTTCTTCACGAATCCGCTTTCCATGGCCAGCGGCACGGAAACGCTGCATCTCACTTCGTCGGTGAACGTTTCATCGGAAACGCCGAGTCCGCTTTCGCTGAGATAATAGCGGATCTTTCCGAAATCCGTGTAGGAAGCGCTGATCCGGAACAATGCCGCCGGACTTCTCTTCAGAACGCCGCCGTCCGCGACCGCCACAGACGCCGCCTTCGTATAGGCCCGCTGCAGTCCGCCGGTCCCGAGCAGCGTTCCGCCGAAATACCGGGTCACCACCACGAGCACGTCCGTGAGACCTGCGCCCCGGATCACGTTCAGGATCGGCACGCCCGCCGTTTTCTGCGGCTCGCCGTCGTCCGAACACTTGACCGTATCTTCCTTCAGTCCGAGGACGTAGGCATAGCAATGGTGCCTGGCGTCGTAATATCGCTTTCTCGTTTCTTCGAGAATCGAAAGCGCCTCCTCTTCCGAACCGATCCTGTACGCCTCGCCGATGAATTTTGATTTTTTCTCTTCATAGACGCCGGTTCCGTTCCGGAAAAGCGTCATATGTTCGAGCAAAGCCGAATTTTCACCCATAGCGTCTATATTATAATGTAATCTATGCCATTTAACAAGATGGAAATTCGGCTTCCGGCATCAAAAAGGCAAAGAAAAGGACCGGACTTCCCCACTTCAGTGAAGAACTCCGGTCCCGACGCGTTCAGCAGAATAAAAAAACTGCCTTACCACTCCCACGATAGGATCCTTTTGATCGGCTTGACCTTCCGGATGCCCAGGAAAATGAAGGCACCAACCATAAGCACCGCAAATTCCCCTGCGGCCACTTCGATGACGGACAGCCAGAACGGCAGATTTTCCACGATCTTCAGTTCGAGCGCAACGATGAACCCGTTCGCCGCCGCACCGATGAACGGCACGGTGAACAAGGCCCGATCCGCTTTTTTCGCAGCCCGGCCGACCGCCCATATCCCGAAAACGGCAATGACCGTCGCGGTCGTTCCGAACGCAACGTCAATGAACCCGAGAGGGGAAAAGAAATTGGCGATCACGCACCCGAGGATGAGCCCGGGAATAAACCGGATATCGAAAAAAGCAAGGAAAATCAGGATCTCCGAAACGCGAAACTGAATGTTGTTGTAGGAAATCGCCGAAGTGGCCACGGTCAGCGCAGCGTACATGGCCGCTAAGATCGCGTTGACCACGATGAATTTAGTCGTTTTGTTCATGAATCCTCCGATCGGAGGGCGTTAGCCCTGGTTTTGTTTTAGGACAGGATGGCGCTGGCGAACTGTCCGGAAGCCCTTTATATCATAAAAACACGTATTCTGCAAGCGGTTTTTTCAAGGATTCGGTTCGTTGACACATCGGCATATATTTGATATAATGATAGCGACGAAAGTGTCAATCCTTGCCAAAGAAAAAAAATACAGAGATTAGGAGGGCTATTTTATGACTGAATCGTTTAAAACTGATTATCAAAACACGTTAAAAAGGCTGCTCACTCTTGATCGAAAACTCACGGATACATTTGAGACTCAACAAGAATGGGTCAGGCTTCAAAAGGACGCTGAGGCGCGGTCCTACGATCCGCCGAAGCTGAAAAATCTTTGGAAAGCCCCCTTTCGGGCTTTTCTCTGGACGCTCATCCTCTTCACCGGTCTGATGATCCTCTTCGGTATCACAGGCCTCGCTTTCGGACACTATGCTTTTTCCTATGTCATGTGGCTGCCGCTTACGCTGAAAGCCCTCGTGTTTTCCGTATTTGGCAACCCATGGCCGTTACCGGACACCGTAACGCCGGAACATGTCCGCAGCTGGCTTTCCGGCATCGATTATGCCCCGGAACGTTATGAGATCTTCGCGCATTGTCTTGTCGGCATTCTGCTCCTCGCCGCGCTCGTTTTTGTCGTTGCTTTCATTGTCAATCTGATCGTACAGATCGCATCATGGCAACGGGAAAAAGCCCTATATCCGCCGACAAAGGAGGCCTTCCTGCAGGCAGAGGCCATTCGATCCAAAGTCGCCGGGGAAGCGTTTTCATCTTACGAGGAATCGCACCGGGAAGTCCTTCAGGAAGTGCTCCGGAATCAGGAAGAGTATGAAACTCTCTCCGCTTCCGTCGGCCTGCCCGAATCCTTTAGATTCCGTGGATACCTGGAGGCTTTCTCAGAATATGCTGCGGCCGGTCGAGCCGGATCAATTCCGGAAGCCATTGATCTTTACGAGAAAGAAACCGCCATTTCAGAAAAAGCACGGATCCGGCGAGAAGCCAAGGAGGATGCCGCTCAATGCAACGCCGCACGTCAGGAGTTCCAGAAGCGGCGGGCACAATTCAACGTGGATCCTTCGACGTTCTCCGGAAAAGTATTCTCAGGACTGACTTCCTTCTGACGACTGATCCCTCTGTCATGTTTTTTTCAAAGAGGCCGGGCTTCATGCCCGGCCGTTTCATTTAAAGAAAGCATCAGAACTTCTCAAGTTCTATCATCGAAAGATGGACTTTTATCACTTTTTATGGTATAAGTAAACTATCTGTGGGCGGACGGACCGTCCGTTCCCCGTCAAAGGATCTTGACCATGCGATTTCGGAAGCAGGACGTCAAAAAAAGAATCGAGACCATCGGATCGGAGGAAATGCGGCAGAAAAACCGCTTCTTCATGTTCCTCGTCGTGCTTGCGGTCGCATTGTTCGTGACGGCGGTCTTTTCGGGCATCTTCCTGGCCGTCGGATCGTTCGCGGAGATCATCCGGAACACGCCGCCCATGGAAAACATTGCGGACGTGCAGCCCTCGAAGAACAAGAGCATCATCTACGCCGCGGACGGTTCCATCATGCAGGAACTTGTGGAATCCGGCTCGAACCGGATCTCGGTCAATTATGAAGACTTTCCGCATGACCTCATCGATGCGGTCATCACGATCGAGGATTCCCGGTTCTTCGAGCACGAAGGCGTCGACGTCAAGGGCATCATCCGTGCCATCGGCGTCGCACTCACAAGCGGCAACCTCTCCGAAGGCGCGTCCACGATCACCCAGCAGCTCATCAAGAACAACTTCTTTGACGGCGGGTTTGAGAAGAACTACGGCGACCGGCTGGAGCGGAAATTCCAGGAGCAGTATCTCGCACTGCAGCTGGAGAAACAGCTCGACAAAAAGACCATCCTGCAGTACTACCTGAACACGATCAATTTCGGAAACAACTGCCTCGGCGCGGAAGTCGCCGCCCGGAGGTACTTTAACAAGCACGTCTCCGAACTCGACCTGGCCGAATGCACGGTGCTCGTCGCGACGACCTCGAGTCCGTCGCGCTACGACCCCATCAAGCACCCCGACAACAATCAGCGCCGCCGTCAGATCATTCTGAATTACATGGCGAACAACGGCTGCATCAGCGAAGCGGAACGGGACGTGGCCTCTTCCACCGACGTCTACAAGCGCGTGCAGGCCGTCGCGGCGAATTACACCGGCGTGCAGACCTTCTCCTATTTCACCGACGTCGTATTTGAAGACGTCCTGTCCGCCCTGGAGAAAGAGCTCGGCTATTCCGAATCCGAAGCCTATAATCTCCTTTACTCCGGAGGCCTCAGGATCTACACGACGATGGAGCCCGAATTCCAGAAGATCGTCGATCAGGAAGTCAATAACATGAACAATTACCTGATCACGGAAAACGGCGTAACGCGGACCGCGATGTCCTATTCGCTCTCCTACGTGCTCGGCATCCGTGACGAGGGCGGTCATGAATTCTATTACAACGAGACGAACGTGAGGAACTATTTCCTGGACGTGGTCGGCAGATCGGATTTCGATCTGATCTTCGATACCGAGGAAGCGCTGCAGGAAGCCGCCACGGAGTTCCGCGATTACATCCTCGACGCGACGAACGGAAAGATCATCACGGAAAACGTCGTTTCCACGCTGGAGCCGCAGACTTCGGTCGTGCTCATGGATCAGTCGAGCGGCAAGGTCCTCGCGATCTCCGGCGGCCGCGGCGACAAGAGCAAGATCGGCTCCCTGACTTTAAACCGTGCGACGCAGTCCACGAGACAGCCCGGTTCCACCTTTAAGATCGTCTCCACGTACGCGCCGGCGCTGGACATCAAGGGCGCCACTTTGGGGTCCACCTATTACGACAGCGAGCTGCTCATTGACGGAAAGCCCCTGCATGACTGGTGGGGCGGCGTTTACGTCGGATACGCGAACATCCGTCAGGCGATCATGACCTCTTCGAACATCATTGCCGTCAAGGCGCTCGAAGACACGGTTTCCGAAAACCTCGCCCTCGAATACGTGAAATCGTTCGGCATCACGACGCTGGTGCCGGAGACCGACAAATCCCCGGTCATGACCCTCGGCGGTCTGAAATACGGCTGCACGAACCTCGAAATGACCGCGGCGTACGCCACGATCGCGAACAACGGCGTCTATAAGGAGCCGATCTTCTGGACGAAGGTCACGGATTCCGAAGGCAAGACGGTCCTCTACAATGAACAGGCGACCGAAACCGTGCTGAAACAGAATACGGCGAAACTGCTGACCTCGGCAATGAAATCCACGATCGAGCCGGAATTCATGGTCTTCCCGCGGGAAAAAGTCACGTCCACGAACACGTACTGCCGGATCCCCGGCATTGCACTCGCTGCGAAATCCGGCACGACGAACGATGCGAACGACCTTTGGCTCATCGGCTATTCTCCGCTTTATACGATGGGCGTCTGGTGCGGCTTCGACGAGACCAGAGTCATCGGAAGCGGCGCGAATTACCACCGCGTGATCTGGTCGAGGATCATGGAAGCCATACACAAGGGAATGGAAAGCGAAGCCGCGGAATTTGACATGAGCGGCCTCGTGAAGGCGAAGATCTGCAGCAAATCCGGACTGCTTGCGAAGGAGGACGTCTGCGACGCCTGCGGCGACGAGAACTGCCATATTTACGAGGAATACTTCACCCCGAACACCGTGCCGACGGAATACTGCAACCGCCACGTGGTCTGCCACGTCTGCTCTTCTTCAGGGCTTTTGGCCGGGGAGTTCTGTCCGGAAAAGAAAGTCGAGGACCGGATCTATTTCACGGTGGACGACGAGGATCAGGACGAGATCCTGACGGACGACAGTCCGTTCACGATCCCGGAGGACCTGATCGGCACCACCTGCGACGTGCACACGACCGACCGGATCTACGACGATGATGAGGAAGAAACGAGGGAACACCGGGACGAGCCGCTTTCCGAATCGCACTGACCGGTATCAGACGAATTCCCGGAACGCGTAATTTGCGAGATCCCTGCCATAGGAAGTCAGCCGGACGGTATCATTGCCGTCCGGTTTTTTTATGCTTTCCAGAAGCCCTTCTTCTGTCAGTTTCCTGAGACTGCTGCCTTTGAATTCATAAAAGGACCGTCCGAACTTTTCACGGAACGCACGGTCTGAAACGCCGTCGTTCATCCGGAGTCCGAGCATCATGAACTCGTTCATCCGGTCTTCTTCCGACAGTTCTTCCGTTTCCTCATACGGGAGGTCCAGATACTGCAGCGACAGGGCGTTCCGGAACCGTTTTCCGCCGTAAAACGAGGCGGCCGCGCTTCCGAACCCGAGATACGGCACCCCCGTCCAATAGCCCGTATTGTGGACCGAGCGGAATCCCGGGAGGGCGAAATTCGAGATCTCATACTGCCCGTATCCGGCGTCTTCGAGAATCCGTACCGCAGCGTGCGCCATCTCCCGCTCCTCCTCTTCCGTGGGAAGAAGCAGTTTTCCGGCCTCGTGCAAGGCGTAAAATTCGGTGTTTTCCTCGAGGATCAGGGAATAGACGGAAAGATGTTCGGGGCGAAGGGCGAGAACGGTTTTCAGGCCGTTTTGAAAGGTTTCCGGGGTATCTCCGGGGAGGCCCTGGATGAGGTCAACGCTGAGGTTGGTGAACCCCGCCCCGCGCGCGGCATGAAAGCTCTCCAGGAATTCCTCATAGGTGTGGATCCGTCCGATCGTTTTCAGGACGTCGTTCCTGACGGACTGCAGGCCGAACGACAGCCGGTTCACGCCGGCTTCCCGGTACGCCTTCAGTTTTTTCAGGGCAACGGTCCCGGGGTTGCACTCCACCGTGATCTCGGGGTTTTCGTCAAACCGGAACTGTTCCCGGAGCCCGGAGAGCACTTTGATCAATGCTTCTTCCGGCAGGATCGAGGGCGTGCCTCCGCCGAAGTAGACGCTGACCACCCGCTCGTTTTCGTTTTGCCCGAACGGACAGGACCGGATCTCTTCCAGCAGCGTTTCGATATAGGCTTCCTGCACTTCCTTGGAAGCCGGTCCCGAATAGAAATCGCAGTACCGGCATTTTTTTACGCAAAACGGGACGTGCACGTAAAGTTCGAGCTCTTCCATCTCACTTCACTCGTCGTCGAGTTTCAGCACCGACATGAAGGCGCTCTGCGGGATCTCCACGTTACCGAAGGTCCGCATCCTCTTCTTGCCTTCCTTCTGCTTCTCAAGGAGCTTCTTTTTCCGCGTGATGTCGCCGCCGTAGCACTTCGCAAGCACGTCCTTCCGGACTGCCTTCACGGTTTCTCTCGCAATGATCTTCGACCCGATCGCGGCCTGGATCGGGATCTCAAACAGGTGCCTCGGGATCTCCGCCTTCAATTTCTCGCACATTTTCCTGCCGCGCTCGTAGGCGCTGCCCGCAAACACGATGAACGACAGGGCGTCGATCTCCTCGTGATTCACGAGGATGTCCAGCTTCACGAGCTCGGATTTCTGATAGCCCGCCAGTTCGTAGTCGAACGAGGCGTAGCCGCGGGAACGGCTCTTCAGCGCGTCGTAGAAATCGTATATGATCTCGTTCAGCGGCAGTTCATATTTGAGCAAGGCCCGCTTCGCCTCGATGTATTCGATGCTCTTGTAATTCCCGCGCCGCTCCTGGCAAAGATCCATGATGTTTCCGATGAACTCGCTCGTCACGATGATCTCGGCGGCCACGACCGGTTCTTCCATGTAGTCGATCTCCGACGGATCCGGCATGTTCGTCGGATTCGTGAGTTCGACCGTCGCGCCGTCGGTCTTATGGATCCGGTAGACGACGGAGGGCGCCGTCGTCACGAGGTCGAGATTGTACTCCCGTTCCAGCCGTTCCTCGATGATCTCCAAGTGCAGAAGCCCTAAAAATCCGCAGCGGAATCCGAAGCCCAGTGCGACCGACGTCTCCGGCTCGTAAAAGAGCGAAGCGTCGTTCAGCTTCAGTTTTTCCAATGCATCCTTCAAATCGTCGTAATGCGCGCCGTCCGCGGGATACAGCCCCGAAAACACCATCGGCTGCACGGCCTTGTAGCCGGGAAGCGGTTTCGAAACCGGCCGCCGGTCTTCCGTCACCGTGTCGCCGACTCTCGTGTTCTGCACGTTCTTGATCGACGCGGTAAAATAGCCGACCATGCCGGCCGAAAGCCCTTCCGGGTCGGGGATGAATTGCCCGGCGCCGAAATAGCCGGTCTCCACGACGTCAAACGCCGCGCCGGTCGCCATCATGCGGATCCGCATGCCGGGCTTGATCGTGCCGTCCATGACGCGGATGAATACGATGACGCCTTTATAAGAATCGTACAGGGAATCGAAAATCAGTGCGGACAGCGGCGCTTCGTCGTCGCCCTTCGGGCAGGGGATCTTTTCCACGACGGCTTCCAAAACGTCGTCAATGTTCAGTCCGGTCTTCGCGGAGATCTTCGGGCAGTCCATTGCCTCGATGCCGATGACGTCCTCGATCTCGTGCGCGACGCCCTCGGGATCCGCGGACGGCAGGTCGATCTTATTGATGACCGGAAAGACCTCCAGGTCGTGGTCCAGCGCCAGATACACGTTCGCGAGCGTCTGGGCCTCGATGCCCTGGGAAGCGTCCACGACGAGGATCGCTCCGTCGCAGGCAGCGAGCGAACGGCTGACCTCATAGTTGAAATCGACGTGACCGGGGGTATCGATGAGGTTGAAGACGTATTCATTGCCGTCCTTCGCGTGATACACGGTCCGGACGGTCTGCGCCTTGATCGTGATGCCCCGTTCCCGCTCGAGATCCATATTGTCGAGCACCTGCGCCTGCATTTCACGGGACGTCAGCAGTCCGGTCCTTTCAATGATCCGGTCCGCCAGCGTCGATTTGCCGTGATCGATGTGCGCAATGATGCAGAAATTTCTGATTTTGCTGAGGTCTTTCCCCATCTGTTTCCGCCTTACAGTTCCTTCTTGATCAGATTATAGATCGTCAAACCTTCCTTCTGTCCGTACTGCTTGATGATGCCGGTATACGTAGCGCGCTTTGCATTCTCCGACTCGTGAAGTTTCACCGCCAGAGAGGCCACGAAGGAAATGATCGCCGTGTCGTATTTCGCGTCGCTTAAGATCCGCTGGACCGCCGCGTTCAGGCGGGTCTTTTCCTGGCCTTTTCCGCTCTCCTGCGGTTTTGCAGCCGTCTCAGGCACGGTCCGGACCTCTTCCGCCTTCTTCACGGGTTCCTTCTTTTCCGTTTTCCGTCTCGCCGCCGGCTTTTTCTCCGCCGGTTTTTTCTCCGGTGCCGGCGCCGGTGCGGCTTCCTCGGTCTCTTCCGCGTTCTCGTGGAGCGCGTCCCGGATCGACTTCTTCAAGCGGATCCGGATCTCCGGTTCCCGGTTGTTCCAGAACTGGATGATGTGATTGTAACCCTTGTCCTTGCTGACGATGACGTACTCCGTGCCGTTTCCCTCCCCGGGGATCATGCTGCCGAGGAACGTCGCAAGCTGCATGTCGAGCGCCTGATTGCCGGACGCCACTTTCATGAACCGGAAGGACGCACGCGTCTTCCTGGCGTTCAGCGCCTCGACGAACTCCACCCGGATCTTGCAGGCCTTGTCCGTATACATGACGATGACCGTATCCGTGCCCGTCAGTTCCTTAAAGCCGTTCAGACCGTCGTCCGATACGTTTTCAAAATCAACCAAAAAATATCTGTTCATAAACTTTTTTACTCCAAATTCGTTTTCTTTACGTCAGCCGCGCAAGCCGGTCGAAATACGAGATCTTCCGCCCCCGGAGGATGTGCAGTTTTTTCTCGGGAGACTTCCGGATCACGACCTCCTTCACGTCCTTCAGATCAAAGACGTCCGCGTCGGCGCCGAGGATCGCCCGGTCGTAGGAATCGGACTGCAGCCTGATCACCGTATCGTCCGACATGACGAACGGAACGTTTAAGGAACGCGAATGAATGTGATGCAGGCCTGCGATCTCCGTCATTTCAAAGAGCGGCAGCCCCTTTTCCAGAATCGCGCCGCCAAGCGACCGGTTGTATGCCGTGCTGCCGAGCTGCGTGCATACGTTGACTCCGGTGCCGCGGAAGAACTCCAGCGGGATGTCGTTGAGCAGCACGCTGAAATTCTGGGTCCGGTACGGATTCTCGATCCGGATCTCATTGATCGCGTACACTTTCTCCGTTCCCGCCTCCGCTTCCATCACCGGATAGGTCTCCACCGGAAGATCGCCTTTCAGGAGGTCGGTCAGGAACTCGTCCGCTTCGGAATCGAGATAATCCGTATAAAAGCCGAGCGTTCCCGTATGGATGCCGATGAACCGGACGTCGTTCAGGCAATGCATGTAGCGGTGCACCGCATAGATAAAGGTCCCGTCTCCGCCGACCACGACGACGGTGCCCGGACGGTCCTCATCCTCCATATAACCGGAACGAAGCAATGCCTCCCTAACAGATGCGGCCACCGTTTCCGACGCCCCGTCAGGCCGGACCGTTACGGTAAATGATCTCTCGTTCATTGCCCGCTCTCCTCCCGCTTTTTCCGCTGTTCCTTCGCCTTGTACGAAAGACTCATGAGGCTCTCCGAAAGGTGCACGTTCTCCACCACGACGTCTTCCGGAAGTTCCAAGTCCGTATGCGCGAAATTCCAGATGGCCTTGATCCCGCAGGAAACCAGCCGCTTCGCGACGATTCTGGCCTCTTCCTTTGGGATCGTGATCGTGGCAATGTCCGCCTCATGCGTCGAAAGATACGCCTCGAGTCCGGCAATATCCTGCACTTCGATCCCGTAGACCTTCATCCCGATCTTCTCGGGATCGCGGTCAAAGATCGCCTCGATGCAGAAGCCCCTTCTCCGGTAATTCGTGTAATTCGCAAGCGCCTGTCCGAGATGCCCCGCACCGATGAGAATGATGTGCTTGATCCGGTCCAGGCCGAGGATCTTTCCGATCTCCTCGTAGAGTTCCTCGACGTTGTATCCGTACCCGGTCCTGCCGAACCCGCCGAAACAGTTCAGGTCCTGCCGGATCTGCGAATCGGTCACACGCATCCTGTCGGAAAGCTCCCGGGAAGAGATGCGCGTCACGCCCTCCCCTTTCAGCTCTTCGAGATACCGGTAATACCGCGGAAGACGGCGGATCACCTCTTTGGATACGGAAATATCGTTCAATGCCTTCTCACTCCGTTCAAAACTGACGCGAACATTTCGCGGTTATTATAGTATTTTACACAAATAAAGGGATATTGTCAAATGTTTCACAGACCGTCACTCCTTCACGGTTGTCAAAGAGCGCTTTATCGTTTATAATGCTTTTTCGGAGGGACATCATGATCTTTCAGATGAGTCACGTCCGGAAGTCGTTTCTGGACGAAAACCTGATCAAGGACGCTTCGTTTCGGATCGAAGAAAAGGAAAAGGCCGCGCTGGTCGGTGTGAACGGCGCGGGCAAGACGACTTTGTTCCGGATCATTGCCGGGGAGTTAACGCCGGACGGCGGAGAATTCGTCTTCGCGAAAGACGCGCGCCTCGGTTACCTTAAGCAGGTCATCGATCTCGATTCCGACCTGACGGTCTACCTCGAAGCGATGCGTTCGAAAGATCACGTGATGGCGCTCGAACAGGAAATGCGGAAGATCGAAGGCGCCCTGACCGGGGCGCACGAAGATCCGGCTCCTCTCTTGAAGCGTCACGAAGCGCTGCTTTTTGAATTCGAAAAACTGAACGGCTATGCCGTCCGGAGCGAGATCACCGGGATCTTAAAAGGACTCGGTTTCTCCGAGAACGATTTCGACAAACCCGTCTCTAAGCTTTCCGGCGGCGAGAAAACGCGGCTTTCCCTGGCGAAACTTCTCGTGGAACAGCCGGAGTTTCTCCTCCTCGACGAGCCGACGAACCACCTCGACATTTCCGGGATCCGCTTTTTGGAAAGCGTGCTCGCCTCCTATCCGGGCGCGGTGCTCACGATTTCCCACGACCGGTATTTCCTCGACCGGACCGTGACGAAGGTGATCGACCTGGAAAACGGCAATACCCGCACCTACACCGGGAATTACACGGCGTTTGCCGAAAAGAAAAAACAACTGCAGGCCGCCGAACAAAGCGCGTACGAAGGGAAACTGAAGGAAATCGAACACCAACAGGAAGTCATTGACAAACTGCGCTCCTTCAACCGCGAAAAATCCATCAAGCGTGCGGAAAGCCGCGTCAAGCTGCTCGACAAACTCGGGCCGGCGGAAAAACCGTTCACGGAAAACAGGAGCATGCATTTTTGTTTTACGCCGTCCTCACGGTCCGGCAATGACGTGCTCACGGTCCGGGATCTCAAGAAATCCTTCGGAGAACGCTGTCTTTTCAGTGATCTCTCCTTCGAAGTGAAGCGGGGCGAGAAGATCTGCCTCATCGGCGACAACGGCACGGGCAAGACCACGCTGTTCAAGCTTCTCGTCGGCGAATCGGCGCCGGACACCGGTGAGATCCGGTTCGGAACGAACGTCGAGGTCGGCTATTTCGATCAGGCGCATGCCGTTCTGCACCCGGAAAAGACGGTGTTCGACGAACTGCACGACGAGCACCCCATGATGGACAATACCGCGATCCGCTCCCACCTCGCGCTCTTTCTCTTTACCGGCGACGACGTTTTCAAAAGGATCAGTGAACTCTCCGGCGGAGAACGCGGCCGCGTCTCGCTCGCGAAGCTCATGCTGAACGACGCGAACCTGCTGCTCCTCGACGAGCCGACGAACCACCTCGACATGGCGGGCAAGGAAGTGCTGGAGGACGCGCTGAAGGCGTACGAAGGGACGGTCATTGCCATTTCGCACGACCGCTACTTCATCAACAAGATCGCGGACCGCATTCTGGAACTGTATCACGAAACGCTGATCGACTACGACGGGAATTACGACTATTACCTGGAAAAACGCGACGGCTTCCGGGAAAAGCTGACGCCGAAGGCCGGCCCGGCGGACGCTGCGGCCGTTTCGAAGGAAAAGGAAGCGCGGCTTCTTAGGAAAGAACAGGAAACGAAGATAAGACGACGCGAAAAGCAGATCCGGGAATGTGAAGAAACGCTGAACCGGCTTTCGGAAGAGATCCGGGAAATCGATCTTCAGATGGCGGATCCTCTGATCGCGACGGACGCTTCGAGACTGAACGAACTTCTCACCGAGCGAAAAATGAAGGAAGAAGCATCGGACGCCTGCTATCAGGCCTGGGAAGAACTCATTGAAAGCGGCGAACCCTCCTGAAAAAGACGGATTTCACTCTTCCGTTTTTCCCCGTTAGGTGATATAATGGCTTTAATGAGGTAAATGAAATGCTGACCATTGCACTCCATGCGGATAACGAAAAAAAGTCGCTGCTCGAAAACTTCTGCATCGCCTACAAGCATATTCTGGCCAATTACCGTCTCATCGCGACCGAAGCGACGGCGGAGCACATCCGTCTCGCCACGGGACTTCCGGTGAAGAATCTTCTCGCCGGGGGATTGGGCGGTGACAAGCAGCTTGAGTCTGCCATTCTGAACAATGACGTCGACCTGCTCATTTCGTTTGAAAAAGTGAGCCTCGAAACGTTCCGGGAAGCCGCGGATCACAATTTCCTCATCCGTCTCTCGGACCTTTGCTCGATCCCGGTCGCCACGAACATTCCGACCGCGGAATGCCTGATCATGTCATTGCAGCGGGGCGACCTCGACTGGCGCGAGGAAATGAAGGCCGCCGGAAAAACGAACTGATCATCTCCAGTTGAACTTGAGTTCGCTGCCGTCTTCGAAGACGATGACACCGTCTCCGCTGCCGGAAACGGAAACCGTAAGCTCCCCTTCTTCATAGGTGAAGGGGAGTTTTTCTTCGCCCTTTTGTACCGATGCCACGGTTCCTGCGTTTCTTTGATCGATCGAGAACGTGATCTTGCCGTCGATCGCGCGGACTCTGGATTTCGGCGGATCCTGAAAGACCGCTCCGGTTCCGGTAAGGAGTGCCTTCACGTTCGATGCCTCCATCACGCTGATCCCCGTCATCAATAAGAACGTCTCCGCCTTTTCCGCGGGAGTCTTGCCCGTCAGTTTCTGAAATGCCGCATAAAACGCAGGAAAATCGAAGTTGTGGTCTTCCGTCACGTATCCGGTCACGAAGCGGTATGTGGTAAGTTCATAGTCCATGAGCAGTTCCGTCTCCGGACAGCCGGCATACGCCTTCAAAACGTACATCAGCGCGCCGGTCCGGTCCGCGCCGCCTGCGCAATGCACGAGGATCGGATAGGAATCCGGATCGGAGAAGACGCGGATCGCCTCCCCCGCCTGCGTCGTCTTCGAAAGGAACGACGTATAGGAGTACCCTGGAATATTCAGGACGTTCACCCGTTCCGGATCCAGACTCGTCAGGACCTCCTCGCTTTTCGGATCCCTGAGGTCGATCTCCGTCCGGATGCCGAGTTCTTCCGTCATGATCCGGACGCCGGACGCGTCAGCTTCCTCCAGTTTCGCGCTGCGGTAGACCAGTCCCTGCGGAAGCGTTCCTTTTCCCGCATTCGACCAGCCGCCGGCGTCCCGCGCGTTCTTCACGCCCGGAATGTATAAGATCCGGGGACCCGCTTTCGTCGTGAACGATTTCGTTTCTCCGTCGTGATACGTTCCGTCCGGCAGCAATGCACGGATCTTCCAGTAATAGGTCGTTCCGGTTTTCAGATTGTATAAGGACTCCGTCTCCGTTTCCGCTCCGGGAACGTAATGCGTGCACGGCCGCACGACGGGATCGGAAAAGTCCTCCGACTCAGACAGCATGAGTTCGTACTCTTCGATCTCATTCACTTCGCCGGGGTTTTCGACCGTCCAGTAAAAGCGGACCGGCGAGATCTCATCAAACGCCTCGCCCTTGATCCGGACCGTTGCCGACAGGTCCGAGGAAGCATACGCCTCCGACGCGAGATCGATGTATTTCCGCGCTTTTTGAGGCACGACGTCGATCTCCCCTTCCGGAGACACCGCCCTGATCACCGGGACCGGACCGGAATATGCGGATTCCGTGACCGTCTCTTCGGAATAAGCTTCCGTTCCTTCCGTCACGGAGGATCCCGTTTCCGAAGGAATGCTTTCCTCGTCCGTTCCGGAGTTCTCCGGGCCCTTGCAGGCCGCCCACGTCAGCAAAAAACACAGCAAGGCGGCTGTGAAGACCGCCCGTGCTCCGTATTTTTCAAACTTCCTGTGCCTTTTCATCGTTTGTCCGTTTCTTTTTACGCTTCTTTGGCAAGTTTTTCCGCCTGATCCTTTAAGATCAATGCCTTCAGGATCTGATCGAGATCGCCGTTCATGACGGCGTCAATGTTGTAAAAACTCTGGTTCAGCCGGTGATCGGTCACGCGTCCCTGAGGGAAATTGTAGGTGCGGATCTTTTCGGACCGGTCTCCCGTCCCGACCTGAGCTCTCCGCTCCCGGTCCTCGGCTTCCTTCTGTTTCCGGCACTCGAGATCGTAGAGCCGGGACCGCAGGACCTGCAATGCCTTGGCCCGGTTCTGGAGCTGCGATTTCTCGTCCTGACAGGAGATCACGATGCCGGTCGGATAATGGGTGAGCCGGACCGCCGAATCGGTGGTGTTCACGCATTGGCCGCCGTTTCCGGACGCCCGGAACACGTCGAACCGGCAGTCGTTCATGTCGATCTTCACGTCGACCTCCTCCGCTTCCGGAAGGACCGAGACCGTGATCGTCGACGTATGGATCCGCCCCTGGGACTCGGTCTTCGGCACGCGCTGCACCCGGTGCACGCCGGATTCGAATTTCAGCACCGAATAGGCGCCCTTTCCCGTGACGATGCCGGTGATCTTCTGCGCTCCGCCGATGCCGGATTCATTGTACTCGACGGTCTCCACCTTCCAGTGCCGGGACTCGGCATAATGCTGATACATGCGGTAGACCTCCGCCGCAAACAGCGCCGCTTCGTCTCCGCCCGCACCGCTCCGGATCTCGAGGACCACGTTCCGGTCGTCGTTTTTGTCTTTCGGCAGCAGGAAAATACGGATCTTCTCCTCCGTCGAAGCGAGAAGATCCTCCGTTTCCCGGATCTCTTCCTTCAGGACTTCCCTGAATTCCGCGTCTTTTTCCGTTTCGAGGAGTTCGCTGTCGTCCCGAAGCGTTTTTTCGGCCTTCTCGTACGTCCGGTACAGTTCGGCCAGCGGTTCCAGTTCTCCCTGCTCCTTTAACCGGGATTTCAGCGCATCGGAAGAAAGCGTGCCGGACTGCAGATCCCGCACGATCTCCTCATAACGCCGCATCAATTGTTCCAATTGTTCCAGCATGCCGCCACCACTCTGTCTTTTCCGGCGAGATCCTTCACGGTCCGGAACCCGCCGAAGCCTGCGTTTTCTAATAATTCACTCACGGAAGCGCCTTCGTCGTATCCGATCTCGAGGAAGATCTTTCCGCCGTTTTTTAAGTGTTTTCCCGCCTCCCGGGCGATCCTCCGGTAAAACTTCAGGCCGTCCGCTCCGCCGTCCAATGCGAGCCGGGGTTCGTGGTCCTTCACTTCATCGTCGAGCGTCCCGATCTCCTCCGTCCTGATGTAGGGAGGGTTTGAAACGATGACGTCGAACACACCGTCCACCGCAGAAAAAAGGTCGCTTTTTATAAACTCCGCCTGTACGGACAGCCTTGCCGCGTTCTCTTTCGCGACTGACAGCGCGTCCTCGGAAACGTCCGTCAGCACCGCGGAGGACTCCGGACGGAGCGCTTTGATGCAAAGACCGATGCAGCCGCTTCCGGTGCAAAGGTCGAGCACGGACACGGTCTCCTCTTCCGGAATGGCCTTCAGCACTTCATTTACAAGGATTTCCGAGTCGAAACGGGGAATCAGCACTCGTTCATCGACCTGAAACCAGAAGCCGTAAAAAGGGGCTTTTCGAAGCGCATACTGCAAAGGGAGACCGGACAGCACTTTCTGCGAGACCTCCTCAAGTTTCCGGAACATCTCTTCCGGAATCTCTTCGTCCAGTTTCAGGACGAGTTCCGAAAGGTCGAAGTCCGCCGCATAAAGCACGAGTGCCTTCGGGTCCGGGACTTTACTGTTCTTCAGATACGTCCGGTACGTCAAGATCGAAACTCTCCTTCAGAAACGTTCTCCAGTCAAACACCGCTTCCACCGCCTGAATCGCCACTTCCGCCATGTCATCAGTCGGCTCCTTCGTCGTCAGCGCCTGAAGCCACATGCCGGGTCGCGAAAGGACGTAGGTGAACGCATTGTCGAACCGCCCGTTGAAGCGGATGAGTTCATACGAAAGACCGGCAATGAGCGGGATGAGCAGGATCCTCGTAAGCAGTCTGACCCAAAGCACGTCGATGCCGAGCGACTGCAGCACGATGCCGACGATGATGAACACCACGATGGAGATCAGCATGACGAACAGAAGAAAGCTCGTTCCACAGCGCTTGTGCTCCTTCGAACTCTTCATCACGTTCTCGACCGTCAGCGGCATTCCGCTCTCGAGACAGTTGATGCATTTGTGCTCGGAGCCGTGATACATATATGTTCTCCGGACGTCCTTCATGAGCGAGATCAGCGAAATATAGGCAATGAAAATGCCGAGCCGGAGAACTCCCTCGATGAGGGAGATCAGCACGGCGTTTTCGATCCAGCGTTTCAGAAAGTTGGAAACGACCGTCGGAAGCACGATGAAAATGCCGACGGCGAGCAGGATCGCAATGACGAGCGTCAGTGCGGTCTCGCCTCCGGAAAGGCCGGATTTCTTCTCTTTCTTTTCTTCCTTTTCCTTCTTCTTTTCGTCCTCTTCGACCTCGAAGAAGGAAGACGACCACATGAGCGTCTTCATCCCGATGACGAGGGATTCGACGAAGGCCACGACGCCGCGGACGATCGGCCATTTTCCCCATTTGTGCTTTTCACCAAACGGCACCGAATCCTGCACGTCGACGACGATCTCCCCGTCCTTTTTTCTGACCGCCACCGCATAGCGGTTCCCGTTCCGCATCATGATGCCTTCCATCACGGCCTGTCCGCCGATGCCGCTGTACTTCTTTTTGCTCATTCAACACTCCTTTTTCCCGTGAAAAGGGTATAAAAATGCCACGGTTTCTCCTCCCGGAGACGCCGTGGCATTGACAATGATCCTACTTCTGATCGACGCCGTATTTCTTATTAAAACGCTCGATACGTCCCTTCGCGGACGCCGCTCTCTGCTGACCCGTGTAGAACGGATGGCACTTGGAGCAGGTTTCCACGTGGATCTCTTTCTTCGTGGAGCCGGTCGTGAAGGTGTTTCCGCAGTTGCAGGTCACGACGCACTCGTAATAAGCCGGATGAATTCCTTCTTTCATTTCAATACCTCTCTTTTTTCCATGGTTTCCGACCATGGTTTTTCACACAGACTTGAATAATAACATACTCAAAGAAAAAAAGCAAGCACTATTTTTCCGGTCAGATCAGCAGCTTCATGATGTGCTGATAGATCTCTTCCGCGTGCTCCTCGAGATGCTTCGACAGCTGCTTCGCCTGCTCTTCCGTCGGAACGGAAAGATTCAGGTCCATCAGCGTGGTCTTCCCCTCGCGGATCTTAAGATGCGCGAGATAATCGAAATCCGCGGTCCTATTGTAATCCGCCGTAATTCCCGCTTCCGTTCTGATCTTGAATTTCTTCGCGGTAATGTATTCGTCGAGGTCCGTCTTCACGCCGTCCGGAATGTCGTTCATGAAGTAATGAAGCGCCTCGTCTCCCTGCTTCGTGAGTTCATAATACTCGGTGTTCCGGATCATCTCCGAAACGGTCAGATTCGCTTCCACGAGAGACTGCAGCTGCTCCTGGAACGTGAAGTAATTCGTATATCCTTTTTCCTCAAAAAAAGTCCACAGATCCGCATTGGAGAGGGAGAGATTCACCCGCTTCAATAAATAAAGGATCATTAACTTGTGGAGCGTTTCCTGATCGAAAGTCATGATTTGTGTACCGTTTCCGTAAAACTCACTCTATCACGAATTGCATAATAATGCAAGACGGAATCCGCCGTCCCTCCATTGACGAACACCTCTCCCTGCGATATAATATGCTTTACAGGAGGGCTCCCATGGAGATCGAGCGCAAATTTTTAATCAAAGAATTACCGGAAGATCTGGCTTCTTATCCGCATTCGGAGATCGAACAGGCGTATCTTTCCGTGCATCCCGTGATCCGCGTCCGGAAGGACGGGGACAAGTATTACTTGACTTACAAAGGTCCGGGGAAGATGGCCCGGGAGGAGTACAATCTCCCGCTGACCGAGGATGCGTATCTTCACCTGAAAGAAAAGAAAGACGGCCGAGTCATCCGGAAAACGCGCTACCGCATTCCTCTCCCGCCCTATACGGCAGAGCTGGATCTGTTCCACGACGAGTTGGAGGGGCTCACGCTTCTCGAAATCGAGTTTCCCACGGTGGAGGAGGCCCTCGCGTTCGAACTGCCGGACTGGTTTTTACGGGACGTCACGAACGACCCGCATTATCACAATTCCAACATGGCGCTCCGCCCTGACCCGTTCCCCGATCGCTGACCGGAGTTTTATTCTTCTTTTTTCTTCCGATGCTTCCCGAACCGGTTTTCCGTACCGGTGAGCAGCCGTTTCACGTTGCCCTTATGCCGCCAGATGAGTAAGGCGGACATCAGAATGACGATCACGAAAAACTCGATGAAGATCGGGTTGGAAAACGGTGCCGGTGCGAAGCCGGAAATGCTCATGAAACCGAACGCCGCCGCCATTCCGATGATGAACAGGGCGACGATGATCGACGCGAGTGACACGTACCCCGTAGCAAAGGCAATCGAGAAAAAGAGTGCAAGTCCGAGAAGGGTGATCTGCCATTGCCAGGCGAAGCACCAGCCGCAGGTGGCGGCCACGCCCTTGCCGCCCTTGAATTTCAAGTAGAACGGAAAGTCATTGCCGAGGATCACGCCGAAGGCCGTATATACGAGATAAACGTACATGTACGGGTCGCTGCGGAAAATAAGACGGACCGCGAAGCAGGGAATGAA
Organism: Lachnospiraceae bacterium; assembly: GCA_016281555.1. Classification (GTDB taxonomy): domain Bacteria; phylum Bacillota; class Clostridia; order Lachnospirales; family Lachnospiraceae; genus UBA1267. The sequence continues at coordinate 22,371 of JAEEIV010000067.1, read as the reverse complement.
CGCCTTCAATGCATCGAAGAAAAAGACGATGAGCGCGCCCTTGATGCCCGCGACGCGAAGCGCATTCGTGGCGCCGGTATTGCCCGAACCGCTTTTCCTAAGGTCCGTGCCCGTGATCTTACCGTAAAAGTATCCCGTCTGGAAGAGGCCGAAAACGTAACCGGCCGCAATAAGGACGATCCTGATCCACCACATGATCCCGCTCCTTTCCTCTCATTCTTTCTCGCCGCGCTCCCGGATGACGAACCGGAGCGGCGTGCCCATGAAACCGAACGCCTCGCGGATCTTGTTCTCGAGATACCGCGTATAGGAAAAATGCATGAGTTCCTTTGAATTCACGAAGATGACGAAGGTCGGCGGTTTGACGCTGACTTCGGTCGCGTAAAAGATCTTCAAACGCTTGCCCTTGTCGGACGGCGGCTGCTGCATGACGACCGCTTCCGAAATGATCTCGTTCAGGACGCCGGTCGGGATCCGGAGATTCTGGTTCTGGATCACCGTATCCAGCATGTCGAAGAGTTTGTCCACCCGCTGCCCGGTCTTCACCGAGATGAAGAGAAGCTGCGCATAGGGCATGAACGACAGGGTTTTCTTAATGTTTTCGGTAAACCGGTAGATCGTCTTGTCGTCCTTCTCGACGAGATCCCATTTATTCACGAGAATAAGTACGCCCTTGCCGCGGTCGTGCGCAATGCCGGCGATCTTCGCATCCTGCTCCGTCACGCCCTCCGAGGCGTCGAGCATCAGGATCACCACGTCGCTCTTCTCTACCGCCGTCACGGCGCGGATGATCGAAAATTGCTCGATCTCCTCCTTGATCCGGCTCTTTCTCCGTAAGCCCGCCGTATCCGTGAAAACGTATTCGCGGTCCCGGAAGCGGACCACGGAATCGATCGCGTCCCTCGTCGTACCGGCAATGTCCGACACGATCATCCGGTCTTCCTTCAGGAGGCGGTTCACCAGCGAGGATTTTCCGGTATTGGGTTTGCCGATGACCGCGATCCTCGGCCGGTCGTCTTCTTCGTCCGACGCATCCGATTCTTTCTCATATTCGAACACGCGCTCCAGAAGATCGCCGAGCCCCTTTTTCGAGACTGCGGAGATCGCGACGGGATCGCCGATGCCGAGATTGTAGAACTCGTACACGTCGACCATCTGTTTCGTGAAGGAATCCACCTTATTTACTGCAAGTACGACGGGTTTTCCGGACTTCCGGAGCATGTCCGCCACCTTCGAATCCGCATCCTGCAGCCCCTGTTTAACATCGACGAGAAAGATGATCACGTCCGCGGTCTCAATGGCGATCTCCGCCTGCTCCCGCATTTTCGACAGGATCACGTCCCCCGAATCCGGCTCGATGCCGCCCGTGTCGATCAGCGTGTAGGTTTTGTCCAGCCAGGAGCCCGTCGCGTAGATCCGGTCCCGGGTCACCCCGGGCGTATCCTGAACGATCGAGACGGTCTCACCCGCCAATGCATTGAACAAAGTCGATTTGCCCACGTTCGGGCGTCCGACGATGGCTACGATCATAATTTCCCTTCCTTCGGCGGTTCTGCAAGCTCATACTTCCCATGCGTCAGATCGAGATCGGCTGTCGTGAGCCGCCCGGTCATGGCATGCACCGTAGCTTCCGCCGTATTCTTCAAAATGTAAACCTTCGTGCCGAGTTCCCGTTCCACGTCCGTTCTCGTCACGTCGTCGAGGAAGACTTCCTCTCCGCTCCGGAACATGCAGTTCGGAAGGAGGAGTCCGTCCCCCAAGTCCATGCCGCGAAGCTGTTTTATGACGTCCTGTCCGGTCACGAGTCCCGAGACCGTCACGGTTTCTCCGAAAAAGTCGTTCCGGATGGCAATGATCCGGTTTTCATGCCCGGGGAATTTCTCCGAGACCGTTTCACTCACTGCTTCCAGAAGCGGTTTCGCAAGCACACCGGTCACGAACAGATAACGTTTCTTCTCCCCGTCCTTTTTCTGCCGGTGCACGGCCTTCAATGCATCCGTAAGAAGCGACCTTGCCATCCCGACACCGTTCTCGATCTGCAGATAGCCGTCGTACCGCGACTCTTCGGGGAACGGCAATCCGGCCGTGATATAAAGCTCGTCGCTCGCATGCACGTAATGCAGGCCTTTTTCCCGGAACGCTTTCTTCTGCCAGCGCTCCACGGTCGAAATGACTTCTTTGGCGTCTTCCTTCGTGAACGGGGAAAGAGGCGTCAGTTTTTCCCGGTATTTCGTGAGTCCGACCGGGACGACGCTTAAAGACTCCAGCACCGGTACGTACCGGTAAAGATCGGAAAGCGTTCTTTCCAGTTCCGCGCCGTCGTTGTAGCCCTTGCAAAGCACGATCTGGGCGTTCATCGTAAGGCCCGCCGCATAGAAATCGTCCAGGTACTTCAACACCTTGCCGGCGAACCGGTTGTGCAGCATTTCGCATCGGAGTTCCGGATTCGTCGTGTGCACGGAGATGTTCATCGGCTCCAGACGGTGATGAATGATCCGGTCCACGTCGTGCTGCTTCATGTTCGTCAGGGTGATGTAATTTCCCTGAAGGAACGAAAGCCGGGAATCGTCGTCCTTGAAATACAGCGTCGGGCGCATGCCCGGAGGCATCTGGTCAATGAAGCAGAAAATGCATTGGTTCGAACAGCTTCTGTAGTCGCTCATGAGGTCGTTCTCAAAGACGAGTCCTAATTCCTCGTCCTCGTCTTTCTCGATCTCGAGCTCCCATTCCTCGCCGTCCGGCTTCCGGATGAGAAGCGTCACGGTCTCGTCGAGCTGAACGGCTCGCCAGTCGAAAACGTCCTCGACGTCCATTCCGTCCGCCGCGACCAGCACGTCACCCGCTTCTATTCCCATTTCCTCGGCAATGGACCCCGGGTCCACCGCCACGATCCTGTGTTCCATATGCGCTTTCATGTTCTGAATATATGAAAAGAGACCCCTGCAGCCGCGCCTGGGTCTCTTTCGTCTTCAGAAGCCTTATGCCATCTTGTCAACTGCTTTCGACAACCGGCCGACCTTTCTGGAAACAGTGTTCTTATGATATACGCCCTTGGTCGCTGCCTTCGTCAACTTGACTTCCGCATCAACAAGCGCCTGCTTCGCGGCTTCCTTGTCTCCTGCGGCGATCGCAGCGTCCACTTTCTTCACATAAGTCTTCACTTCAGACTTGATCGCCTTGTTTCTTTCCGTTCTCGTCTTCGCGACCAGAACGCGCTTTTTCGCAGATTTGATATTTGCCATCTGGCACCTCCGTATATTTTTTTGAATCCCGCCGGTAGAGGGTTCGCCGGAATTCGTCACGCCCGGCCGAGACACGTTGGCCTTCGCGCAAACATACTCTGTTATAATAGCATAGTTTTATGGATTGTCAAGCGGATTTTTCTCTATCTTATACCGATCCACGATCAGTTCCGGATCGTAATAGATTTTGTCGCGTTCAATGAACCGGAGGATCCCGCCGTTCGCCTCCAGAATGTTCACGGAGCAATTGTAGGGCACGACCCCCTGCCAGTAATCGGTCGGATCCTCGTACAGGAAGTTCAGCATGGCCCGGACCGCGCACCCGTGCGTCCCGATGAGGTAAGTCTTTCCGTCGTCCCGGGAAGCCAGTTCCTGAAGAAACGCCTGCGTTCTTTCGCATACGTCCCGGACCGATTCGCCGTTCGGAAACCGCTCCATGTGAAACGGATCCTTCATGAAGCGAAGCCCGTTTTCTCCGAGTTCTGAAGCTCTCGCGTTTTCATGATCGCCGAAACTGATCTCTTTGATGCGGTCGTCTAAAAGCACGGGGACGTCATTGCCGCTTTCCCGGAGCACGATCTCGACGGTTTCCTTCGCTCGGATCAGCGGACTTGAAATACAGGCGTCGAACCGGATCCCTTTCATGGCGCGGCCCGTCAGCACGGCGAGATCCCGTCCGCTTTGATTCAATGCGCCGTCCGTCCATCCCTGCAATGCGCCTCTCGTATTCATTTCGGTTTCGCCGTGACGAATGATGTAGAATTTCATACTCATTTCCGATCTCCCGTTCATTTTTGAAGTCGCGAAACAAACAATCAAAGGATTTCGCTTGACAGAAGCAAAAATCCGTGATATTATACCCCTTGCGTTTTGAAACGCCGCGGCTCGTTGGTCAAGCGGCTAAGACGCCGCCCTCTCAAGGCGGAAACACGAGTTCGATTCTCGTACGAGCTACTGAAAGTAAGAAACCTCCCGTATCAGGGAGGTTTTTTCATCTCTCTACAGATACTCCTTCATCCGTTCCCGAAGGAGCGCATACGGCACAAGGGTCAACGCCGTTTTCATTTTGACCGCATATGCGGCGGCAAAGCCGGCGGCCTCTCCGGTCGCGGCCATGTTGCCCATCATCCGGTAAGAAGCATGCGGATAAAAATCGCCGGAAAGACAGCGCCCGGCAAGGAGCAGATTCGACACGTCCGAAGCGATCAATGCCCGGTACGGGATCTCGTACGGCTGCGTCCTGATCCCGCGGGAAGCATTCAGCGTATCGCCGGGGTGGATCTTGTGGAGGTCCACCTTTGACCGGACGAGGCAGATCCCGTCCGGAAAATGCCGGCCCTGAATCATATCTCCTTCCGTGATCCGGTACTCGCCGAAGACTCTCCGGCCCTCCCGGATCCCGAGATGATCCGCCGTATGCATAAGCCAGATCCCTTCGTATCCCGGGATCTTCTTATGCCGTTCCACCGTTTCGAACACTTCTTCCCGGCTGTTCATGACGGCGTCCGTCAAAGACAGAATGTCGGAAGGACATACGTCGTACTGATAATCACTGCTCACGTCCCATTCTTTCAGGGCCGGAAGCCGGACGATGCCCGCCTCTTCCGCACTGATCTCAATGCCGTTTGCCTTCAGCATGTCGCTATAGGCGCGCTTTTCGGCGCCGGAATCCGTGCCGTCATAATCTTCCGGAAGGCCCGTCACCGAATACTCCGTCGAGGCGGGACTCATTCTCCCGGTTCCGGGCTCGCCCGATTCGAACCGGCAGCCCGAAAGTGCGGAGAGCGCACCGTTTCCGGTCGCGTCAATGAACACTTCCGCAGAGGCCTCATAATTCCCGGCTTCCGTCGACAGGAGCACGCGCTTCAAATACCTCTTTCCGCCGGATTCCCCGAGTTTAGCCGCGGCGACGCGGGTATAAAACAGCACGCGGACGCCGCTGTCTCTCATCAGGCGGTCAAAGAAGACCTTGCATCCTTCGATGTCCACGATCCTGCCGGGGATCTTCCGGCCGCTTTCATCGACCTTTTTCCCAAACCGGGCCACGCTCATGCCGCGCTCGTTTAAGAAATCAAAGAGTTTTTTTAAATATCCGCCTTTTCCGCTCCCGTCCATGATGCTTGGGACCGCGCCTGAAGTCAGCGTTCCGCCGAGACAGCCGCCGCTCTCCGCAAGCAATACTTTTGCGCCTTCTTCCGCCGCGGAAGCAGCAGCAAAAACGCCGGCGATCCCACCGCCGGCTATGATCACGTCATATTTTCCCAAAGACCGGGTTTCCACGGTAAAAGAACACATGGTCATTGTCCTTCCCTGTCCACGGACAGGAGCCGAATCCCTTCCCGGATGGAATTGACCGGCATGCAGTATTTCCTTAAGTCCCGGTCGATCGAACGGGCATTGGCTTTCGGGAACACGATCCGCTCGTAACCGAGTTTCACCGCTTCCTTCACGCGAAGATTCACGTTCGAACAGCCGCGGAGTTCTCCCGTCAGGCCTACTTCCCCGAGCACGATCGTTTTCGGGTCGATCGGAATGTCATAATAGCCGGAGGCCAATGCCATGACGACCGCGAGGTCCATGGCCGGTTCCGTCACCTTCATACCGCCGGTGATGTTCACGTAAGCGTCGAACTCACCCATCGGGACCGACGCCCTCCGTTCCATCACGGCAATGAGCAGATTCAGACGGTTCTGATCGAAGCCGACGGCCGTTCGCCGCGGCAGACCGAAATTCGTCTTCGCGACAAGGGCCTGGATCTCAAGCAGCACCGGACGGGTGCCTTCGAGCACGCAGGTGACGGCGGAACCGGAGGCGTCCACGGGCCGCCCTTCCAGCAGGAAATCGGAAGGATTCTTCACTTCCCTGAGGCCCTGTTCGGTCATCTCAAAGACGCCGACCTCATTCGTCGCGCCGAACCGGTTCTTGACGGCGCGGATGATCCGGTAACTTCTGAACCGGTCGCCCTCGAAATACAGCACGGTGTCGACCATATGCTCGAGCATCCTCGGTCCTGCGACCGTGCCTTCCTTCGTCACGTGACCGATGATGAAGATCGATATCCGGTCGCGTTTCGCGATCTGCAGCAGCGTATTCGTGGATTCCCGGACCTGCGAAATGCTGCCGGGCGCCGAATCCACGTCGTCCCGGAACATGGTCTGGATCGAGTCAATGATGACGACTTCCGGCTTTTCTTCGCCGATGAGTCCCTCAACCGTCTCGAGATTCGTCTCCGCCGCAAGTTTCAATGAATCCCCGAACTTGCCGAGGCGTTCCGCCCTCATCTTGATCTGCTGAAGACTTTCCTCGCCCGAAATATAGAGAATCTTCACGTCCCTTTCGGAGAGATTCCGGCAGACCTGGAGAAGGATCGTGGATTTTCCGATGCCCGGATCGCCTCCGACGAGGAGCAACGATCCCGGCACGATGCCGCCGCCGAGCACCCGGTCCAGTTCCGAAAATCCGGTATGCAGGCGCTCGTGACGTTCCATCGAGACGTCTTCCAGCCGGACGGCCTTCTTTTCCGCGGGAAACGGCGATCTTCCGGCCACGCCCGGTTTCTTCTCGTTTTTGACGACGGGCTCTTCCGTGAACGTATTCCACGCCTTGCAGGACGGGCATTGCCCCATCCACTTCGGACTTTCATAGCCGCATTCTTTACAGAAAAAAACGGTACTCTTCTTCGGCATTTTACTCTTCCTGTTTCTTCGTGAACCGCAGTCCCTGCTCGTTCTTGCCGACCGTGACGGTGTCGCCCATGCCGAACTCGCCGGAGATCAGCTTTTCGGACAGAATGTCCTCCACGTTGGTCTGGATCGCCCTGCGAAGCGGTCTCGCGCCGTACTTCGGGTCGTAGCCTTTCTCGATGAGGAAGGCCTTTGCGGACGGCGTGAACCTAAGCGTCAGGCCGAGCTGCGTCTGGGCGCGTTTCTTCAGTTCTCTCAGCATGATCTCGACGATGTCGCCCATGTTCTCTTTCGTCAGCGGATGGAACACGAGGATCTCGTCGATCCGGTTTAAAAATTCGGGTTTGAACGTCTTCCGGACCGCCTCGAGGACCTTCTCCTTCATGCGCTCATAGTCCTGCTTCTCGTCACTCTTCGACCCGAAGCCGAGATTCTTCGGCTGCACGATGCTTTCCGCGCCGAGGTTCGAGGTCATGATGATGACCGTGTTCTTGAAATCCACTTTCCGGCCCTGCGAATCGGTGATCTGTCCGTCGTCAAGGACCTGTAACAGGATGTGGAACACGTCCGGATGCGCTTTTTCGATCTCGTCGAAAAGAAGCACGGAATACGGATTTCTCCTCACTTTCTCGGAAAGTTGACCGCCTTCCTCAAATCCGACGTATCCGGGAGGCGAACCGATCAGTTTGCTCACCGAATGCTTTTCCATGTATTCGGACATATCGACGCGGATCATGCTCTGTTCCGAGCCGAACACTGCCTCCGACAATGCCTTCGAAAGCTCCGTCTTTCCGACGCCGGTCGGACCCAAGAACAGGAAGGAACCGATCGGACGTTTCGGATTCTTCAGCCCGACGCGCCCTCTCCGGATCGCCTTCGCGACCGCGGAGACCGCTTCCTTCTGCGAAACGATCCGCTTTTCCAGAATGGATTCGAGGTTCTTAAGCCTGCTCGCTTCCGTCTCTTTCAGGGATTCCACCGGGATCTTCGTCCAGGCGCTGACGACGGAACGGATGTCCTCTTCCGTCACCTCCGGGCAGCATTCCTTCGCGGTCTGCTCCCATTTTTCGCCGGCCTTTTCCAAGCGCTTCTTCAGCTTGTCTTCCTGCTTTTTCAGTTCAAACGCCGTCTTGAAATCCTGGGACGCGACCGCGTTTTCCAGATCCACGGCGACCTTTTCGAGTTCCGTCTCGAGTTTCTTCACGTCCCTCGGGCGCTGGGATTCGGAAAGATGCACCCGGGATCCCGCTTCGTCCATGAGGTCGATCGCCTTGTCGGGCAGGAAGCGGTCGCAGAGATAGCGTTTGGAAAGATAAACTGCCGCGGACAAGGCTTCGTCCGTGTATTTCACCTTGTGATGCGCTTCGTAGCGCTCCCGGAGTCCCTTCAGGATCTCGAGGGATTCGCCTTCGGAAGGTTCCTGCACCGTCACCGGCTGGAATCTCCGCTCAAGCGCCGCGTCCTTTTCCACGTGTTTCCGGTATTCCGTGATCGTCGTCGCGCCGATGAGCTGCAATTCTCCTCTGGACAGAGACGGCTTGATGATGTTCGCCGCGTCGAGCGCGCCTTCCGCTCCGCCCGCGCCGATGATCGTATGGATCTCGTCTATGAACAGGATCACCGAGCGGTCGCCGCTCACTTCCCGGATCACGTTCTTGATCCGTTCCTCAAATTCGCCGCGGTATTTGGATCCCGCGACCATTGACGACAGGTCCAGACTCACGATCCGTTTTCCGAGCATCACGTCGGGAACGTCTCCCGAAACGATGCGGTTCGCCAGGCCTTCCACCACGGCGGTCTTTCCGACGCCGGGTTCGCCGATGAGGCAGGGATTGTTCTTCGTTCTCCGGGAAAGGATCTGGATCACCGTCCGGATCTCTTCGTCCCGGCCGATCACCGGATCCAGCTTTCCTTCCGCCGCCATCGCGGTCAGGTCTCTCGAATACGCATCGAGATTCGGCGTATTCGACGCTTCCTTCCGCTCCGGGGTTCTGAAGGTTTTCTCGGAGGCATTGCCGGCCACGGCCGACTTTTCCGAAAACGCGCTGAGGTCTTCCTTCAATTTCTCGATCGGGGAATGCATCGTGGCGAGGATCTTCACCGCCGAAGACGTGTTCTCGTTCAGGATCGCAGTGAGGATGTGCTCCGTGCCGATCTCCTTCATTCCCTGCTGTCTCGCCAGCCGGTCCGCTTCCTGCAGGACCTTGGACGCCGTCGGCGAGAAATCATTGCCCTCGAATTCCATCACGGAATAGCGGGAAACCAGATACTTTTCGACCAGTGCCCGGACGTCTTTCGCCGTCACGTGATTCTCGGTCAGGATGACGTGCGCCAGCCCTTCCTCTGATTCCAGTATGGCAATGAGCAAGTGCTCCGTCCCGACCGCGCCGGCCTTCAGTTCCTTCGCCACGGCCTTCGCCCTCTGAAGCACCTTTTTCGCCGCCTCGGACATCATGGTTTTCGGCGTCTCGGCCTGCTTCTTTTCGGCGTTCTGAAAATTCACCATGTGATTCAGGAACGAAAGCAGTGCCTTGGACAGATCGAGTTCCGTCCCGGACGCTTTCTGCACTTCAAGCGCACAGGCTTCACAGAGATTCCATTCCCTGGAAACCCCGTTCACGTTGCTCACGATCTTTACGTGCGCTTCTCTTTCATGACATCTCTCACAAAGCATATTTATTCCTTCTTGCCGGTCGTTTCCCCGGCGTCGATCTCTTCAAAGTCAATGATCATCTCGGCTTCGGCCAAGGTTTCCTTTTCCTTTCCGGATTCGAAATCCACGACCTTCTCCGCTTCTTCCTGCCCTTCGGCGGTTTCAGCCGCCGCCTTTCCGATGACGCCTCCGGCCACGGGGAACGCGTTCTCGAAGTCGAAATCCGCGGCTTCCTTCCCGGAATCCATGTCGTCCGGGTCCGGATTCTTGTAGAGCGTCGTGTCAAAGGTTTCGGGCACTTCCTCGTCTTCTTCGAGCGGCGAGACCGTCTCCGTCTCTTCCTTCGGCTCCGGTTCGATTTCGTCCTCGTCGTCTTCTTCGTCCAGCTCGCGTTCCTTTGCCTCCTGCTGCTTGGACATGATGAACACGGTGATGAGCGAAGCCGCGAGAAGCACGACGATCACGCCGACGATGATAAGCCAGATCACGCCGCGGGACAGTTCGGTCTTCCCGGTCTTTTCTTCCTTTGCTTCTTCGGAGGAAGGCGTAATGATGATGTTCCCTTCCTTCTCGGTTTCTCCCGTCTTCTTCCGCTCTTCATAGCGGTTGTATTCGATGAGTTCCGCGGTCCCGTGGGAACGGTCGTAGGTATAGAACTGCTGGTTTCCGAGATCGTCGTTTAAGTACAGGAGCGTCAGCGTGTCGCCGTCGGGATCCACCACGAGAAACGCGGGGACGGTGACGGCGCCCATGCCGGACGCAAACGTCAGTGTGATCTGCGTTTCCTGCCGGAAGATCCCGGGGATGTCCTTCTCGGAAGCGGGCGCGCTGACGACGTAGGACGTGCTCCCGGTGCCCGGGAACGTGACGAACGGAATGAGGTCGTTTCCGATCCGGTCCAGTACGTAATAGTCGTATTCCTTGCCGTCTTCGGAAGCGTAATACACGAAGATCCGGTAATCCGTGCTGTAGAAGCAGCCGACGGTCCGGTCGAAGTTTGAAACGTCATTGGCGCGGATGAAATTCTTCGGCGGCGTCACGCCTGAAACGTCCGTTTCCACGCGGTAGCTTCCGAATTTGAACCGCTTCGCCTCGGCAATGGATTCCTCGATCGAGCTTTCAAGCGCGATGGACTCCTCGATCGACCGGGATTCTTCCTCCTTCGAGGCTTCGACCTTGTCCTCGTCGATCTCCATCTCCAGCCGGACGATGACGTCGTCATCCGGCATGATATAATAGATCGAGGTATTTCCGTCCACTTCGATCTCGTCGAGTTCCTCTCCTTCGAAATTCGTGAAATACAGCGTTCCGACCACGTAGACGGACGGCGCTTCCGGATCGTGGATGATGATCTCCACTTCCTCGCCTTCCAGCGCGGAATACATTTTCACGTTATGGAGATAATCGTCTTCGTTCGCGAAGTCCGCATATTTGTCGTTGTCATCCTGTGCCAGTTTGATCGTATGACGCTTTTTCGCTTTATCGATCTCGTAACCGCAATCCAGACAGAGGACCGGGTCTTCTTCGGTCGCTTCTTCGCGGTCCGGACGGTGCGGCGAAGGTTCCGAACGGTTCCCGCACTTCGAACAGATCTTCCAATGGCTTTCTTCGTCGAAATGCCATTCAAACGTATGCGCTTCTTCCTTCGGATAACCGCACTCCGTGCAGACGTCCCGGTGGATCTCGTCGTCGACGGAACTCGGCCTGCCGCTGAACGTGTGCTGATTTACGGGACCTGCTTCATTGCACTTGGTGCAGAGCTGCCAATGCCCCGCTTCGCTCTGAAGATACGGGCCTCCGAACTCATGCTCGCACACTTCCTCCGAAGAAGACTCCGGGGGATCCTCCCCGGGATCATCCGGATCCGCATGGACCGGATCAGCAACGCCGAAAGCCAGCAGCAATGCCATTGCCGCCAGCAGATATCGCAAACTGATTCGAAACGAACGCTTCATAAATCACCGCCTATTCCATAAGACTGGATAATGCATTATATATCTTTTATAGAGATTCGTCAAGATTCCGCAATTTCCGGCGTTTTCTTCCTCCGGTTTGAAAAAAAGAGGGCTGTTCAGCCATGTGAACAGCCCTCTTTCGCCGGACCGGCAAGGAAGGATCAAAGATTCTGGATGAAGTCTTCCGTCTTCTTTTCCGCGTTCTCGGCGGTTTCCTGAACGGCTTCTTCCGCATCGTTCAGCGCCTCTTCCGCTTTCTCCTTCACTTCGTCGAACAGTTCATCCACACCGGCGGTTTCCGCGGTCTCGTTCGGATCCTCTTCTTCCGCGCGATCCTTGAATTCCTGGACCTTATTCTGGACGAACTCCTTCGCCTGTTCCCATTTCTCGCCGGCGTATTCCTTCGCCTGCTCCCATTTCTCGCCCGCGTATTCCTTCGCCGTCGCGAACTTGCCCGCCGCGTACTCCTTCACTTCCGCGTACTTTTCCGCCGCGTTTCTTTTCGCGGATTCGATCTCGGGGCCGTAATTCTCACGGATCACGCCGCCGACCGCCTTCGCGGAATCGGAAGCCGCATGGGCAAACTTCTTCGCCTGCTCGGAAAGCACGGTCGCCGTCTCGCCGGCTGCCTTCTTCGCGGCATCCATGTCGATCTTAATGGTCGCCGGCTGGATCTCTTCTCCGTCCGGTCCTTTTTCAGGAAGCTCCTTCGGTGCGTATTCCTGATACTTCTTCACAAAAGTATATGCCGCTGCGGAAACGAGTCCCAAAACAGCCGTGCCGAGTAAGAATTTAGTCGTAGTGAATTTTCCCATTTTCTTCTCCTTTCTCCGGGCAGAACGTTCCGCCCGCTCTCCGTAATGCATCGATCGTTCCGTCCGGAATACGGTCTCCCCTTCCGGACAAGGGGAGTATACCATATTTTGCGCGAAAAATAAAGACTTTTCCGAGAATTCACCGTTATTTCACAGATTCCCGCTCTGATCCGTTCCGCTCCTGATTTCGCATTTTTCGTTTTTTCCGCCTAGGTTTTTGATTATTCAAAAATATCGCGGCGGCTTGTTTACGATTTTTCAAAATTCGTTATTGCATTTTCGGAAAACTCCCGCTATAATAAAACCATCTCTGTTCCTTCATTTTTGAAACAGAGGCACATTGATCCAAGGGGGATTGACCATGACGATCGAAGAACGGCTGAAGGCTCTCATCCTGTCCCGGTACAAAAGCATCCGGGAATTCGTCAGCACGACCGACATTCCTTATTCCACAGTGGACGCGATCCTGCGCCGCGGCGTGATGAATTCGAACGCAAACAACGTTCAGAAGCTCTGCCGGGCATTGGACCTGTCGACGGACGCTCTGCTCTCCGGCGAATTGAAATCGGGAAGCGGCGCGGGTTCCGCCATGAAAGGCGACCGGATCCCCGCAGCGAAGCTCCGCTATCTCGAAGAACTCTCCTTCCGCTTCCCCACGATCGCGAAGGCCTCTACCGAGATCATCAACCTCTATTCGATCCTGAATCTTCCGAAGGGCACCGAGCACTTCTTAAGCGACATTCACGGCGAATACGAGCAGTTCATCCACATCCTCGCAAACGCTTCCGGAAACGTCCGATCGAAGATCAACGAGGAATTCGGTTTTGAAATTTCAAAAGAAGACAAGAAGGATCTCGCGACGCTGATCTACTATCCCGTCGAAAAAATGCTCTTAGAGGAGGAATCCGGCCGCGACATGATCGAATGGTACCGCGTGATCCTGCTCCGCCTCATCCGCATTGCCCGGCGCGTTTCCTTGAAATACACGCGTTCCAAGGTCCGGAAGGCGATTCCGGAGGACTTCCGGTACGTCATTGAGGAGCTGATGAGCGACAATGACCTTTCGAACAAGTCCGCCTATTACGACAGCATCATCGAGGCGATCATCAAAACGAGCCGCGCCAAGGAATGCATTTCCGCATTTTCGCACATGATCCAGCGGCTCATCGTGGACCATCTGCACATCATCGGCGACGTCTTCGACCGTGGCCCCGGTCCGCACATCGTGCTCGATACGCTGATGGAGCACCACTCTCTCGACATTCAGTGGGGAAACCACGACATCGTCTGGATGTCGGCGGCCGCCGGAAGTCCGCTCGCGATCGCGACCGCGGTCCGGATCAGCGCCCGGTATTCGAACCTTGAAGTTCTGGAGGACGGCTACGGCATCAACCTGATCCCGCTCATGAAGCTGGCCGTCGAGGAATACAGCGACTCGAACCGGAGCCAGTTCGGGCTGAAAGCGGATCTGCCCGAATATGACATTGCCGATTTTGAGCAGGACGTCCGCATGCACAAGGCCATCACGATGCTGCAGTTCAAACTGGAGGGACAATGGATCAAACGCCACCCCGAATTCGGAATGGACGACCGTCTTCTGCTTGACAAGGTGGATTATGAGACCGGAACGGTCCTGGTCGACGGAAAGCGCTACAAAATGGAGGATACGGACTTCCCGACCGTCGATCCGGCCGATCCGTACCGCCTGACGGAAAAGGAAGCCGCGGTCATGGACAAACTCGTCGAGGCCTTCCGCCAGAGCGAAAAGCTGCAGCGCCACGTCCGTTTCCTGTTAAACCGCGGCAGCATGTATCTTATTTACAACGGAAATCTGCTCTATCACGGTTCGATCCCGTTGAACGAAGACGGTACCTTCAAGGAATTCACGGTGGACGGGAAGAGTTACAAAGGCAGGGCGCTGCTCGACGCGCTGGATGAGAACGTAAGAAAATCCTACTACTCGGACGAACCCGCGGAGAAGGCTTATGCATTGGATCTGAACTACTATCTCTGGTGCGGCCCCTCCTCTCCGCTCTTCGGCAAGCAGAAAATGGCCACGTTCGAACGGCAGTTCATCAAGGACAAATCCGTTCACGAGGAAGGGAAGACGCCGTATTACAAGCTTTGGGACCGTGAGGACGTGATCGACCGGATCTTTGCGGAGTTTTCGCTGGATCCCGTACACGCGAGGATCGTTTCCGGCCACGTGCCTGTGAAATCGAAATCCGGGGAATCGCCGTTAAAATGCGGCGGCAAGCTGCTCGTCATCGACGGCGGTTTTTCGAAGGCCTATCAGGATACCACCGGCATCGCAGGCTACACGCTCGTTTACAACTCGCACGGCTTAAAACTTGTCGCGCACGAGCCGTTCACTTCGAAGGCGGAGGCCGTCAGGACCGGCAATGACATCCACTCCCAGACGACGTTAATTGAGCGGTTAACGGACCGCGTCACCGTCGGCGACACCGACATCGGCACGCGGTTAAAATCCTCGATTTCGGACCTTTACGATCTTCTCGCGGCCTACCGGTCGGGACTCATCAAAGAGAAGCAGTAATTTTCCTTATTTCCAGCGATCCGGCACCGGTTTGTCGTGATCGTAATAATCATCATCGCGGTCGGTGATCTTCCGGAGCACTCTTGCCGGATTCCCGACCGCGACGACGTTGGCCGGAAGATCCCGCGTCACGACGCTGCCTGCGCCGACGACCGTATTGTCGCCGATCGTCACGCCCGGAAGCACGGTGACGCCCGCGCCGAACCAGACGTTATTTCCGATGCGAACGGGCTTATTGTATTGGAGCCCCTTCCGGCGGAGCCCCGGAGAAACCGGATGCTGCGCGCCGATGAACGTGCAGTTCGGACCGATCATGCAGTGTTCTCCGATCTCGATCCGCCCGTCGTCCACGAAGAGCGTATTGAAGTTGAAATACGTGTTTTTCCCGACGTGCACGTTTCTGAGTCCCCAGTTCGCATAGACGGGCGGGGTCACGATGACGCCCTCGCTGTAGGTCCCGAGCGCTTCCCGGAGGATCTCGTCCTGTGCTTTCACGCCTTCCGGCGTCTTCGGCTGGGCATTGAAAAGGTCGATCCGCTTCATCATCTCCCACTGGTAGTCCAGCATCCCCTGATCGAAGGTATCATAGAGTTCTCCCGAATTCAGGATCTTTTCATATTCTGCAAAACGGTCTTCGTTCTTCATGAGTCTCCTCTCCGATGGATCATTTCTTCGCATGCTCCGGTCTCAGCCTGCGTTTTCTCCTTTTTCGTCATTATAGCATAAATCGGAACCGAACGCAAAACAAACCGCTCCCGGAAATCCGCAAAAAGAAAGACCCGGAAAAACCGGGTCTTCTTCGCCGCAGATTCCAACGGCGCTTTCCGGAAGAGAACGGTTACTCTTCCTTGAGTTCGCTCGTGCAGTGCGGGCAGCGCGTCGCCTTGATCGGGATCTCGGTCTGGCAGAACGGGCAGACCTTCGTGGTCGGCTCCTTCGGTGCCTCTTCTTCCTTCTTCTTCAGTTCCTCGGCCTTCTTCCGTGCCTTGTTCAACGACTTCACGAACAGGAAGATGATGAACGCCAGGATGATGAAGGTGATGATCGCGGAAATGAACGCGCCGAACTTGATCGCGACTTCGGGGGAAGCTGCGATTCCGGCCGCTTCGTCCGCCTCGACCGCTTCCTTCAGCACGATCTTCAGCGATTCGTCCAGGCCGTCCATGCCCGGGATCAGCGAAAGCAGCGGATTCACGATGTTCGTCGTGAACGCCGTAACGAGCGCGGTGAACGCGCCGCCGATGATAACGCCGACCGCCATGTCGATCATGTTGCCCTTGATCGCGAATTCCTTGAATTCCTTAAAGAACTTCTTCATGGTATACTCCTTTCCTTGAAACTCTTCGTTTATTTTTTCGGAAACGCTGCGTTTCCGGAAAAACCTACTTTTCTTCCTTCGGCAGGATGCTGTTCGTCTTCACGGCCGCGCGTTCGATCGCGTCCCGGGAATTCTTCCACGGCGCATCCTTGTACCGGTAATCAAACTTGTTCTGGAACCAGTCGAGATCCTCGGACAGGCGCTTCAGGTTCTCCTGATAGAGCTTTACCGTGACTTCGACAAATTCCGTCAACGCTTTCCCGGAGAGTCTTTCCCGCCCTTTTTCGATGAGCATGCCGGCGTGACGGCCGCAGAATCCGTTGCATTCCTCAAACTTTTTCCGGAATTCCGGATCCTTTTCGAACAGCCTCACCGTCGTGTCGAGGTAATGCGGAAACGTCAGATCCATCCGGTCGCAGATGAAACAGGTCTCGTCGGTTTCCCGGAGGTACTGCCCGATCTCCGACTCGTCGTTTTTCTTTAAGAACGACTTCGGTTTGACCGCGCCCTTCTTCAGGATCTCCATGGCCTTCACCTGCCGGTCAATGTGCGTCTTTAAGATGAGCGACAGTCCGAGCCGGTTCTTTTCCGCGAGCAGCATTCTCATGTGCGGCGTGCAGAAGCCCTTTTTGTCGGTCTCCATGCGCGTGTCGTCCTCCATGTAGGACGGGCCGAGCGTATACTCCACCGCGTCGCGTTCGAGTTTCGACACCATGGAACAGACCGGGCATTCGGAATGCAGGTCAAAAGCGTCGTTTACAGGGATCGTATAGAGTTTTTCCGCCATAGACTCTCCTTCAGTGGTTTTCGCTTTACTCCGTCTTCGCCGGGACCTTGAAGCTGCTCTTTAACGAAACGATCCGGTTGAAGACCGGCTTTCCGTCGGTAAAGCCCTTCGGATCCACGGAGAAATAGCCGTTCCGGACGAACTGGAACCGGTCGAGTGGCTGTACCGCGGCCAGCGAAGGCTCCAGCACCGCGTCTTCAATGACGACCCTGGAATTCGGGTTTAAGTTCAGGCTTCCGTCCTCATTGAACCGGCCTTCCTCGTTCACGATGTTCTCGTACAGGCGGACTTCCGCGCGAAACGCGGTGGACGCATTGACGAAATGGATCGTGCCCTTCACCTTTCTGCCGTCCGGAGAATCGCCGCCCTTCGTTTCGGGATCATAGGTGCAATGCACGGCCGTGATCTTTCCGTTTTCGTCCTTGTCGACGCCGGTGCAGGTCACGAAATACGCGTTCATAAGACGCACTTCATTGCCGGGGAACAGCCGGAAATACTTCTTCGGCGGCTCCTCCATGAAGTCCTCTTCCTCAATGTAGATCTCTCTGGAGAAGGGGATCTCGCGGCTTCCGAGTTCGGGGTTCTCGAGATTGTTCTGGACCGGAAGCATTTCGGTCTTTCCTTCCGGATAATTGTCGATGATGACCTTTAAAGGATGCAGGACCGCCATCACGCGGCTGCATTTCAGTTTCAGGTCCTCGCGGATGCAGTACTCCAGGAAGGCGTAGTCGATCGAGGAATTGCTCTTCGAAACGCCGGAAAGCTCGACGAAGGTCCGGATGGATTCCGGCGTGTAGCCGCGGCGCCTGAGTGCCGCGATCGTGACGAGCCTCGGATCGTCCCAGCCGTCGACGATGCCGTCTTCGACGAGTTTCTTGATGTAGCGCTTGCCGGTAATGACGTTCGTGAGATACATCTTCGCAAACTCGATCTGACGGGGCGGATGATCGAACTCGCACTCCCTGACGACCCAGTCGTATAACGGTCTGTGGTCCTCGAACTCCAGCGTGCAGATCGAATGCGTGATGTGCTCGACGGCGTCCTCGATCGGATGCGCGAAATCGTACATCGGATAGATGCACCATTTGTCGCCGGTGTTATGGTGCGTGATCCGGGCCACCCGGTAGATGACGGGATCCCGCATGTTGATGTTCGCGCTCGCCATGTCGATCTTCGCACGAAGCACCTTTTCTCCGTCCGCGAACTTTCCGTTCTTCATGTCCTCAAAGAGCTGCAGGTTTTCCTCCACGCTCCGGTTCCGGTACGGGCTTTCCTTCCCGGGCTCGGTGAGCGTTCCCCGGTATTCCCGGATCTCGTCCGCCGAAAGGTCGCAGACGTAGGCCTTGCCCTTTTTGATGAGTTTCACGGCGCATTCGTACATCGTGTCGAAATAGTCCGACGCGAAAAAGAGCCGGTCCTCGAAATCCGCGCCGAGCCATCTGACGTCGGCCGTGATCGAATCCACGAATTCCGTCTTTTCCTTCGTCGGGTTCGTGTCGTCGAACCGGAGGTTGAATTTCCCGTGATATTTCTCGGCCAGCCCGTAGTTTAACAGGATCGACTTCGCGTGGCCGATGTGCAGATAGCCGTTCGGTTCCGGAGGAAAGCGGGTGTGAACGGTGTCGTACACGCCTTCCGCGAGATCATTGTCGATCTCGGTTTCAATAAAATTTCTCGATAAAGTCTTCTCTTCTTCCATGGTATGTTCTCCCGGGCGCGATCGCCCTGATCCGTTCGCGGATCAGTTCACGATCCGCTTGAATTTCTTTTCCAGTTCCGTCCGTGAAGTCCGGATGAGCGTAGGCCGCCCGTGCGGGCAGTTGTACGGATTCTCGAGGGTCAGAAGCTCGGACAGCAATGCCTCCGCCTCCGTCTCCGAGATCCGCATGTTCCCTTTCACCGCCGCCTTGCAGGACATCGTCGCGATCTTCTGCAGCAGGATCTCCGGATCTTTCCGGCGTTCCGGATGATCGGTCAATGAACCGATCACTTCGGTGAAAAAGCTTCTGACGTCCAGCCCGTACAGGTCGGAAGGAACGGCGGAGACCGCCACTTCCCTGCCTCCGAAGGCCCGGATCTCGTAGCCGAAACTCTCGAGCCATTCCATGTGGTCCATGAGAACCGCCATTTCGCGCTCAGAAAGCGTCACGACGACCGGAGGTGAAATGTATTGGGACACCGGCTTCTTCGCCCGTAAATCCCTCATTTTTCGCTCGTAGAGCACCTTCTCGTGTGCGGCGTGCTGGTCCATGATGTACATGGCGTCGTCCATCTCGATGATCCAGTAGGTGTCGAACACCTGACCGACGATCCGGTACGTCCGATCCCGGAGCTGTTTCAGAAACGTCTCCGTTCCGGGATCGGCAGGCTCTTCCGCCTTCTCTTCCGGTGTTTCCGGCGGCGCAGGCGGCGTCTTTGTCTCCTGCTTTTCCTTCAGGATCTCTTCCGGACTGATCGGACGGGATGCGGCTTCATTGATCGCCTCCCGCTGTCGGAATACGTCGGAAGGATCGTGCTCTGCTCCGGTCTTCGGCTTGAACGGACGAAGGGACGGCGTCTCCCGAACCTGTCCGACGTTTTCGGACCGTTCCTTCACCGCTTCCGAGTACTGCGTCTCAAACGGTTCCGGCGCAGGAAACTCCGGCGCTTTCTCCGCTTTCTTTTCCGGGGTCTCGTCTTCCGGAATGAATTCCTTGTGCGTCAACGCTTCCTTGATCGCGAGGAACAGTTCGTCGTAGATCTGTCCCTCCCTGCGGAAGCGGATCTCCAGTTTCGAGGGATGCACGTTCACGTCGAATTCGCCGGGATCCAGCGAAAGGTAAAGCACGAGGAAAGGATACCGGTGCTGCATCATGAACGGCTGATAGGCGTCCTCGATCGCCTTTTCGACGACTTTGTTCCGGACGAACCGGCCGTTCACGAAATACAGTTCGAAATTCCGGTTGCCCTTGGCGAGAACCGGTTTTCCGACGTATCCGCCGACTTTGAGATACCCTTCGTCCTTCCGGATCTCCAGCACTTCAGCAGCGGTCTCGCGGCCGTACACGGAATACAGCAGGGCTTTGAGGTTCCCGTTGCCCGGGGTATCCAGGCGGACGCGGCCCTCGCTCGTCCATTTGAACGCGATCTCAGGATGCGAAAACGCGATTTTTTCCAACAGATCACCGACGTAGCTTGCTTCCGTCACCGGCGTTTTCAGGAAATGCCGGCGCGCCGGGGTATTGTAAAACAGGTTGCGGACGAGAAACGTCGTTCCGTCCGGAATGCCGACTTCTTCTGTGTCTCCGGGCGTGCCGCCGCGGATCTTGAACAGCGTTCCGACGGCTTCTTCCGCGGTCTTCGTCAGAACTTCCACTTCGGAAACCGCAGCGATCGACGGCAATGCTTCTCCCCGGAATCCAAGACTCGTGAGTTTCTCGAGATCGGTGATCTCCCGGATCTTGCTCGTCGCATGCGGAAGGAAGGCGGTCGCGATCTCATCCGCCGGAATGCCGGACCCGTTGTCCGTCACGCGGATGAGGTCAATGCCCCCGTTCTTCGTTTCGACCGAGATCGCCGTCGCGCCGGCGTCGATGGCGTTTTCGACGAGCTCCTTCACGACGCTCGACGGCCGCTCCACCACTTCGCCTGCCGCGATCTCATCTATGGTTTTTTGAGATAGTACCTGTATCGGCATCGGTCTCTCCGTTAAAATCTGTTTGTGATCTCCGACTGCAGCCGGAACAAAGTGTTCAGGGCATCCATCGGCGTCATTCTCGTAAGATCGAGTTCCCGGATCTCCCGGATCACGTCGTCGTCCTTCACGACGTCTCCGAAGGTCAGTTGGTTCGCGTCCACGCTGTCCTGCCGTTCCACACGCTTCTTCGAAACGGTCTTCCCGGAAGCGAATTCCGCGATCTCCCTCGCCTTCGACGCGATGTCGGAATTCACGAGTTCCAGCATGAGTTCCTTCGCGCGTTCCAGGACTTCCCGCGGAACGCCCGCAAGCCGCGCGACCTGAATGCCGTAGGACTTGTCCGCGCTCCCCTTCACGATCTTCCGAAGAAACACGATCCCGTCGCCCTGTTCCTTCACGGAAATGCAGTAGTTCTGTACGCCCGGAACCGCGCCCTCGAGTTCCGTCAGTTCGTGATAATGCGTCGCGAACACGGTCTTCGCGCCGAGGATCTTCGGATCGGCAATGTGTTCGACCACGGCCCACGCGATCGACAATCCGTCGAAGGTCGAGGTGCCGCGTCCGATCTCGTCGAGGATGATGAGACTCTTCTTCGTCGCGTTCCTTAAGATGTTCGAGACTTCCGTCATTTCCACCATGAACGTGGAGCGCCCGCTTGCAAGGTCATCCGATGCGCCGACTCTCGTGAAGATCCGGTCCGAGATCGAGATGTCCGCTTCGTCTGCGGGAACGAAGGATCCCATCTGCGCCATGAGCGTGATGAGCGCCACCTGGCGCATGTAGGTCGATTTGCCGGCCATGTTCGGTCCCGTAATGATGAGCACGCGGTTCTCGTCATTGTCGAGCAGCGTGTCATTGGGCACGAACGTTTCCGAACCGGACAGAAGCTCAATGACCGGATGACGGCCGTTTTTGATGACGATCCGTCCCTTTTCATTGAGTTTCGGGCAGACGTAGCGGTTTTTCTCCGCGACGTATGCGAGACTTGCGATCGCATCGAGCGTCGCCACCGCGGCGGCCGTTTTCACCGCCCGGTCCGCTTCGGCGTCAATGGTGTCGCGCACGGTCTTGAAGAGTTCGAACTCCAGCGCGTTCAGCTTGTCTTCCGCACCGAGGATCAGATCCTCCAGTTCCTTTAAACGCGGCGTGATGAACCGCTCGCCGCCGGTCAGCGTCTGCTTCCGGATGAAGTAATCTGGCACCTGGTCCAGGAAGGAATTTGTGACTTCGATCGAATATCCGAACACCTTGTTGAACTTGACCTTCAGCGTCTTGATGCCGGTTTTTTCGCGTTCTTCCGTTTCCAGTGCGAGCAGCCAGCTCTTCCCTTCCGTTCTGGACTTCCGGTAATTGTCGACGAGTTCATTGAACCCGGTTTTGATGATGTTTCCGTCGTGCACGAGCACCGGCGGGTCCTCTTCGATCGCATCAAAGATCAAACCGTACAGGTCCCGCATTTCGTCCATCTCTTCCGTGATCTCCCGGAGCAGTTCCGACTTCGCGGACTTAAGGAGCGTGCGGATGTGCGGGATCATCTCGATGGAATTCCGGAAGGCGATGAGGTCCTTCGGATTCGCTGTTTTATAACTGATCTTGCAAAGAAGCCGCTCGAGATCGTAGATCGGATTTAAGTATTCCCTGATCTCGTCCCTGAGGATCGGATCTTCCAGCAGTTCCTTCACGGC
>JAEEIV010000066.1 GCA_016281555.1 Lachnospiraceae bacterium | reverse complement strand
TATTACTTCATATAATCGGGTTAATTCTCCTTCTCGCCTGCAGTTGCTCGAATAAGGAATCGCTTTCCCAGGAAGAACTTCATCGGTTAAAGGAAACTTATCCTTATTTTTCCAATCTTGATGTGGCGGAGGGACTGAATGTTTTAGTTTACGGTTATGGCAAAGAGAAAGAGGGGAGCCCTTGGCGCGTTATTTTTGTTCCCGGCAGTAAAGACCACTATGCCTTGACGGAAGACATACGGATGGCTAAGTATGGTGATATGACTTTGGAAGATGCAAAAAAACTGTTGACTTATTACGGTCTTCCGGACGATCAAGTGACACTTCACCCCTATGAATGGCCATTTAATGAATGGCGTTCATTATCCAGTCTCTTAGAGGAAGAAGACTATCTTCCCAGAATGGCCGAAGCTTTCGACAATCGCTATAAAGTCGGTGAAGTTTGGCCGGTCCGGTATGACCCGGAAATAGATAAACTGGACTGAAAAAGGGCCGTCTGAAAAAGTGGTTGATTTTTGAAAAAACTATGATACACTATTGCTGTAATAAAAATGCTATTCTTGAAGGGAGGACTTGATATGGCATATAAGATTTCTGATGGTTGCATTAAGTGCGGAACCTGTGCGGATGGTTGCCCCGTGGGCGCGATCACCGAAGGTGAGGACAAGTACGTTATCGATCCCGATGCTTGCATTTCCTGCGGGAACTGCGAAGCGAACTGCCCGGTCGGCGTGATCGCGGAGGATTGATCGAAAACGGGGACCGGCATTCTGGCCGGTCTCTTTTTATGTCGAAAGGAAGGAAGAGATGAAGTATCTGGTACTGTACAATCCCCTTTCCAATAAGGGAAAGGGCGCTTCCGCAGCGGAGGCGATCCGGGAGTTTCTGAAAGACGGGGACGTGGAACTGGCGGACATTACGAAAACGAACCTGCAGGAATGCTTCCGGGAGACGCCGGAAGACGTGAAGATCGTTTTCACCGGCGGGGACGGCACGCTGAACCGCGTGATCAATGAGATGGACAAGGGCAACGTGCGCCGCGAGATCCTGTATTTCCCCGGCGGAACGGGCAATGACTTTATGAACGATCTCGGGAAATCGGCGGACGCCGGTCCGTTTGCCGTGAACGAATATCTCGAAGGTCTGCCGACCGTGAAGGTGAAGGACATCACCTGCAAATTCATCAACGGCATCGGATACGGCCTTGACGGATATTGCTGCGAGGAAAGCGACCGCCTGAAGGCGCTCGGAAAAGAGAAATCCTATGCGTCGATCGCTGCCGGCGGACTGCTCGGAAAGTATCAGAGGACCAACGCCACGGTGACCGTGGACGGCGTCACGAAGACCTACACGAAGGTGTACATGGTGCCGACGATGTTCGGCCGGTTCTTCGGCGGCGGCATCCAGATCGCGCCGCATCAGGACCGGAAGAATCCGGAGCATACGGTGACGAACGTGGTCGTGCACGGCTGCGCCAGACTGCACGCGCTCTTGTTGTTCCCGGGGATCATTGCCGGAAAAGGCGATAAGAAGCCGAAGTATCTCGAGTATACGGTCTGCCGTGACGTGAAGGTCTCGTTCGATCGGCCCGTGGCATTGCAGATCGACGGCGAGACGGTGCTCGGCGTGACGGAGTACGAGGTGCACGCCGCGAGATAAGGCGCAAAACGGCGCATTTACGGGCTTTCCGGGGAAGGATTGCCGAAAAAGTCAATAAATTCGCGGGTTTCCGACGTGTTAACGCACAAAAATGTTGACAAACATAGGGTTTTGCATATAATTATAAACAGGGGACCGAAGAGTTCCCTGTCAAAATCTTTAGGAGGATTTAGAAATGAACAAAAAGGAATTAGTTGAAGCGATCGCGAAGAAGGCTGAGCTTTCCCAGAAGGACGCTGCGGCGGCCCTGGCTGCATTTACGGATGCTGTTGCTGCTGAACTGAAGAAGAAAGACGGCAAGATCCAGCTCGTCGGTTTCGGTACGTTCTACACCGCTGAGAGAAGCGCTCGCACGGGCCGCAACCCGCAGACCGGCAAGGCCATCAAGGTCAAGGCTGCGAAGGTTCCGAAGTTCAAAGCCGGCAAGGCTCTGAAGGATGCCATGAACGCGAAGAAAAAGAAATAATTCATTATGAGGCTGGATAAGTTCCTGAAAGTTTCCCGACTCATTAAAAGGCGGACGGTGGCGAACGAAGCCTGCGACGCAGGCCGGGTTCAATTGAACGGTAAAACGGCGAAGGCCTCCTCGGAAGTGTCCGTAGGCGACGTCATTCAGATCTCGTTCGGGACGAGAGAGGTTCGGGCCGAAGTGCTGGACGTTCAGGAAACCACACGAAAAGAAGACGCGAAGGAACTTGTAAAGTTCTTGTGACAGGACGGGGTCATTGCCATGCAGTGGCCCCGCTCTGTGCAAATAGGGAAGGAGCGCATAAAAATGCAGCCGGTACGGAACCGAACGAATAAACTGGC
Source organism: Lachnospiraceae bacterium (assembly GCA_016281555.1). GTDB lineage: Bacteria > Bacillota > Clostridia > Lachnospirales > Lachnospiraceae > UBA1267. Next base: position 31,791 of record JAEEIV010000066.1, on the reverse strand, counting down.
AATGATCCTGGCGATCGTCATTGCCGTGGTGTTCGTCGCGTTTTTCGGCGTCAATACGGTCCGAAACCATCTCGAGAACGAGGAACTGGCGAAACTCGAATCGGCGCTCCGGGAAAGTTACGAGAACGAGCAGGAGCGCGCAGCCGCACTGGAATCGGAAATGGCACGAGAACTGACGCCCGAGGAGAAGATCGAACTGGCGAGACAGCGGTTCGGCCTTGTCTTCCCGAATGAGATCCTGTTTTTGCCGAACGATGAATGACTGACGGAAAAAGAGCCATGCTGGAACGAATCGAACAATACATTGAGGATTATCATCTGCTCCGCCGTGAGGACCCCCTGATCGCAGCCGTGTCCGGCGGAGCAGATTCTTTATGCCTGCTGGAAGTCCTGCACCGACTCGACTATCAGGTGACGGCGGTTCATGTGCAGCATCACCTCAGGGAGAGCGCGGAGCACGATGCCGCGTTCACGAAGGCGTTTGCCGAAGCGCGCGGGATCCCGTTCGTACGAAAGGACGTCGACGTGGCTTCGCGGGTGCAAAAGACCGGCGAAAGTATGGAAGAGGCCGCGCGGGCGCTCCGCTACGAGGCGCTCGAGGAAGAACGCGCTTTGCTCGAAGAAAAGGCGGGCCGGCCGGCCGTGATCGCGACCGCGCATCACAAGAATGACCAGGCGGAAACGGTGCTCTTTCATCTCGTGCGCGGCAGCGGCGTCCGGGGGCTTTCCGGGATGCGCCCCCGCCGGGGGAATATTGTCCGGCCGCTGCTTTCGGTGACGCGGGAGGAAATCGAAGCGTTTCTTACGGCGGAAGGCATTTCCTGGTGCACAGATGAAACGAATCTCGACCCGGCCATGACGCGAAACCGCATTCGTAAGATCGTGATCCCGGCGCTTTCTTCGATCCGGACCGATGCGGTGGAAAAGATCGCCGAGACCGCGGAATTCATGGCGGAGACGGACGACTATCTCCGGCGTCTGGCCAATGCGTGGCTCTCTGCAAATGCGCGCGAAGCCGGGAAAGACGGCTTGGTGCATCTTCCGCTCAACCTTAAGAAGGAGGAAGCGATCCTGCAGAGGTACGTCCTTCGGGAAGCGCTCCGGAATGCCGGGATTTCCTTAAAGGACGTGACGAAAGCGCACGTGGAGGGGCTGCTCTCGCTCTTCGAAAAACCGGTCGGCAAGGTCATTGCCCTGCCGCACGGCACGGAGGCGGAACGCACGTACCGGGCGGTCGTTGTCCGGCGAACGGGGGAGCGAAAACCGACGAAGGATGCCGGGACGCCGTCCTCGATGGAGATTCGCGTTTTTCCTCGCGAAAAAAACCAAAATCTCCCCGAAAAAGAGTGTACGAAATGGTTTGATTATGATAGAATAAAAGGTAATGTTTCGCTTCGCTTCCGGAAGCCCGGCGACGTCTTTTCCACGAGGGAAGGCTCGCACAAGAAGCTGAAGGACTGGATGATCGACGAGAAGATCCCGAAGGCGCTTCGGGACGGCATTGAAGTCGTGGCGGACGGCGAGGAAGTGCTCTGGGTGCCGGGATTCAGGCGGGGCGAGTCGAAGAAGATCACGGAACAGACAAAAACGATCCTGGAGATCACGGTGCATCGCGGTCCCGGGAAGGAGTGAGGAGAGAATATGGCAGACAAAATCAGCGTTCTGATCCCCGAGGAAAAGCTTTGCGAGCGCATTCGGGAGATCGCACGGCAGATCGAGGAGGACTTTCAGGGGGAACCGGTGCACCTCATCGGCATCTTAAAAGGCAGCGTGTTCTTTCTCTGTGAACTCGCGAAGAGCCTGTCATTGCCGGTGACGATCGACTTCATTCAGGTCTCCTCCTACGGCGACGGAATGAAATCTTCGGGCGTCGTCCGGATCTCCAAGGACACGGACGAAGGACTGGTCGGGAAGAATACGATCGTCGTCGAAGACATCGTGGACTCGGGCAGAACGTTGTCCTATCTTTTGAAACTCCTGAAGGAAAGAAAACCGAAGAGCCTGAAACTCTGCACGCTTCTCGACAAACCGTCACGGCGCGTCGTGGACGTGGACGTGGATTATGTGGGGTTTCAGATCCCGGACAAGTTTGTCGTGGGCTTTGGACTGGATTTTGCGCAGAAATACCGTAACCTGCCGTACATCGGCGTGGTGGAACCCGGAGGAACAGAGTGAACGAAGAGAAAAGAAAATCGCGCCGGACGGGGATCTGGATCTACCTGATCTTTCTCGTCATCCTGGTGGTCGGGGCCTTTCTGGTCTCGAAATTCTGGAACCGGACCAGGGAAATGTCCTACCCGGACTACGTTGCGGAACTTGCGAACGGCAGGATCAGCAAGGCGGAGGTCCACCAGAATGAAGAGATCCCGACGGGCGTCGTGTATTTTACCCTGAACGGAGAGGAAACGACCTATTCGACGTACGTGACGGACGTGAACAAGGAGACGGAAGCGCTTCTTCAGAAGAACGTCAGTTTCTACGTGAAAGACGTGCCGGGAGAGAACATCTTCCTGACGGTCATATTGCCGGTGCTGATCTTCGGCGCCATCATGTTCTTAATGCTGATGCTGATGACGTCACGCATGAATTCGGCGGGCGGTATCAATCAGGTCACGTCCTTCACGAAGAACCGCGCGGGCCAGGTGAGTCCGAAGGACAATCCCATCCGGTTCAAGGACGTCGCGGGGCTGAAGGAAGAGAAGGAAGAACTCGAAGAAGTCGTGGACTTCTTAAAGAATCCTGAGAAGTACAATGCTCTCGGCGCAAGGATCCCGAAGGGCATCCTTCTGGTCGGCGCGCCCGGCACCGGGAAAACGCTGCTGGCGAAGGCCATTGCCGGCGAGGCGGGCGTCGCCTTCTTCACGATCTCCGGCTCGGATTTCGTGGAAATGTTCGTCGGCGTCGGTGCGAGCCGCGTCCGGGAACTCTTCGCGGAGGCGAAGAAAAACCGGCCGTGCATCATCTTCATTGACGAAATCGACGCGGTCGGACGGATCCGCGGTTCAGGTCTCGGCGGCGGACACGACGAGAGAGAGCAGACGCTGAACCAGCTCCTCGTCGAAATGGACGGATTTACCGTGAATCAGGGGATCATCGTCATGGCGGCGACGAACCGCGCGGACATTCTCGATCCGGCGATTCTGCGGCCCGGCCGGTTTGACCGGAAAGTCGCGGTCGGAAAGCCGGACGTGAAGGGGCGTGAGGAGATCCTTGCCGTGCATGCGAGAAACAAGAAGCTCGGCGACGACGTCGATCTTAAGGTCATTGCGAGAACGACGGCGGGCTTTACCGGCGCGGACCTCGAAAACCTGATGAACGAAGCTGCAATCGGCGCCGCAAAGGCGGGCCGGCCGTACATTACTGCGGCTGACGTGGAGCGGGCTTTCGTGAAGGTCGGCATCGGCCAGGAGAAGAAGTCGAAGGTCATCAGCGAAAAGGACAAGAAGATCACGGCCTATCACGAGATGGGACATGCGATCCTTTTCTACGAATTGCCGGACGTCGGCCCCGTGCATACGGTGTCCATCATCCCGACGGGCATCAGCGCGCTCGGCTATACGATGCCGCTTCCGGAAGCGGATGAGCAGCATTATACGAAGAGCCGCATGGAGCAGGAGATCATGGTCTCCATGGGCGGCCGGATCGCCGAGGAGATCACCTTCCACGACGTGACGACGGGCGCTTCGCAGGACATCCGGAACGCGACCGACCTCGCGCGCGATATGGTCATGAAATACGGCATGTCCGAAAAGATCGGCTTCATCAATTACGAACAGGGACAGGATGCGGTCTTCATGGGCCGCGACCTCGGGCATATGAAGACCTACGGCACCGACACGGTCAATGAGATCGAGTCCGAAGTGCGGCGGATCATCGGCGAGTGCTATGACAAAGCGAAGGCGATCGTGCTTTCCAGAAAAGAGATCCTGGAAGCCGGCGTGGCGCTCCTGTTAGAGAAGGAAAAGATCGGACGGGAGGAGTTTGAAGCGCTTTATGCCCGGGTGGAAGAGGATTGACAGAGACGCATTGTTCGCGGACGAAACGACGGATTACCGCTTTCCCGGCGAGATCGAGCCGGGCGACGAGGTGACGTTCCGGTTCCGGACCGGACGGGACGACGCGAAGAACGTATATTTGATCGGCAGCGTAACCAGACGGCGGATGGAGAAGGTCTCCTCCGCCGGCCGGTTCGATTATTATGAAACGCGCATTACCGTCGGCAATGAGCGGTTTTTTTATTGTTTCGAGATCGAAGGCGAGACGGAGACGATCCTGTTCAACCGCCTCGGCGTCAGCCGGGAGTACCATTTCCAGCCCCGGTTCGCGTTCCGCGTGATGCCCGGATTTCACGTGCCGGGCTGGGCGAAGGGCGCCGTCATGTACCAGATCTACGTCGACCGGTTCATGAACGGGGATCCGAAAAACGACGTGCTGCCGAACGAATACCGTTACATGGGGCGCCCGGTGGAGCACGCTCTTTCCTGGGACGAACTGCCGAAAACGGAGGACGTGCACCGCTTCTACGGCGGCGACCTCATCGGCGTCCGGAAAAAGCTGGATTATCTCGAATATCTCGGGGTGGAGGCGATCTATCTGAATCCGATTTTCGTTTCGCCCTCGAATCATAAGTACGATACGCAGGATTACGATCACGTGGATCCCCACCTGACGGGCTTTGTCAGGGACGAGGGAGAAGTGCTCCCGAAACAGGGCAGCGCGAAGGCATTGTCAAACCGGGACTCTTCCCGCTACGTCTGCCGCGTGACCGATCCCAAGAACCTGGCGCACGCGAACGAAGTCTTCCGGGAACTCATTGAAGAGATCCACAAACGCGGAATGAAGATCATCCTGGACGGGGTGTTCAATCATTGCGGCTCGTTCAATAAATGGATGGACGAGGAGCATTTGTACGAGGGAAAGCCGGGCTATCAGGCCGGTGCGTACGTTTCGAAGGACAGCCCCTATCACGATTACTTTTATTTCGACGAGGATTCCGAGTGGCCGGGCCGCGTGAATTATCTCGGCTGGTGGAATCATAAGACGCTGCCGAAACTGAATTACGAGAAGTCGCGGGAACTCACGGAATACGTGATGCGGATCGGAGAGAAATGGGTCGGGCAGCCGTTCAATGCAGACGGCTGGCGGCTCGACGTCGCGGCGGATCTCGGCCGCACGAAGACCACGAACCACGCGTTCTGGCGGGAGTTTCGGACGAGGGTGAAGGGTGAGAACCCGGAGGCGCTTATCGTCGCGGAACACTACGGAGACGCTTCGGCGTGGCTGCGCGGCGACGAGTGGGATACCGTGATGAATTACGACGCGTTCATGGAACCGGTCGGCTTTTTCCTGACCGGCATGGAGAAGCATTCCGACGAGTACAATTCCTATCTGCACGGAAACGGCGAGGCCTTCTTCCGTGACCTCGCGGAACGGATGACGTACCTCCCCTCGGATTCGCTGTATTCGGCCATGAACGAGCTTTCGAACCACGATCATTCCCGGTTCCTGACCCGGACGAATTCGACCGTCGGTCGGTTGGAAACCCGGGGATCGAAGGCGGCGGGCGAGGGCGTTTCGTATGCGACGTTCCGGGAAGGCGTCATCATGCAGTTCACGCTTCCGGGTGCGCCGACCGTCTATTACGGCGACGAGGCGGGAGTGGTCGGCTGGACCGATCCGGACAACCGCCGGACCTATCCCTGGGGGCATGAAAATTGGGACCTCATCGCGTTCCACCGGGACGTGATTCGGATCCACAAGAAATACCGCTGTTTCCGGAAAGGGTCGTTCAAGGCATTGGCCGCCGGGTACGGTTTCGTCGTTTACGCCCGGTTTGACATGCGTTCTTCCGCCGTGGTCTTCATCAATCACTTCGAGAAAGATCGGAAGGCAGAGATCCCGGTCTGGCCGACGGGCGTGCCGGACAAAGCGGAAATGACGCAGCTCATACAAACGAATGACGCCGCGTATAACGTCGGCGCCATCCGGTGTCCGGTCTCGGAAGGCTTGCTCACCGTGACGGTGCCCGCCTGGTCCGCGACCGTGTATTATTGGGAAAAACCTGTGAAAAAGTGAGATCCGTCATTCCAGAATAAGACGGACGAGGGCTTCAAGCCCGTCGTAGTGCGGGGCATTGCAGGCAATGCCGAGATAATAGTGTTCATAGGTGATGCCGGCGAGTTCGGCGAAATGCGAACCGGCCACGTCAATGAAATAGGGGAGAGTCCCTTCGGAAGTGTCAAGCGAGACGGTACGTCCCGAATCGACCAGCTTCTGAAGGGTTTCTTCTTCCAGCATGAACTGCAAGGGGAAAAAGATCGAGGAACCGATACTGTTTTTGTCCACGTACCCTTCGAGGCCTTCCGTCGCGCCGATCACGTCCAATTCCTTCGCCGCCACACGCGTCGTAATGATTTCCTGCTGATACAGCTGCGTCTCCGTGTCCGCTTCGCCGAAAGGCGAGGCACTGAAGCCGATCGTGTTCTTCTCGGGATCGGCGCCGAGTTCCTTCGCAAATTCTTCGGTCAGCGCTTCCTTGGCCTCGTCGGTGAACGAGACGTCGAGCAGGATGCCGGAGATGAGCTCCGGCTTCGTCGGCCGGGTCGCGAGGACGATCCAGACCACGAGCACGGCAATGATCGCGAGACCGATCACGGTGTAGAGACCGAAATACTGCCAGAACCAGTCAAACTTGTCCTGCAGCGAGCCGCCCTTCACCTTTTCCCACTGCACGCGGATATTGCTTTTTTCTCCGTAAATGTTCGGCATGAACCTCCTCCGATCCCCGGTTTTTCAATCTTGTCCACAGTATACCATCTTTTTCCGGAAAAGGAAATCCCGCATCCCGTGAAAAATCGGTGAATTCGCCGGAGAACCGCGGTTTTTCTTGACCGAAAGCGATTTCAAGATTATAATGTCACCGTAGCGGAGGCAATGAAATGGCGAAACTGTTTGACATGACCAATCCGTTCTGGTCCTTTATCGGGAAGCTGCTGGACGTCGTCGTTCTGCATCTTCTCTGGGCGGTTTGCTGTCTCCCTGTCGTGACGTTCGGCGCCTCGACGACCGCGCTCTGCTACGTGATGATGAAAGAGGCGTCGGATCGCGGCAGCCACTACTACCGGATGTTTTTCAAGGCATTCCGGGACAATCTCTTCAAGGGGAGCGTCATCGGTCTCGTCTTTCTTATTCTGGAGGGCGGTCTGGCCTACACCGTGTATCTGACGAGCGCCAATATCGATTTGAATCCGTCGTTTCCCGCGATCCGCGTGATCGCGATCATCTTCGCGGTGCTGGTGCTCATGATGTTTGAGTTCGTCTTCGCATTGCAGGCACGGTTTGAGAATTCGATCCCGAGGACATTGCTGAACGGCTTCCTGTTCTCCATCCGGCACCTCGGCTGGTCGATCGTGATGACGGTCATTTTCATTGGCTTCTACGCGGCATTGATCTACTTCATGCAGTACGTCTTTCCGCTCATTGCCTGGGGCTTCGGCCTCATCGTGTTCATCTGCTCCTTCATGATGAATCACATCCTGGAGCCGTATGAAAAGATGGCGCTGCAGCATGACGGCGTGGTCTCCACGGATCCGGAAAAGTGGGACAAGGAAAAGAAGGAAGAGGTGCTCGCGGCCTTGGCGGAAGCGGAAGCGACAGGAGTCTGGCCGCCTGCCTCACAAATCGGCGGAACGGCACCGAAGCAGGAAACGGCGGAAAAGGATCCGGAGACTGCAACGGACGAAACGGAAAAAGAAAAAGAAACACTCTGAGAGGATGAATATATGAAGACAAGAACCAGATTCGCACCGAGCCCGACGGGCCGGATGCACGTCGGAAATTTGAGAACGGCTTTGTACGCCTACCTGATCGCCAAGCACGACGGAGGAGACTTCCTTCTTCGGATCGAGGACACGGATCAGGAGCGGTTCGTGGAAGGCGCCGTGGAGATCATCTACCGGACCATGCAGGAAACCGGGCTCATCCACGACGAAGGCCCGGACAAGGACGGCGGCGTGGGTCCCTACGTGCAGTCCGAACGCCAGGCGGCCGGCATCTACATGGAATATGCGAAAAAGCTCATCGAAAAAGGCGAGGCGTATTACTGCTTCTGCGACGAGGAGCGCCTGAACACGCTGAAGACGAAGGTCGGCGAGGACGGGAAGGAGATCCGCGTCTACGACAAGCATTGCCTGCACCTTTCGAAAGAGGAGATCGAGGCGAACCTTGCGGCCGGCAAGCCTTTCGTCATCCGTCAGAACAATCCGACGACCGGCACGACGACGTTCCACGACGAGATCTACGGCGACATCACGGTCGAAAATGCGGAGCTCGACGACATGGTTCTCATCAAGTCGGACGGTTTCCCGACCTACAATTTCGCGAACGTGGTGGACGATCATCTGATGGGCATCACGCACGTCGTGCGCGGCAATGAATACCTCTCCTCGAGCCCGAAATACAACCGTCTGTACGACGCCTTCGGCTGGGAAGTGCCGGTGTACGTGCATTGCCCGCTGATCACGGACGAGACGCATAAGAAACTGTCGAAGCGGAGCGGCCATTCCTCGTTCGAGGATCTTCTGGAACAGGGCTTCGTTACCGAGGCGGTCGTGAACTTCGTCGCATTGCTCGGCTGGTCTCCGGAGGACAATGAGGAGATCATGAGCCTCGACGACCTCATCCGGAAATTCGATTACCGGCGGATCAACAAGTCCCCGGCCGTGTTCGACTATGCGAAGCTGAAGTGGATGAACGGCGAGTACATCAAGAAGATGGACGACGAAGCGTACCTCAAACTGGCGATGCCTTACGTCGAGGCGGCCGTGAAGCGTGACGTCGACAAGGAAAAGATCGCGATGATGGTGAAGTCCCGGATCGAAGTGTTCACGGAGATCCCGGAAAAGGTCGCGTTCTTCGAGGAAGTGCCGGAGTACGACAATGCGCTGTACGAGAACAAGAAGGCGAAGTGCGATCCCGAGAAGGCGCTGGCGCTTCTCAAAGAAGTCCTGCCGCTCCTTGAGGGCACGGACGATTTCTCGAACGACGGACTGTTCTCGCTCTTAAGTGCGTTCGGCGCCGAGAAGGAATACAAGACGAACTTCATCATGTGGCCGATCCGGACGGCATTGTCCGGGCTTGCCATGACGCCGGGCGGCGCGACGGAACTCATGTCCGTGCTCGGAAAAGAAGAGTCGTTGCAGAGAATTCAGAAAGCCATCGAAAAACTCTCATAATCAAGCGGCGTGATCACGCCAGTGATGCCCGGCGGAAGGACGTGTTCCGTCGGGTATCGCATTTTTCCCCGGCCTTCCGGCTGGTTTACGGGATCCCCTCCCCGCAGCTCCGGCAAGGCCTTCCGCGGAATTCCTGTCCCGTTTTTTCAAGAAAAAGGAAAACAGAATATGGATCTGAATGCATCTCAGCGCGAGGCGGTTTCGTTTCGCGACGGTCCCTGTATGGTGCTCGCCGGACCCGGCAGCGGGAAGACGACGGTCATTGCCCGCCGCGCGGTGACGCTCGTCCGGGAATACAAAGTTCCCGAGGAAACGATCCTCGTGGTCACGTTCACGAAAGCGGCGGCGGAGGAGATGAAGAAGCGCTATCTTTCGTTCTCGGGGCAGACCGGCACGCGCATCAGTTTCGGTACGTTTCACGCGGTGTTTTACGGCATTCTCCGGGAGGAATACCGCCTTTCTTCACATGCCGTGATCGGGGAGGGAGAGAAGGCGCGCATCATGGAAGAGGCGGTCCGTGAGGTCGCTCCTTCCGTGGAGACGGACCGCGAGTTCATTGCCTCCGTGCTTTCCGCCGTCTCTCTCGTCAAGAACCACCGGCTGGATCCGGACCGGTACGACGCGGGGTTCCGGCAATTCTCCTTCGGGCGCGTTTACCGGGTGTATCAACAAAAACTGAAGCAGCGAAACGTGCTCGATTTCGATGACATGCTGACCATGACAAGCGAACTGTTCCGGAAAAAGCCGGAAGTTTTAGAGCGCTGGCGGAAGAAATACCGCTACTTTCTCGTGGACGAATTCCAGGACGTGAATCCCGTGCAGTATGAAGTCGTGCAGGCGCTTGCGGCCCCGGAAAACAACCTTTTCATCGTCGGCGACGACGACCAGTCGATCTACGGATTCCGCGGGGCGCGGCCCGAAGTCATGCTGAATTTTCCGAAGACCTATCCGGAGGCGAAAAAGATCCTGCTCGGCGTCAATTACCGTTCGGGGAGTGAGATCGTGAAGCGGTCTCTTGCCCTCATCGGGCACAATGAGGACCGCTTTAAAAAGAAACTCACTGCGGCGAAAGCGGGCGGCACGGTGAAGATCCGGGAGTTTCTGACGGACGCATTGGAATACGAAGCGATCGGTTCTGAGATCGTCGGACTGATGAACGAAGGGCGTTCTCCTTCGGAAATGGCGATCCTCTTCCGGACGAACGCCGGCATGTCCGGCATGCTGCAGAAACTCATGGAAAAGTCCGTGCCGTTCGTGACGCGCGACCGCGTGCCGAACGTGTTCGCGCATTTCGTCTGCCGGCCGCTCTTTGCCTGCCTGAATTTCTTGGCCGGAAACCGGACGCGGCGGAACTTTTTCCAATTCATGAATTGCCCGTGGCGGTATTTTAAACGGGAGGATTTCCCGGAGGAAACCGTGGATCTCGAAGCATTGGCGAAGCGGTTTGAAGCTACGGAAGACCGGGGATTCATGGCAGGGAAGACGCGCTCGTTCGCGGGACAGCTTTCGTTCATGGCAAGTTTGAAAGTCCCGTTTGCCATGATCCACTATTTCCGGAATTATCTCGGCTACGACCGGTACCTTTCGGAAGCGGCCGTGAGACGGAATCTGAACGAAGAGGAACTGATCCGCGTGCTTGACGAAGTCCAGGCGTCCGCCCGGGGCTACGACAGCCCGGAGGCGTGGTACGGCTACGTTGCGAAATACAGCCGCGAACTGAAGGAGAAGGCGGAGCGGGAAGAGGAGGAAAAGAAGGAGCGGAAGGACGCGGTGACGGTCTCGACGATGCATTCGGCGAAAGGCCTGGAGTACCCCTTCGTCTGGATCGCGGACGTCAATGAGCGCGTGATCCCGCATGAGAAATCGAAAACGCCGCAGGAGATCGAGGAGGAGCGCAGCGTGCTGTACGTCGGGATGACCCGGGCGGCGGAGGCATTGTGCCTTTACGAAGCAAAAAACCGGTTCGGCCGTGATATGCAGCCGAGCCGGTTCCTAAAAGAAATATAAAGCGGTCACTTTTCGGAAGCGTTGTGCTCTTTCACGAAGAGCACCAGGGCAATGAACAACAGAAGAAGAATGACCGCCGAAGTCCCCGCAGCCGTCATGTGTTCCGCAAGCGGCATTCTGAAGCCGAAAAAGGCGGGTAAAAGCCCGAGAAACTCCGCGAAGGATAAAAGCCCAAAGGCGTAGCCGGGCATGTCTTTCAGGCGGTTTGAGACCATATACAGCGTGACGGGCACGGTCATGTGGAAAAGGAAGAGCGCCATAAGACCGAGCACCGGGATCTCCTTGAACCAGAACAGGAAGGTGGCGAGCGCCAGCGTGAACAGGATGCCCACTGTGAAACTCGTCTTCGCGGCGAAGAATCCGCCGAGAAGAACGCCGAGGGACATGACGGCCGCCGCGATCCAAACGAGGACCGTGCTTTCGGACCAGGAGTAGGAGATGGCGCCGTTGAAGAAGGAACGGAGCAGTACGGCCGCGAAGCAGAGAATGAGCGCGAGCACCGCTTTTCCGGTCAGTTTCTTCTGGGCGCCGAACCGGAATTCGAATTCATGCTCCGAATACTCCTGCACTTCTTTCTGATAGGCTTCGCTCTGCCGGAACCGGATCTCTTTCCGGGCCGAAAGAAGAACGAGGACCGATAATGCAATTGCCGGGATCCAGGCGAGGCCGAAAATCAGCAGATAGGAATCGCCGGACAGGGTGGCGCCGAAGTATTTCCCGGCGAACAGTGCGATCGCGAACGGCGCAAGGAAAATGCCGACGAGGGCGCCGCGCGCGTGCTTTTCACGGTCGTGCATCAGTACGGCGGTCACGCCGCCGGTCTTGAAGAGGGCATTGCCGAGTCCGAGGACGAAGGGATGCGTCACGCCGCCGATGAGAACGAGGATGAGGCCTGCGACGGCAACGAGGGCCGGGAGCGGGAGTTCGCTTTGTCCGGCATTCTTCCGCTTCGCTGTAAGCAGGTCTAATGCCGTGCCGAAAATGAGCGGCAATGCGAGCGCCGCGAAATGATAATAAAACTGGCCGTGCAGAACGAGCCCGCCGGAGAAGCGGGAGAGCATTGCGAAGGCGGAAAAGCCTTCGGTAAGAAAATGCAGGACGGTCAGCCAGAGGATCTGCAAAACGGACTCCTTTCCCTTTACGGGACGTTTGCGGACTCGCCGTCACCGGCGAAATCACTGTCTTTTTTATACCACAGAACCGCAGAAATCGCAAGAACGGTCTTTCGCGGTTTGTGAAAATATGCTATAAAAAAGACAGGGTCAGCGGACGGCAAGGACCGATCCGGACCCCTACGGAGAGAATTATGCTGTACGACGGATTGGATGCGGTACAAATCAACGACGGGCTCAATGAAACGGCGGCCTGCGCCGGTGCGGCGGTGTACGACCGCGCGAACGGACTCATGTTCGTGTCTTACGTGACGGGCCTTCGGAAACGTTACGGGGAATCGACGGGGAAGCTTTGTCTTTCGGTGTTTCCGCCGGGACAGCCGACGAATGTCCGGCACCGGGTCATTGACATAGGCATCGGGGAGTCGAGGGGACTTCTTTGCACCGCGCATTACCTCGTCGGCGACGGCCGGACGCGGATGCTGTTCACGACGACGCGGGGCGAGCTGGCGGCCTATTACCGCGATTATGATTTCTTTTCGGATACGGTTTCCGAACGGACGGAAGTGTTCTTCCGCGGCGACGAAGGCGACGTCCGTCTCGACAATGCCTCCTACCTCCGCTACGTCAATGCGCGCGGCTTTTCCGTCGACAGCACCGCGCCGCCGATCGTGAACAAGGTGTTCTCGTATCAGGGAAAATTCCAGACCGCAGTGACGCTGGATGCTTTCAGTTACGCCGTGCTTTGCACGATCGAAGACAACGTCCTCGTGCCGTTTGCCGTGGCGCCTGATCCGACGACGTACGAGTTCCGCTGCTGCCGGAACGACGACGGGATCTATGCGGTTTTCCGGATCCCGCCCGACGACCACGGGACCGGGCACGGCGGATACACGGTCTCCCGGGACGGCGGAAACACCTGGGAAACGACGGTGTTTCCGGACGGGATCCAGTCCCGCCCCGACGTCTTTTTGTACCGGAACGAGCCGATGGTCGTTTACAACTACAAGAGCGGCCGCGAGATCCTTGATTTTCCGCCGATGCACAATCACCGGAACGCGGTCCGTTTCCTTTACCGGGGCGCTCCGGTACTGGAACTGTTCAGCAAATACGGCATTGTCGAACACGAGACCGTTCCGATCGCGGGCGACCTCTATTTCGCATTTTCCAATTGTCCGCAGGCGCTTTCCACCGAGAACGGCGCCGCATGGATCGAGGAGGGACGTCCCGTCGAACAGGGCAAGGAAGCCCTGCAATGGGCGAAACTTCCGGATATCGGCGAAAAAATCCGGTCGCTTTCTTAAAAGAAGGTTGCAATTCCCCGTGGATTTGTGTACAATGACAGCGGAGAGATTTTTGTCTTTTTTTCCACTGAAAGCGAAGCCAAATTCACGTGAGGGAGCCGATTTTTGAAAGCCGGAATGCAAAAACTGACCGCCGTGATCGCAGCAGCATTGACGATCCTCATCGCCGTGCTGCCGATGGGGCTTGCGCCGGCATGGAACGGAGAGAAGCCGGGCCACCGAAACCAGTATGAAGTCACGGCCCGCGCGTTTCTCGAGGGACACTTAGACCTTGATTACGGCGAGGTCGACCCCAAACTTCTTGCACTCGAAAACCCCTACGATCCTGAGGCCCGGAAGAAAGCCGGAGCATCCTATCACTGGGATCACGCCTTCTATAACGGCAAATACTACATGTACTTCGGCGTCGTGCCGGTTTTCCTTTTATTCCTGCCGTTCCGCGCCGTCACGGGGGCGGATCTCACGACGTTCATTGCCACCGCGGTCTTCGCGGCCGTCTTCATCGCCGGATTATTCGCCTTATTCCTGCTTCTTCGAAAACGCTTCTTTAAAGACTTCTCGTTTGGCATGACGCTCGGCCTCGCCGCAGCGCTTTCCCTCGCAAGCGTCTGGTACGCCTCGTCGGCGCCGGCGCTCTACTGCACCGCGATCACGTCCGGTCTCGCGATGGAGATCTGGAGTCTCTTCTTCTTTTTCAAGGCCGTCTATGCGACGGAAAACGAAAACAAAGCGATCCTTTATGCGGGTTTCGGCGCGCTGTTCGGCGCCCTTTCCTTCGGCTGCCGTCCGCCGGTCGCGCTTGCGAACGTCCTCGTTCTTCCGATGCTCGTCGATTTCCTCAGGAAGCGGAAATTCAGCCTGAAGCTGCTCGGCAAGTTTTGTCTCGCCGCATTGCCGTATTTCCTCATCGGCGGGCTGCTTATGTATTACAACTACGCGCGGTTCGGCAACGTGCTCGAATTCGGACAGTCCTATCAGCTGACCATCGCCGACGTCAGCAAGGGCGTGAAGCTGACGACATCGTTCATCAAAAAAGGGCTGGATTATTATCTGCTGAATCTGAAAAACGCGAAGAGTCTCGTGCAGTTCGGCGCGTTCGTGACCTTCCCGATCCTGCTGCTTCCGATTGCGACGCTCGTGAATCCGAGGGCAATGAAACTCATCTGGAAGGAATGCTTCGCAATCTTCCTGGTCCTGCTCGTCACGCCGTTCCTCATCCTCGCGGTCGACATCTCGGGCAGTCCGGTGTTCCTTCCGCGCTACCGGATGGACTTTTATTGGATCTTCGGCCTGGCGGCCTTCGTCTCCGCCGGCTTTTTCGGCAGGTCCTTGAAAAACCGGGCCGTGTATTACGTGGTCCTCGGGGCATTGGCCGTCGCCTGCGTATGTCTGGCGGTCGCATTGTTTTTCTGTCCCTATGACGCGAATTACGCGTCCGTGATCCTGCCGAAATAACGATGGTGATTTCAGAAAGGAATGAAATGAAAAAAGTACTGATCATCGGCGCCGGCCCTGCGGGCCTGACCGCCGCATACGAGCTCTTAAGCCGCTCGAACGAGTACGAAGTGACGGTGTTCGAGGAAAGCGGCGTGTTCGGCGGCATTTCGCGGACGGTGAATTACAAGGGCAACCGCATGGACATGGGCGGGCACCGTTTCTTTTCGAAGGTGCCTGAGGTCAATGAGTGGTGGGAGAAGATGCTTCCGACGCAGGGCGCATTGCCGTACGACGACGTCGTGCTCGGGCGGACCGCCACGGTGAAGGAGGGCGGCCCGGATCCGGAAAAGACGGACCGCGTCATGCTCCGGAGAAACCGTCTGTCCCGCATCTTTTTCAACAACAAATTCTTTGACTATCCGATCTCGTTAAAATGGGAAACGATCCGGAGCATGGGCTTCGGCACGACGATCGCCGTCGGTTTCAGTTATCTGAAGAGCGCCGTGTTCAAGCGGAAGGAAAAGTCACTCGAAGATTTCTACATCAACCGCTTCGGAAAGAAGCTGTACTCGATGTTTTTCGAGCATTACACCGAGAATCTCTGGGGGCGCCATCCGTCCGAGATCTCGCCTGAGTGGGGCGCGCAGCGAGTGAAAGGCCTGTCGATCCGCGCGGTCTTAAAGGACGTGTTCGGAAAGATCTTCCACAAGAAGAACAGAAAGGTGGAGACTTCACTCATCGAGGAATTCGCTTATCCGAAGCTCGGACCGGGCGAACTATGGGAACTCACTGCGGCGGAAGTCGAAAAGATGGGCGGAACGATCCTGAAAAATGCGCGCGTCACCGGCATCCGGAAAGATGCAGAGCAGCGCATTACGGGCGTCGTCTATGAAAAGGACGGGATCGAAGAACGGATGGACGGCGATTTCGTGATCTCATCCATGCCGGTGAAGGATCTCATTGCCGGAATGAACGACGTGCCGGAAGAGGAAAAACGGATCGCGGAAGGGCTGCCGTACCGGGACTACATGACTGCAGGCGTGCTCGTGCCGACGATCAGACTGCAGAACCGGACGAAGATCCCGACGCTCGGCGGCATCGTGCCGGACGACTGGGTTTACGTGCACGACCGGAGCGTGAAGATGGGACGCTTCCAGATCTTCAACAACTGGTCGCCCTACATGGTGAAGGATCCGGAACATTCCGTTTTCGTCGGGCTCGAATACTTCTGCAATGAAGGCGACGAAATGTGGTCCATGAGCGACGAAGAATTCGCAAAGATGGCGATCGGCGAGATGACGAAGATCGGACTCATCGAAGATCCGGGCGAGGTCATTGACAGCCACGTCGAGCGCGTGAAAAAGGCCTATCCCGCATACTTCGACACGTACGAGGAGATGGACAAGCTCCGCGCGTATCTCGACACGATCCCGAACCTGTTCCCGGTCGGCCGGAACGGTCAGCACCGCTACAATAACATTGACCACAGCATGTGCACGGCGTTTGAAGCCGTGAAGAACATCTTGTCCGGAAAAACGGAGAAGGACAACGTCTGGAACGTCAATACGGAGAAGGAATACCACGAAGAAAAGAGCGAGAAGGAAAGCGGAGGAAAAAGGCCATGATGAAGGTAAATTACGTCGGATACGAAACGGAAGGCGAGCATTACGCGCGGATCCACAGGCCGCAGGGCAGCGGAGATTATCTTCTCGCCTATTTCCTGACGCCGATGCACATCACGAGGGACAATGACATTGCCGTCGCAATGCCGGGCGGCGTCATGCTGTTCGAGCCCGGAAAGGAGCAGGATTTCAGCGCGCTCCGGGAGTTCAAGGTGAGTTACGTTCATTTCTCCGCGAGAAAAGAAGAGGTGGACAGCTTCCGTCTGCCGTTAATGGAGGTCTTTTATCCGGAGGAAGAAGGGCTTGTGAACCAGTACATTAAGGAGATCAACACGGAATTCAATACCCGCGATTTCCTCTTTGAGTACGAAATGGATTCCCTGCTTCGGAACCTGTTCGTCCGTCTTTCCCGCGAGATCCACAAGCGGATGGTGGAGGAAACGAACAATACGACGATGTACAGTTTGTTCTGCCAGGCGCGCTACATGATGCTTTCGAATTGCGAGAAAGAGTGGGCGTCGACGAACATGCCGGAAATGGTTTCCTTAAAGCGCAGTCAGTTCTACAAGTATTACACGGATTTCTTCGGGATCTCGCCGATGGCGGATTTGAACCGCGCCCGGATCGAGAAGGCGAAGATGCTGCTGACCAATGAAGACGTGAACGTGACCGAGGTCGCGTCCGCCGTCGGCTATGCGTCGATCCATCATTTTTCACGGACGTTCAAGGCGCACACCGGTCTGTCGCCCCTGCAGTACGTGAAGACGATCACGGGTGGGAGGAAGAAAGGCGAGTATCTCCTGTAAGCCGGGATCCGGAAGATAAGAAAAACGCCCTGCCGTTTGGCAGGGCGTTCTCTTTTGGCATCCGCTTTTTATTCTCCGTAATGATACTTCAGACGGATCAGGCTTTCGAGCATCAGTGCGGCGCATCGCTCTCCGGAGCCGATGGCGAGCCGCGAGTTCTCCGCCTCGTAGCAGCCGTATTGGTAGGCATAGGCGCTCGGCATGTAGCTGGACGCGTGGTCGGTGTAGCCCATGACGAAGGTCTGGGCGAACGGCGAGTTCTCACGGACGAATACGCCGAGGTTGTCGAAAATCTCGAATTCCGCCATGGCGAATCCGATGTCGCCGATCGAACAGACGGACAGCGGGTAGTCCATGGTTTCCGGGAGCGAATAATTCCGGACGATGGAATTGGCATGATATACCGAACTGAATCCGCTTCTGATGGCTTCCTCCCGGCATTCCTTCCGGTCGACGCCGTCACTGAAAAGCTTGCTGATCCGGCGCGCTTCTTCGATCCGGTAATCTTCATCGTGATTCGTCTTCGCGGTCACAATGAAGCGATGCGCCTTGATTTTTCCGGCTTCGATCGGCGTCATATGATCGTAAACGTCGTTCAGATGCTGCGCCAGGAACTTGCCGAACTCCACGTAATCGCGGGTGCGCTCTTCGGCGCGGATATAGCTGTAGGGATTGACGTTGCCCGCGCAGCCCTGGAAGAACATCAGATTGCAGCCGAACTTTTCCTTCGCCGCATCCCGGAACGCTCCGACGTAGTCCGCCGAGAGGTCGGTCTTTTTTCCGCCGGAAGTGAACTGATTGTGCGCTCTCCAGTTGATGAGCACGATGTCCGGTTCCCCTTCCCGGATGACCTTGACGGCCAGCATGGCATTGTCGACCTTCGAAGGATGCTGCAGGACCACGCCGTCCGACGGTCTGCCGTGATTGTCGCCGATCGCGACGCCGGTATCGAGGTACGCGTGCTTCACGAAGTTCAAGTTCCAGGTGCGCGTCGTGGCATATTCGAGCGAGGCGGGCTTCAGATTCCGGATCGCTTCGTCGCCTGCGGCCATGATCTCGCGGACCACGAGTTCATTGTACGAGCGCATCTCCGGGCACTTTTCCATGTCCACGTAGGTGTCGGGCGAGCTTTCGCTGTGCGACGCATTGATATGGAAGTGCGCGCGGTCAATGCCGTATTTTTCCTCGAAATAGTCCGCCGCGCTTTCGTAAAACTTCGTATTGACCTTTACGTTATCGTAGGTAAAGAGAAGCAGCGCCTCTCCCTCGGGATCGACGAAGGCCGCGCATTGCACGAACAGGTGATCGAAGATCCGCTCCGACATGCGGAGCCAGGACTGACCGAATCCGGCGAGCGGAACCGGGTAGTCCGGGGTGATGTCCTTGATGGCATAGCCTGCCAGAAACTTTCCTGTGGTGTTTTCCATGACAGATCCTTTCCGGTCCGGTCAGACCGCGTCGCGCGTGTCCTTGTTCTGATACTTCGCAAGGATCAGCAGGTAAAGTAAGAAGACCATGAGGATCTTCGCAATGTTCCTGAACAGCATGCCTTCGTAGAAATCGTGGAACAAAGAGACGAACACCGGCGCGAGAAACGCAGCGGCGGCAATGATCGCCAGCGTGAGCGACCGGCTTTTCCCGAGATTCGGCGCGAAGGCGAGATAGAGCACGGCGGTGGAGCCGATCAGCCAGAAAATGAAGGCGACGAGAAAGAGGATCGGGATCTCTCCGGGCGCGCCGTACAGATGGGCGCTGATGAACAGCGATACCCCGTACAGGAAATTCATGAGCAGGAAGGCGATGAAAAAGCCTTTATAGAAAGGCGCCGCTTCCTTCACGGCATTTTTCATGATATAGATGAAGGCGAAGACGAGGGCAATGATGCCGATGGCGGCCTGGGGCCAGGCATTGCCGAGCATGTTCTCTCCGAAAAGATCCTTTACGTTCTCCGGCTTTACCACGTCCACGATGATCGACAAAACCATCAGCACAAAGGCGGCGATCGTGACGATGAGCGCGGTCCTCTTTAATCTTTCATTCATTGCGATATACTCCTTTTTTGTATAGATTCGCAAGGTTCATTATATACTACCCTGCGGAAAGTCTCAAGCGTTTTGTACCGTCCGACGGGTCCCTTTCCCGTTCTTCAAGCGGCTGCGCTGAATGGTGGACAAAGATCCGGTACAAATAACTCCTTTGAATTGGTTGCAATTATACGATTTTCTTACAATTATGTGATACATTTGCTTCTTTTTTTGCTATGATGAATGTATGAAAGAAAGTAGCGGAGGTGGCATCTTGGACGTTCAAGGCATACTTTCAGAGATGACGGTGGAAGAGAAGGCGGCGCTGGTTTCCGGAACGGATTTCATGCATACGAATCCGGTCCCGCGGCTCGGCATTCCGTCGCTTTGCGTATCCGACGGCCCTCACGGGCTTAGGAAGCAGATCGGCGGCGGTGACAACGGCACCTCGTCGAGCGAGCCTGGGACGTCGTTCCCGACGGCGGCGACGACCGCCTGCAGCTGGGATCCGGAATTGCTTAAGAAGATGGGCGAGGCCATTGCCCGGGAATGCCGTTACTACGGCGTGCACACCCTGCTCGGTCCCGGCGTCAACTTAAAGCGGAATCCGCTCTGCGGCAGGAACTTCGAGTATTTCTCGGAAGACCCGCTTCTCGCGGGTGTGCTCGGCGCAGCGGAAGTGGACGGCGTGCAGAGTCAGGGCGTCGGCGTTTCCGTCAAACATTTTGCGCTGAACAACAGCGAGAACTACCGGTTCATGGGGGATTCGATCGCTTCCGAGAAAACCGCCCGCTTCTATATGAAACCGTTTGAATACATCGTGAAGCATTCGCATCCCGCGACGCTGATGTGCGCCTACAACCGGATCAACGGCACGTTCTGTTCCGAAAACCGCCGGCTATTGACGGAGATCCTGAGAGAAGCGTGGGGATTCGACGGCGTCGTGATGAGCGACTGGGGCGCGGTCCGGGACCGCGTGGCCGGGCTGAAGGCGGGGCTTGACCTCGAAATGCCGGGCGACACGCTGATCTGCCGGAAATGGATACTGGATGCCGTGAAGGACGGATCGCTTCCGATGGAGGACCTGAACTTATCCTGCCGCCGCATCCTGAACTGGATCGACCGCTTCGTGAAACCGGAAGATCCGTCGTTTGCGGACTGGGATGCGCATCATGCGCTGGCTTCGGAGATCGCGGCCGGTTCCGCGGTGCTTCTCAAAAACGACGGGACGCTGCCGCTTCGCGAAACGGACCGTCTGCACCTAGCGGGAGAGCTCTTTGAAACCATGCGTTATCAGGGCGCCGGAAGCTCCATGATCCGGCCGACCCGTGTCACGACCGTGAAAGACGCGTTCGATGCGCGCGGGATCGCAGGCGTTTCCGCGGAGGAGAGCGACGTGATCCTCGTCTTCGCGGGGCTCACCGATCTGTATGAATCCGAAGGATGCGACCGCGAAAACATGCGGCTTCCGGAGAGCCATCTGAAGCTCATTGACGAAATGTGCGAAACCGGAAAGAAAGTGGTCGTCGTGCTTTTCGGCGGGAGCGCAGTGGAAGTCCCGTTCCACGACAAGGTGAACGCGATCCTCTACATGGGCCTTCCCGGACAGAACGGCGGGCTCGCGACGGCGGAGCTTTTGTTCGGCGAGAAGAACCCTTCCGGCAAGCTGGCCGAGACCTGGCCGCTTAAGTACGAAGACGTGCCTTCGCACGAGACCTTCGGAAAGGGCATTCAGGAAATCTATGCCGAGGGGACGGAGATCGGCTACCGTTATTATGAAAAGCACGGGATCCCGGTCCGCTACCGTTTCGGACACGGACTGAGTTATACCTCGTTTGCCCAGACGGAATGGACGAAGAACGGCAATTCTTATACAAAAACCGTTACGAATACGGGTGACCGTTCCGGCGCCGAGGTGGCAATGCTCTTCCTGGACGGCGAACTGAAAGGCTTCCGAAAGATCAGCCTCGCTCCCGGAGAAACCGGCACCGTCACGGTCGAAGTCGAAGATGCTCCGGAACCTGAATACCCTGACACCTATGAAGTACCGGAACTTCCGCCGACCCTCCCGGTCACGCTGGAATCCCGGTTTACCGACCTGAAGCAGACCTTCCTCGGGAGGATCCTTTTTCATGCGGTGACCTCGGTCGCACGAAAGCAGACCAGGGAAGCAGAGAAAAAGCCGGAAGGACCGGAAAGGGACAATTCGGTGAAAAGCGCCGTTTTCATGCAGCGGATCCTCGAAAGCAATTCCGCGAGGTCACTCTCGATGTGCGCGGGAAATCGGATGCCGTACAATTTTGCGGAAGGATTTGTCGAACTCACGAACGGTCACGTGTTCAAGGGCATCGGCTGCTTCTTAAAGAAGATCAAGGTCCCGAAACTTCCGAAAGACGAGAAGTGATCCCGCGATTTACGGAAACCGATTTAGAAAGAGGATGCCTTTTTTCGCAAAAAGTGTTAAACTGTTTGAAGAAGCCAAACTGTATAACGATAAACTAAAACGGGAGAGAAACGGGGGACCTCATCATGGCGAACATCTATACTGCTGCCGATCAGCTGATCGGAAAAACGCCCCTGCTGGAGCTCAAGCACATCGAAGAGAAGTACGGTCTGAAGGCCCGGCTCGTCGCCAAGCTCGAGTATTTCAATCCGGCGGGATCCGTCAAGGACCGGATCGCCAAGGCAATGATCGACGACGCGGAGGCGTCCGGGAAACTGAAGGCAGGGTCGGTGATCATTGAGCCGACTTCCGGCAATACCGGGATCGGCCTTGCTTCCGTGGCGGCGGCGAGAGGCTACCGCCTCATCCTGACGATGCCGGACACGATGTCGGTGGAGCGGCGCCAGCTCATCAAGGCCTACGGCGCGGAGATCGTACTCACCGAAGGCGCGAAGGGCATGAAGGGCGCGATCGAAAAGGCCAATGAACTCGCCGAAGAGATCCCGGGCAGTTTCATTCCGGGCCAGTTCGTCAATCCGGCGAACCCGGCGGCGCACCGCGCCGCTACCGGTCCCGAGATCTGGGAAGACACCGACGGGAAGGTCGATTTCTTCGTGGCGGGCGTCGGTACTGGCGGCACACTGACCGGTGTCGGAGAGTACTTAAAGTCCAAGAATCCGGATGTGAAGGTGATCGCCGTGGAACCGGCAAGTTCCGCCGTGCTTTCGACCGGCGTGGCGGGACCGCACAAGATCCAGGGGATCGGCGCGGGCTTCGTTCCGGAAGTTCTGAACACGAAGATCTACGACGAGATCATTCCCGTGGCGAACGAAGACGCATTCGCGACCGGCAAGGCGATCGGGAAGAGTGAGGGAATTCTGGTGGGAATTTCCTCCGGTGCTGCGGCATTTGCGGCGATCGAGCTTGCGAAACGGCCCGAAAACGAAGGAAAACTCATCGTGGTGCTTCTCCCGGACACGGGAGACCGGTATCTGTCGACGCCGATGTTCGCGGATTGAGTTGGGAATAGGAAAAGCCGCCCGCTTTTTGCGGGCGGCTTTTTTGTATCCTCAGCCTTACCGTACCGGGATCCACACGGTCATGTCCGCGTCTTCGCGGTTCGCGGCATCCCGGAAGGGGATGAGACGGAGTACGGTCGGCGCATAGGCCAGTTGATCTGATGCGTTTTCGTACAGGGCGTCTTCGGTGCGGAAGACGGGTCGGAAGCCCGGCACGAGGAGTTCGGTACGTTGCTCTTTCTCATTCCACTCGGCCTCGGCTTCGGAAAGCCGTGCGCGGTCCGCCACCAGCGACAGCACTTCCGGATTATCACATTCCTCCATGCAATACACGGTCGGCCCGTAGCGGAAGGCGACTTTTCCGACGTTTTCCGTGACCCGCGGGTCCGAGGCAAGCGCTACCGGGCGAAGCCCTTCGAGACGGATCGACACTTCCCAGGCGGCGTCCTCTGGGGTCATTGCCGGTGCTTCAAATATCGCATAGCCGTTCTTTTCCCTGTACGGGATCGAGGAGACCATATAGGCGCCGGAAATGCGGTGCCATTCCGGGATGCGGATCGAGACCCGCCGGACGTTTCGTGCGCGGACGGAGAGCGCCAGGTTTTCCTGCCCGTCGGTTTCCACTTCGACCCGCCGGTCTGCGTCCTTGAACACGGCGGAGGTCGGCAGATTCACGTAAATCGTGTCCTCGTCTTCCGAGAAGACGTAGCCGCCGGCGGAGGCAAAGAGCCGCGTCAGATTCGGCGGGCAGCAGGAGCAGCGGAACACCTTCACCCGGTGGCGGAGCGACCGCTTCGGGAATTCGGAAACCAGCATCGTATAACGCTTTTCCGCCTTCCGGTCGAACCTGAGCGGGTTGGTATAAAAGAACTCGTCGCCGGAGCGGGAGAGTCCGGAGGCAATGCCGTTGTAAAGGCAGGTCTCCATGACGTCCGCGTATTTCGCTTCCCCGGTCGCGAGCAGCAGTTTGTGCGCGAAAAAGAAGAGTGCGATCGAGGCGCAGGTCTCGGCGTAGGCGGTCTCGTTCGGGAGATCGTAAGGGATCGTGAAAGCCTCGCCCTCTCTCGCGGATCCGACGCCGCCGGTCACGTACATTTTCCGTTTGACAATGTCCTCAAACACCCGCTTCGCGGCTGCAAGCAGGGCTTCGTCGCCCGCTTCCATGGCATAATCAGTCATTGCCGTATAGAGGTAGCAGGCGCGGACCGCGTGTCCGGTCGCCTCTTTCAGTTCGGCAAGCGGGACATTGTCCTGCTGATAATTCGGGGAGAACCGTGTCACGACCGGCAGATCCTTTTCGTTCGTCCCGCGCATTTTTAAGAACCAGCCCGAGAGGTCGAGATACTTCCGGCTCCCGGTCGCGCGGTAGAGCCTGAGGAGTGCGAGTTCGATCTCCTCGTGTCCCGGCGTCAGAAACGGCGCGGCCCCTTTCACGCGGAAATGCTCGTCAATGAAATCGGCGTAGCGGCACATGCATTTTAAGAACCGGTCGCGGCCGGTCGCCTCGAAGTAGGCGACGGCGGCCTCCATGTAGTGGCCGGCACAGTAAAGTTCGTGATTGTCGCGGCTTTGGAAGCGGGTCTCGGCGTCGTAGCAGGAATTGAAATAGCCGTCCGGCAGCTGATAGGCCTCAATGCCGTCGATCAGTTCCTCGACTTTTCGTTCCAGCTCCGGGTCAGGCTGTTTCGCGAGTTCATACGCCGCGCTTTCCATCCATTTTGCGACGTCGCTGTCCCAGAATTTGTGCACGGTTTTGTCTGTATTGTCCGGCCATTTCCGGGTCACCGCAAAGATGCGGTTCGTCTCGAAAAAGCGGTCGTAGACCGCCGGGATCGTGACGCGTCGGTTCAAAGACTCGTGGGCGGCAAGGAAACCGCCCGAAAGGGTGACGTTTTTGTAAGAGATGGGGCGCATGAAAAACCTCCTGAACTATCGGCCGAACAAACTCATTCTTCGCTAACAGTATACCTAAACTGCGCAAAAAAGTCCACAAAAGAAGTACAAATCGCTTTTCGGTTTCCCTCCGTTTGTGATACAATGAAACAAAAGGAGTCCCTATGAGCCATCCCACGAAAACCGATATGAACCTGATGAGAGACCTGTTCGGAGAACCTGCCGCGTCTTCGATCCCTCTTTCCTTCTGTCTCGGCAGAAAAAGCTTCCGGGGCGTTCCCGAAGACTTTCGCCCTGAAAAAAGCGAGACGAAAAAAGACGGGATCCGGGAAACCGTGATCACGGGAGAGCGGAGGGGCATTGCCCTGCGCGTAGAGGTACGCGAGTATACGGACTTCCCCGTCATCGAATGGCAGGCAGCGTTTGAGAACCGGAGCGGGAAACCGTCTCCGATTCTCTCCAAGCTGTATGCGGCGGATCTCGTCCTGCCCGCCCGGCGCGGCATATTGCACCACGGCAACGGGGATACCCGGAAGACGGACGGCTTTGCGTTCTGGGACGATCCGATCGGGACGGAACCGACCGTCATGGCACCGTTACACGGCTTGCCGTGCGAAGGCGCCTTTCCGTTCTTTCGCATTAGGACCGGGAAATACATTGTCAGCGTCGCGATCGGCTGGCCCGCCGAGTGGCAGGCGAGCGTTTCAAAGGTGCCGGGCGGGATCCGGCTCACTGCCGGCGAGCAGCGGGTCCGGACGAAACTCCTTCCCGGGGAACGGTTCCTGACGCCCCGGATGACCTTCCTCGTTTCGGAGGGAGATGACGAAAGCCGCAGCGTCAATCTTTGGCGGCAATGGTATTTCCGGCACGTTCTTCCAGGCGTTTTCGGGAAAGACGCCTCGCCGCGCATCTGCCTGCACCTTTTCGCCGACAACGGCCCGGAATTCACCGGAACCACCACAAAAACGCAGATCCAAAGCTTGAAACAATACATAAAGCGCGGCTTAAAGCCGGACATCTGGTGGTTCGACGCGGGCTGGTATCCCTGCGACGGTCAATGGGCGAAAGTCGGCACCTGGGAGGCGGATCCGGAACGGTTTCCGGAAAACGGCCTGGAGCCGATCGGGAAGCTTTGCGAAAAAAACGGCGTGGATTTCATGCTGTGGTTCGAGCCGGACCGCGTGCGTCCGGGCACGTGGCTCGCCGAACACCGTCCGGAATGGCTGCTGTACCAGAAAGATCCTGAATCGCCGGACGGCATCTGCCACCAGTATTATCATTTCGACTTGGGGAACCCGGAGGCCCGTCAGTGGATGACCGACCGCGTGGATGCACTCATCAAGGCGTGGCACGTCACGATCTACCGGCAGGATTGCAACCGGGTCGATTTTCTGCAAATCTGGAAGGACAATGAGCCGAAGGACCGGATCGGGTCGCTGGAAAACCGCTATGTGCAGGGATATCTGGCTTATTGGGACGCGCTTCGCGAGAGAAATCCGGGGCTCTGGATCGATTGCTGCGCTTCCGGCGGCCGCCGGAACGACTTGGAAACCCTCCGCCGCGCGGTACCGCTTCATTACACCGACGTGGCCTACGGGAATCACCCGATCAAGCAGCTCCAGCACCAGGCGATGTTCGAGTGGATCCCCTATTTCCGGGCGCACACCAAATCCTGGGACAATGAAGCCGGCACCTACGATCCGAAGGTGGAGCACGAGGTCGTCGACGAATATGCCTACCTCAATGCCCTGACGCCGGCCGTTACGGTCATGACACGCTTCGACGCGGCGGATACGGAGTTCGATCTTGCGAAGAAAATGCTCCCCGTCTGGCATCGGGCGGCCGAAATCGAACTCAGAGGAGATTACTATCTGCACCGGGGAAGCAAAAAATCGCCCCGGGATCTCGTGGTTTCGGAGTTCTCCGATCCGGACCGGGGCGACGGATTCGTATTGGTGATTCGGAACACGCTTTGTCCGAAGAAAAGCGTTTCCGTAAGACTGCACGTTCAGGCGGAGGCCTTGTACCGGCTGGAAAACGGCGTGACCCATGAGACGGTCATGCGCGCCGGGGAAGAACTGCTAAAAGGGTTCGAGGTGGCATTGCCGAAACGGTCTGCTGAGATATGGTTCTGGGAGAAGGTTTCACGATAATAAAAAGAAGAGCGGACTCTTAAGCAGTCCGCTCTTCGTAATGACAGAAATCAATCCTGCATCTGGTAGGTATATATTTCTCCCTCATAAACATATAACACGAACCAAAATAAGAAGCCGGCCCCGGATTCCTTGCTATAATTTACGATCCGATTGCCCCAATCTTCGAATGAATAATAATCGCAGCGGATGCCGTCATAGGACTCATCCAGCCACCAGTTTTCAATACCGGAAACTGACTTTACCGTTCCGGCAGGATAGGCTATGGCGCTTTCTCCGCTTTCTCCCCATTTCGACAACGTGCAATTCGTTTCAAGTCCTGCTTGGGTTACTTTTACATATAGACCATCATCGCAAACGGCGTTCAGAGACTTCTCTTCTGAATTCCATGTAATCGTTGCCTTGTCAATGAAATTGTTTTGTGCGTCGCGCAGGAAATATCCGCCATCTGCCGGCAGAATGACGCTTAGTTCCGCCACCCGCTTTTTGGCAATCTCTTCAATCTCTTCCTGTGTGATAGTGCTTTTCCTTATTGTCTCATCAGACCAAGGTTGGCCGTTCGTACATTTTAAGACGACTCCGCCGCTGTCTTCGACAATTCCCTCCAGTTCATATCCGCTCCCCAATCCGGGAATAGACATTGTAATCGCCTCAGTGTCTTTGGCCGTCCAGGTCCCGCTCATGCCTTCAACCGTCGGAATCTTGGCGCTGTTGATTTCTCGATAATAGAGTGTTCCGTCCTCATTGATAACAATGGTAGTGACGTTACTGTCGCTCCCTTGCCAAATGCCTTTAAAGAAGGAAACTGCCGGGTTCTCCGTTTCGGGTTCCGTGGTCGGTTCCTCAGTCGGTTCGGTAGTTGATTCAATGACAGGTTCTGTAGTTTTCTCCGCCTCGGTCTCTGCGGGTTTTACAGGAGACTGGCATCCGGAAAACAGAATGACAGCTAAAACTGCTGTCAGTATCAAAGTGATAGCCAGAAAAAACTGCTTTTTCATAAAGGACCTCCTCGAAAGCAAAGCCAAACTCCATCTAATCTCAATATTCAAACTCCAACCGTTTGATGATGTGATCCTGATACTCCGGCGCGAGTTCGACGAAATATCCGCTCCAGCCCCAGACGCGGACGATGAGGTTCGGATAGTTTTCCGGGTGCGCCTTCGCGTCGAGGAGCGTTTCCCGGTTCACCGCGTTGATCTGCAGCTGATGCCCGCCGAGGTCAATGAATTCCTTGACGAGCATGGCCGTTTTTTCAATGCCGAGCTCATTCCGGAAGACCGTGTCGTGCACTTCGATCGTGAGCGGACCGCCGTTGATGACCTTCTTCAAGTCGAATTTTGTGAAGGACTGGATCGTCGAGAGCAGTCCGTTCGTCTTCATTCCGAGCGCCGGTGAAAAGCTGGATGGGTAGGGTTCGCCAGCCTTCCGGCCGTCCGCCGTCGCGGGGCAGCGTTTTCCGCGGGAAATGTAGCCCTGGGCGCTGCCGGTGCCGGCCCTCCAGATGCCGCCGCTGATGGCGGGCCGGCCGTTCAGATGCGTCGCGAAACTCTCCATGAGCCGCCCGGCAAGTTCGTCCACCGGATCCTCATTGTTCCCCATTTTCGGGCAGGAGAGCAGCAGTTTCCGGACGTCCTCGTACCCTTCGAAATCGGCGTGCAATGCGTCGAGCAGCAATTCCTTCGTCAAAACTTTTTTCTCATAAATCAGTTCTTTCACCGCCATGAGCGCGTCGGCCGCGATCGCGATGCCGGGTCCGTGCGCCCCGAAGTTCATGTACCGCGCACCACCGCTGTACACGCCTTTCAGGCTTTCTAAGCAGCCGTCCAGGAACACCGCGTCGAGCGGGAGCGGCGCCTCCTCCGCGAGGTTCCCCTTCGTCAAAAAGTCATCGGCATTTGCCCGGATCTTCTCATCCACGAACGCGAAGAGATCCTCGAAAGTTTCCGCACCGGTGAGATGCTCGTCCAATACCTCGGACACGATCTTCGGGAAGTCCATGCTGCAGCGGTTCGGAATGTCCGCGCCGACGTTCGGGATGATGAATTCCCAGCAGGCCGCGACGACGTAATCGTAGGCGTCTTCCGGCCGGTAACCGAGGGCAATGAGCCCCGGGATCACGACGTCGTCATTGCAATACTGCGGAAAACCGAGCCCTTCCTTCGTGAGCAGGGTGCCTTTTTTGTAAACCTCAAAGGGTGTGTTTTTGCCGACGCGGATGTTGATCTTCGGGTCAATGAGCTTGAGTTCGCGGCACGCTTCAATGCAGAGTTCCGACAGCCGGTTGATCTGATAGTCGCCGGACACGTTGAAGCCGCCGAGCACGATGCTCTGTCCGTTGTCGCCGGCCTGGATGCCGTGGTAGGAGTCGGAATCCACGTTCAGCGAGATGAAGAACCGTTCCAGC
Source organism: Lachnospiraceae bacterium (assembly GCA_016281555.1). Classification (GTDB taxonomy): domain Bacteria; phylum Bacillota; class Clostridia; order Lachnospirales; family Lachnospiraceae; genus UBA1267. Next base: position 2,334 of record JAEEIV010000066.1, on the reverse strand, counting down.
GTTTCAAAGAGTTCCTCTTCCGGGACGCCGCGCTTTAAATCTGATTCAAAATAAGGCAGCATGTATTGGTCGAACCGGCCGAGCCCTAAGTGCGCCGTCATGCCGGAACGAAGGAAATAAATGCAGATCTGGAAGAACAGGCAGGCTTCATAGAAGGTCTTCGCGCCTTCCCACGGGATCCGCGTCAATGCCTCCGCGAGCCGTACATGTCCCGCGTCCTCAGCCGCCTTCCGGTACTTCTCCACGATCGGCGGAATCTCCTCGATGCAGGCGATCATCGCGTTTCCGAGTTCGAGTTTTTCGGGATCGCTTTCCTTCGCTACCCGTGCTTTCAGCCGATCCAGGACCGGACCAAATCCCTCGCCGATCACACGGGCGTAATTCAGCGTGTAATTGCCCGCGCGAAGCCCGCGCGACACGTCGGTGCAGCTTTTGTGGAAGCCGAAATCATCGCCGGGGAGCAGGATCGGGAATGCCTCTGAAAGAACCGTTTTATAATACCGGACGTAGCAGTCCGAGTCATAGGGCGGCTCATACATTTCCGGCAGCGGATCGGAAAGCGGTTTCCGCTCCTTCCGGTATTCCTTGGCTTTCAGGGCGTCGTAATATTGTTTCGTCTGATCGTTCATAAGAAAATCCTTTGTCCGAAGATCTACAGCACCTTCGCTTCGATCCCGTGCGCCGAGAACAAAGCGGTCCGGGGATCCGGCTCCGCGGATTCATCAAAGCCCGGATCATAGATCCGGCCGAGCGAGGCGTACTTCCCGCCCGCCATTTTGTTATAGGGGAGCAATTCGATTCCTGAAACGCCGTGCCGATCTAAAAGTCCGGCGATCGCGCCGAGATTTTCCTCCGTGTCCGTGACGCCCGGGATCAGCGGCGTTCTCACAAGGAACGGAAGACTCCTCCGCGTCAATGCGTCGAAGTTCCGAAGGATCGGGGCATTGTCCTGACCGGTCCACGCAAGGCTCTTTCCGGGATCCATAAGTTTCAGGTCGAAGAGCACGAGGTCTGCCCAGGGGATGACCTCGTCAAAGACTTCCGCGGGGACATTGCCGGCAGTCTGGACCGCCGTGTGCAGGTGCCCTTTCAGTTTTTTCAGGCATTCCAGGAGAAATTCCGGCTGGGATAACGGTTCGCCGCCCGAAAAGGTGACGCCGCCGCCGTGGGAGAGGATCGGCTTGTTTTTGAGCAGCTTTTTGACGAGATCCTCCGCTTCCCAGACCTGTCCTGAAATGCGCATTTCCGCCCCGCCGGCGGTCTTCACTTCCTCCGGCGAAAACGACTGCCCCTCGGGATTGTGACACCAGCGGCAGCGCATCGGACAGCCCTTCAAAAAGACCGTCGTCCGGATTCCCGGGCCGTCGTAAATGGAGAATTCTTCGATTGAAAAAACTGTGCCGGACATAGCAGGTACTACAAATTCTTGCCTTTCTGATGCATATGTTCTTGCATTTTGGAAGACTGCTAAATACCTCTTCAGTATACATCTTTTCATTTCGCCGGTCAAACTTCTTTTTACCGGCGGATTGCCTTAGATTGATTGTGCTAATTTAGGTATTGAAAACCTCCCCTTTTCATTCTATAATATATGCAAACTGTGCACTGCGTCATTTGCAGTTTGTCATACGTTCAACAAACAAGGAGGATTCTATTCTATGGGAAGAAAGAAAAAAACCATGGACGGTAACAACGCTGCGGCATACGTATCGTACGCGTTTACCGAGGTAGCGGGCATTTACCCCATCACCCCTTCGAGTCCGATGGCCGACTACGTCGATCAGTGGTCAGCCGCGGGTCAGAAGAACATTTTCGGCACGACCGTTAAGGTGTCGGAAATGCAGTCCGAAGCCGGTGCTTCCGGCACGGTCCACGGGTCACTCGCAGCCGGCGCATTGACGACGACCTACACGGCGTCTCAGGGCCTTCTGCTGATGATCCCGAACATGTACAAGATCGCGGGCGAACTGCTTCCCTGCGTCTTCCACGTATCCGCCCGCTGCGTGGCGAGCCACGCGCTGAACATTTTCGGCGACCACTCCGACGTCTACGCCTGCCGTCAGACCGGTTTTGCAATGCTTGCCGAATCGAATCCTCAGGAAGTCATGGACTTAGGCGCCGTCGCGCACCTCGCGTCCATTAAGGGCCGCGTGCCGTTCATCAACTTCTTCGACGGCTTCCGCACCTCCCACGAGATCCAGAAGATCGAAGTATGGGACTATGAAGACCTCAAGGATCTGGTCGACATGGATGCCATCCAGGCGTTCCGCGACAGCGCCCTGAACCCGAACCATCCGGTCCAGAGAGGCTCCGCGCAGAACCCCGACATCTTCT
>JAEEIV010000065.1 GCA_016281555.1 Lachnospiraceae bacterium | reverse complement strand
GCGTCTACGAAAAACCGTTCATGGACGTCTATACGACGTTCCTCCGGAAGAAAGTCATGGCGGAACTCGGTCCGGTGAAACCCCTTGCAGGACTTCACGTCGTCGTGGACGCCGGAAACGGTGCGGGCGGCTTCTTCGCGTTCCGCGTGCTGACCGCGCTCGGCTGCAAGACCGCGGGTTCCCGCTATCTCGAACCGGACGGAAGATTCCCGAACCACATCCCGAATCCGGAAGACGAAACGGCGATGCAGAGCATCATTGAAGCCGTGAAGGAAAAGGAAGCAGACCTCGGCATCATCTTCGATACGGACGTCGACCGCGCGGGCGCGGTGCTTTCGGACGGCACGGAACTGAACCGGAACCGGCTCATTGCCATGATTTCCGCGATCCTGTTGCGCGACCATCCGGGCACGGCCATCGTCACGGATTCCATCACGTCCACCGGACTCAAGGAGTTCATCGAGGCGAAGGGCGGCATCCACCGGAGATTCAAGCGCGGTTACCGGAACGTCATCAATGAATCGATCCGTCTGAACAAGGAAGGCGTTTCTTCCGAACTTGCCATGGAAACGAGCGGTCACGGCGCTCTGAAGGAGAATTATTTCCTGGACGACGGCGCCTACCTTATGATCAAACTCGTCATCGAACTTGCGAAGGCGAAACGGGACGGGTATACGTTGGACAGCCTGATCGCGGACCTGAAAGAACCGGCGGAGGCGAAGGAATTCCGCTTCGCGATCGGAAAAGAGGATTTCAAGACCTACGGGCAGAAAGTGCTGGACGACCTCGGAGAGTATGCGAAAACGAAGGCAGACTGGAAGATCGAACCCGAGAATTACGAGGGCATCCGCGTGAACATCGGGGACGGCTGGTTCTTACTCCGGCTTTCGCTTCACGATCCGATCCTGCCGTTAAACGTGGAAGGCGATTCGGCGGGCTCGGTGAAACGGATCGCGAAGGAACTGCAGCCCTTCCTGAAGCAGTACGAGCTGAAGTCGGAACCCTTCGACGCATTTCTTTCGGAGAACTGACATGGGCCGGAAAGTCGTGCTGACCGGCGCGTCCGGCGGAATCGGACTGGCGACGGCGAAACGGTTTCTCGAAGCGGGAGACGCTCTTGTGCTCGTCGGATACCGGCATCCGGAGGCGCTGAATGACTTAAAAAAGGAGTCGGAGGCATCCAAAAGTGCGGGGAACGTTCTCGTCGTGAGCGCGGATCTATCCTCGGAGGAAGGCGTGAAGATGGCGGCGGCCGAAGCGGAATCGTTTTTCGGAACGCCCGACGTTCTCATTAATAACGCCGGGATCGCGGCGGACCGTCTCTTCCAGGAGACGACGGACGAAGAGTACCGGAAGATGCTGGATACGAACCTGTCGTCCTACGTGCGGATGACGAGGGCGTTGCTCCCCGGAATGATCCAGAGGGGGTCCGGAAGGATCCTGAACGTTTCTTCCGTCTGGGGACAGGTCGGCGCTTCGATGGAAGTCGATTATTCCCTGACGAAGGGCGCGGTCGACGCTTTTACGAAGGCGCTTGCAAAAGAAGTCGCGCCGTCCGGCATTGCCGTCAATGCGGTCTCTCCCGGCCTCATCGATACGAAGATGAACGCCTGCTATACGGAAGAGGAACTCTCGGCGGTCGTTGACGGGATCCCTGCCGGCAGGGCCGGAAGCCCGGAAGAAGTGGCGGAACTCATTTATCTATTGTCTGTCGCGCCGTTGTATCTGACCGGACAGGTGATCCGGATCGACGGCGGCTGGATTTAAACGGAAACAGTCCTGAAGGAGGAATCGAATGAAGAAAATACCATCGATCGGAGATACGATCAAATTCGGGCCGTACGAGTGGCTCGTTCTGGCGAAAAAGGGACCGGACATGCTGCTGCTTACGAAGAACGTCATTGCCAACCGGCCTTATCACGACAAGTTCGAAGCAGTCACGTGGGAAACGTCGGCGCTCCGCGCCTGGCTGAACGGTCCGTTCCTGGAGGACTTTTCCGAAACGCAGCGCCGGGCAATGCGTCCGACGGAACTCGTCAACCTGAAGAATCCGGATTATCCGGGAACGAACGGCGGAGAGAAGACCGTCGATACCGTATTCCTGCTTTCCGTCGGAGAAGTGAAGACGAAGCAGGAAAAAGAGAAGGAAAAGCCGAAGGAAAAAGAAAAGTCCAAGGAAAAGGATAAGTCGAAGGATGAGACCCGTGAGGAGAGCTACATCGCTGCCGTGAAGGACCGGATGGCGGAACCGACGGAACAGGCGGTCAAGGAAGGGATCTGGGTCGGTCAGGACGGGAATTCGGACTGGTGGCTGCGGACGCCCGGTCAGACGAACAATGACGCCGCGAAGGTGTTCCATTGCGGCTACATCAATCTGGTCGGCTATTACGTCGGCGGAGACGATCCGAAACTGTCCTACGGCACGGGGATCCGCGTTCCGAACTCTTCGGGCGTCCGTCCTGCGGTATGGGTCGAAGCGGGCCGTTGGGCGAGAATGAAAAACTGACGTCAGATCTTTTTGACGGCGAGGACAAGACCGGCAGAAGGCGAAAAACCTGTCTGCCGGTCTCTTTTTGTGAAAACAGCGGGGAAGTGTTACGGAAATATTAAAAATATGAACAAAATTCTACGGGATTTCATTGACAGAACGCGCCTATTGTGTTATAGTATAGTCGGATTTTTATAAGGGAGATTGTGCCGCCTGTGTTTTCGCGCAGAAACGCAGGTCCGGAAGTAATTATTTGGGAGAATCGGATGAAGAAATTAGCCCGGGTCATTGCCGTATTGCTCGTAGCCGCGCTGCTCATGCAGGGCGGTAAGGGGAACGCTGCCCGTTTTGACACATTGGATGCGTCGACTGCCGTGGCGGGATCTTCCCTGTACATCAGGGAGTTCTATGAATCGAACCGGAACGCGGAAGAAAAACTGAGAGAGCATCTCGCGGGACAGGAAACGGAACCGGAGACGGAGCCGGAAACCACGACGGCGCCGGCACCCTCCGATGAGTTTACGGATGAACCGGAGCGCCTGCTCATCTATGAGACGCCCCGCATCGGTCTCGTCGGCACGCAGGGCATTCTGAACATCCGGTCGGATTCCACGACGGATTCCGAGATCGTTGGACAGGCGCTCCGCGGCGAGGAACTGACCGTGGTCGGCGTAGCGTACGACGCCGGGCATAACTGGTACAACATCACCCGCGAAGACGCGGAAGGATACGTGCTCGCCAATAT
>JAEEIV010000064.1 GCA_016281555.1 Lachnospiraceae bacterium | reverse complement strand
TTCCGAACGGAAAGAAGTTCAAGGCGGCTCAGACCGGCGGTCCTTCCGGCGGATGCATCCCGATGTCCCTCATCGACACTCCGGTCGACTACGACAACCTCACGGCGATCGGCTGCATGATGGGTTCCGGCGGACTCATCGTTATCGACGAGGACAACTTCATGGTCGACATGGCGAAGTCCTTCCTGACTTTCACCGTCGACGAGTCCTGCGGCAAGTGCACTCCCTGCCGTGTCGGCACGAAGCGTATGATGGAGATCCTCGAGAAGATCACGTCCGGCAAGGGCGAACTCGAAGACCTCGACAAACTCGAGCAGCTCGCAATGTACATCAAGCAGAATTCGCTTTGCGGCCTCGGCCAGACGGCTCCGAACCCGGTGCTTGCAACGCTGAAGTTCTTCCGCGACGAGTACGAAGCGCACGTCGTTGAGAAGCGCTGCCCGGCGGGCGTCTGCAAAGACCTGCTGTCCTACACGATCGACAGAGAGAAGTGCATCGGCTGCGGCCTCTGCGCGAGAAACTGCCCGGCGAACGCGATCACGAAGACCGATTACGTCGCTCCGGGACACAAACTTCCGTCTTATGCGATTGACCCGAAGGCCTGCATCAAGTGCGGCGCCTGCATGGCCAACTGCAAGATGAAAGCGATCACGAAAAAGTAAGAAGGGGGCCTGATACTATGGATATGTTAAACGTCAAAATCAACGGCATCGAGGTTTCCGTGCCGAAGGGCTCCACGATCTTAGAGGCAGCCCGGATCGCAGGGGTGGAGATCCCCACGCTCTGCTTCATGAAGAACAAGAACGAGATCGGCGCCTGCCGTATCTGCGTGGTCGAGGCCAATGAAGGCCGCGGCTTCCGGATCGTGACGAGCTGCGTCTACCCCTGCTCGGAAGGCATGGAAGTCCTGACGAACTCCCAGAAGGTCCAGAAGGCGAGAAAGACGACGCTCGAACTCATGCTTTCCACGCATAAGAAGGAGTGCCTGTCCTGCGTACGTTCCACGAACTGCGAACTGCAGAAACTCTGCCGTGAGTACGGCACCGACGAGCACGCGTTCGACGGCTTCCGTCCGGAGTACGAGATCGACTATTCCACGGCGCACCTGACGAGAGACAACAACAAGTGCATCCTTTGCCGTCGCTGCGTAGCGGCCTGCAATGAGCAGTTTGTCGCCGTCATCGGCGCGAACGACCGCGGTATCGATACGAACATCGGCACCCCGTTCGATCTTCCTCTGAACAACGTTCCGTGCATCTCCTGCGGACAGTGCACCGTCGTTTGCCCGACCGGCGCATTGACGGAGAGAGACGACACCGGAAAAGTCTGGGATGCATTGGCGGATCCGACGAAGAAAGTCATCGTTCAGACCGCTCCGGCGATCCGCGCGACCCTCGGCGAGTGCTTCGGCATGCCGATCGGCACGAACGTCGAAGGCAAGATGGCCGCTGCGCTTCACCGCCTCGGCTTCTACAGAGCGTTTGATACCGACTTCGCGGCCGACTTAACGATCGTCGAAGAAGCGAACGAACTCATCGAGCGCGTGACGAAGGGCACCGGCGTTCTGCCGATGATCACTTCCTGCTCGCCGGGCTGGATCAAGTTCTGTGAATTCTATTATCCGGAACTGACCCCGCACCTTTCGACCTGCAAGTCCCCGCACCAGATGCTCGGCGCGGTCATCAAGACCTACTGGGCAGAGAAGAACGGCGTGGATCCGAAGGACATCGTGGTCGTTTCCGTCATGCCCTGCACGGCGAAGAAGTTCGAGATCGGCAGAGCAGACGAATCCGCTTCGGGTTATCCGGACGTCGACATTGCCATCACGACGAGAGAACTCGGCCGCATGATCGAGAAGGCGGGCATCCGCTTCACCGAACTTCCGGACGAAGTCTTTGACAATCCGCTTGCGGAGCAGACCGGCGCGGCCGTCATCTTCGGCGCAACGGGCGGCGTTATGGAAGCGGCGCTTCGTACGGCGAACGACTGGGTCTCCGGCGAGAGCAACACCGAGATCGACTTCACGGGCGTTCGCGGAACGGCCGGTTTGAAGCAGGCCAGCGTTAACATCAAGAACCTCGGCGAAGTCAAGGTCGCGGTCGCGAGCGGCGCTGCTGCGGCGAAGGTCGTCATGGACAAGCTGAAGGCCGGAAATCCCGACGGCTGGACCTTCATCGAGATCATGGGCTGCCCGGGCGGCTGCGTGAACGGCGGCGGTCAGCCGTATCAGGAACAGTGCGTACGCGATACCGTCGATCTGAAGGCGGTTCGCGCGAAGGCGCTGTACGATGCGGACAAGGCCATGGTCAAGAGAAAGTCCCACGAGTCCGAAGGCGTGCTTGCTCTTTACAAAGAGTGGTACACCGACGGCTTCGGAAAGGGCAGAGCGCATCACGACCTCCACACGAGCTATGTGAAGCGCGACAAGTACAATTACGACAAGTAAGGTTGACCGTTCAGGTTTGAAACCTGCTTGACAATGAAAAGGTGCCGCCGCATGGGCCGTAACGCCCTGCGGCGGTGCTTTTTTGCAATGAAAACGGCATTGGATCCGGCCTGTCTTTCCGGGATGGCGCAGGAAGTATGATTTCTGGCGCGAAGTGATTGAAAAAAACGGCGTTTTTGGTATAATGTAATTTGTATCACTATCTTTATAAGGACAGCCATGGAAAACTACATCTGGTACATCATCATCGGGGGCATTGCGCTCATCGGTATCATCATCTTCATTGCGACCTCCGGAAAACGCCGGAGGAATAAGGCGTATGCCATGATCCAGTCGGATTACGGCAGGGTTCCGGACCGCGAATATACGGAAGAGGAACTGCTGAAGATCCGCTCCTATTTTGATCTCGTGCATTCCGAAGACCGTTTTGCCGTCGACGACATTACGTGGCACGATCTTCATATGGACGAGATCTACGTCACGATGAATGCCACCTATTCTTCGGTCGGGGAAGAAGAGTTGTACCGGATCCTCCGGGAGCCCTCGTTCGATGCGGCGGAGCTTTCCGAACGGGATCGCGTGATCCGATATTTCCAGGATCATCCGGCTGAGCGGACGGCGCTGCAGTACGAGTACGCACGCATCGGCCGGACGAGAAAGGTCTCTCTGGCGGAATACCTGAACCGCTTCCGGAATCTCAATCTCAAAAGCGACTGGTATCACCTGCTTCCGATCCTTCTCATCGTGTTGAGCGTCGCGCTTTGCTTTTTCAACGTGATGTTCGGCATTCTGGCCGTGCTCGTCACGATCATTGCCAACCTGTACTCGTACTATAAGATCAAGGCCCAGGTCGAACCCTGGTACGTCTCCCTGTCCGCGATGGCTTATCTCGTCAATGCGGCGTACAAGATCTCCCGGGAGAGCGTCCCGGAACTGGAACAGTATTATGAGAAGCTGCGGAAGGAGACGAAACCGGTGATGTCTCTCCGCCGCGATCTGAAGTGGCTCGGCGAAGGCGGAAAGGGCGTTCTCTCGATGACCATCACGGAGATCCTGATGGATTATTTCCGGATGATGACGCATTTCGACTTCATCAAGTTCAATCACATGGTGCGTTCCGTCCAGAAAAACGAGGAACACATTCTGGAGATCATGCATACGCTTGGCTTCTTGGAAGCCATGATCTCCGTGGCGTCGTTCCGGGAACTCCTGCCGTTTTACACCGTCGGAGAGTTCGATCATGAAAAAGCGCATCTGGAACTGCACGACGGATATCATACGATGGTCAGAAACCCCGTGGCGAACAGCATTACCGTTTCGAGACCGGTGCTGCTGACCGGCTCCAATGCCTCGGGAAAATCCACGTTCCTACGGATGACGGCACTTGCCGTATTGCTCGGGGAGACCGTCTCGACGGTGCCTGCGCATTCTCTCAAGGCCTCGTTCTTCCGCGTCTTTTCTTCGATGGCGCTCTCGGACGATCTGCAAAAGGGAGAAAGTTATTTCGTCGTGGAGATCAAATCGCTGAAGCGCATCATGGACGCGCTTCCCGGCGACGTTCCGGTACTTTCCTTCGTGGATGAAGTGCTCCGCGGCACGAATACGGTGGAGCGGATCTCCGCATCGAGCGAGATCCTGAGAAAATTTGCAGAAACGGGGTCGCTGATCTTTGCCGCGACGCACGACATCGAACTGACCGGACTTCTGGAGCCGTGGTATGAGAATTACCATTTCGAAGAACAGGTCGATGGCAATGAAGTGAAGTTCGACTACGTCCTCCGTCCGGGCAAGGCGACGACGAGGAACGCCATCAAACTGCTCGGCATGATGGGCTATGAGGAAGGCGTGATCCAGAAGGCGGAGGAAACGGCAGAGCGGTTTGTCAGGGAGGGAAAATGGACACTCTCATGAAAGTGAAATTGTACACGGACGGCGCCTGTTCGGGAAATCCCGGGCCGGGCGGCTACGGCTTCGTTTTGCAATACGTGGATCCGAAGGGCGTGCTCCACGAGCGGGAAGAGAGCGACGGCTTCGAGGAAACGACGAACAACCGCATGGAACTGACCGCAGTCATCGAAGGGCTGAAACGTCTGAACCGTCCCTGTCACGTGACGGTGTATTCTGACTCGCAGTACCTGGTCAAGGCCATCAATGAAAAATGGCTTGCCGGTTGGCTGCAGAAGGATTTCCGGCGCGGAAGGTCCGGAGAGATCAAAAACATCGACCTCTGGGAAGAACTCATTGCCGTAATGAAAAAGCACACCGTGGAGTTCGTCTGGGTGAAAGGCCACGCGGAAAACGAAGTCAACAACCGCTGCGACAAGCTTGCCGTGGCGGCGTACAAGAAGTTCCTCGAGAAAGACGAACCGGAAGAGACGAACACGAACACGGTCGTGGTGGGATAGAACTGAAAGAAAGTGACGGAAAATGCGTCGATTCACACTTCAAAAAACAAAACAAGGCTTCGGCGGGAAGATGAAGGCGAAGGCGGTCGATCAAGAGACTGTTACGCTGCCGGAAGAGAGTACTGTTGACGAAACTCCTGCTGCTCCTGAGGAAGAAAAACCGGTTGAGGAAACTCCCGTAACGCCGCAGGAAGAGGAGATGAAAAAGAAAGCGCCTGGCCCGTTGAAACTCATTCTCTTCGCCGTCTGCGCCGTGATCTTCATCGCCGTCGGGGTCATAGCAGGGATCCTGATCGGCAGAGCGCAGAACGAAGCACCGGCGACGTTCACGCACGAGGGCATGAGCATTACCCTGACGAAGCGCTTCCGGGAAAGCGGGAAGGAACCGTTTTACTATTATGCGCCCCCGGACGTTACGGTCCTTCCTGTCAAAATGGCCTTTTCTGCTTATGAGTCTCTCAGCGACTGCACGGAGGAAGAGTTTGCGGAACAGATCATCCGCTCAGAAGGGATCGAAGACGCGGTCGTGAATAGGGAGGAAGGACTCGTCTGGTATCGCTTTTTGTCGGACTACTCGGGTAATTACTGTTACCGGTTCGTTTACAAAACCTCTGACGCCTTCCGGATCGTGCAGTTCTCGATACCGGTGACGAAAGAGAAGGAAATGAAGGGCGACGTCATGAACTGGGCGCGGTCCGTCACGTTTGAAAACTGAGCCCGGCTCCGGCTTCAAACGGACAAAAAAACATTGAAACCAAGATGTATGTATGGTAATATAATTTTACCACTATAACTGGAGGTGTCCATGAAAGGGATTATTTTAGCGGGTGGAAGCGGAACGAGACTGTATCCGCTGACGAGAGTAACTTCCAAGCAGCTTTTACCGATTTACGACAAACCGATGATCTATTATCCCTTATCCGTGCTGATGGAGGCAGGGATCAGGGAGATCCTCATCATTTCCACGCCGGAGGATACGCCGAGATTCCGTGAACTCTTAGGCGACGGTTCCCAGTTCGGAATCTCATTGTCCTATGAGGTGCAGCCTTCGCCGGACGGACTCGCGCAGGCGTTCATCATCGGTGAGAAATTCATCGGCAGCGACTCCGTCGCCATGGTGCTCGGCGATAACATTTTCCACGGACACGGTCTCCGTGAGCGGCTCGTCACCGCGGCGAACCGGAAAACGGGAGCGACGGTGTTCGGTTATTACGTGGAAGACCCCTGGCGCTTCGGCATCGTCGAATTCGATGCGGCCGGCAAGGCCATCTCGATCGAGGAGAAACCCGAAAAACCGAAGTCGAATTATTGCGTGACCGGCCTTTATTTCTATGACAACCGCGTCGTGAATTACGCGAAGAATCTGAAACCGTCGAAGCGGGGCGAACTCGAGATCACGGACCTGAACCGGATCTATCTCGAAAACGGCGAGCTTTCCGTGGAACTTTTAGGACAGGGATTCACATGGCTGGATACCGGAACGCACGAGTCTCTCGTCGACGCCACGAATTTCGTAAAGACCGTGGAAACGCACCAGCATCGGAAGATCGCCTGCATTGAAGAGATCGCCTACAAGAACGGCTGGATGACGAGGGAGATGCTGGAGCATGCGTACGAGTTCTACAAGAAGAATCAGTACGGCGCATACATCAAGGACATTCTGGACGGCAAGTACATTGACCGCTGATGCGGGATTCCGGCCATAAGGAGGAAGCATATATGAAAATACTGGTAACGGGCGGCGCAGGGTTCATCGGAGGAAACTTCATCCATTATATGGTGAACAAGTATCCGGAAGACGAGATCGTGAATCTCGACCTTCTGACCTACTGCGGTAATCTCGAGACGCTGAAGCCCGTGGAAGGGAAAAAGAATTACCGGTTCATCCGCGGCGACATTGCGGACCGGCCGTTTATCTTTGACCTGTTTGAAAAGGAAAAGTTCGACGTCGTGATCAACTTCGCGGCGGAGTCACACGTGGACCGCTCGATCGAGGACCCGGCGATCTTCGTGAAGACGAACGTGCTCGGTACGACGACGCTGCTTGACGCGGCCAATGCCTACGGCGTGAAGCGCTTCCATCAGGTCTCGACGGACGAAGTCTACGGCGATCTGCCGTTAGACCGCCCGGACCTTTTCTTCACGGAAGATACGCCGATCCATACGTCCAGCCCCTACAGCTCTGCGAAGGCCTCGGCGGACCTCTTTACGCTGGCATATTTCCGCACGTTCGGAACGCCGGTCACGGTTTCCCGCTGCTCGAACAACTACGGCCCCTATCAGTTCCCGGAGAAGCTGATCCCGCTGATGATCAGCCGCGCATTGGCCGACCAGAAACTGCCGGTCTACGGCGAAGGTCTGAACGTTCGCGACTGGCTGCACGTATACGATCATTGCACCGCGATCGATCTTATCGTCCGGGAAGGCAAGGTCGGCGAAGTCTATAACATCGGCGGGCACAATGAACGGACGAACATGGAGGTCGTGAAGACGATCCTGAACGCACTCGGGAAGCCGGAGAGTCTCATCGAGCACGTGACCGACCGGAAGGGACACGACCGCCGCTATGCGATCGATCCGACGAAGATCGAGAAAGAGCTTGGATGGAAGCCGGTCTACACGTTTGAAACGGGCATTCCGGGGACGATCCGGTGGTACGTCGACAATCAGGACTGGTGGAAGCACATCTTAAGCGGCGAGTACAAAGACTACTTTAAAAAGATGTACGGCAACCGGCTGAAGTGACCGGAGAACGGTTCTTTCAGATACCGCGGAAAAGCGGGAGAGGATTCGATGAAAGTTTTGGTGACGGGTGTCGCGGGTCAGCTCGGGCACGACGTGGTAAATGAACTCATAAAGCGCGGGATCGACGCCGCGGGAACGGACATGAAGCCGGAGTATTCCGGAATTCAGGACGGTTCTGCGGTGACGAAGACGCCGTATTTCGGCATGGACATCACCTCGGAAGACTCCGTGAACAAGGTTCTGGATGAGGTCCGTCCCGATGCAGTGATCCATTGCGCCGCGTGGACGGCGGTCGATGCCGCGGAAGACGTCGAAAACCACGAAAAGGTCTATCAGATCAACGTGTGCGGCACGCGTTTTCTCGCGGAAAAGACGGCAATGCTCGGCGGAAAGTTCCTGTACATCTCAACGGACTACGTGTTCGACGGGCAGGGCGAGCGTCCCTGGGAGCCGGACGACAAGAATTACGCCCCGAAGAATTTCTACGGGGAAACGAAACTCCTCGGCGAACTTGCGGCCGCGTCCGCCTCGCCCCGGTTTTTCATCGTCCGGATCGCGTGGGTGTTCGGCCTCAACGGAAAGAACTTCATCAAGACGATGCTGAACGTCGGAAAGACGCACGACACGGTCCGCGTCGTGAACGACCAGATCGGAACGCCGACCTATACGCTTGACCTTGCGAGACTTCTCGTCGACATGGTCCTGACGGAAAAGTACGGGTATTATCATGCGACGAACGAGGGCGGATACATTTCCTGGTATGATTTCACGAAGGAGATCTACCGGATCGCAGGCATGAAAACGGAGGTTTTGCCGGTGACGACGGCCGAATACGGACTCTCGAAAGCGAAGAGACCCTTTAACTCGCGTCTGAACAAGGAAAAACTGGCCGAAAACGGCTTTGAACCGCTTCCTGAATGGAAATCCGCAGTGGAACGGTATCTCCGGGAAATCGGCGAAATATGAAGCGACAGAGGGTGTTCCAAATCGCGCTGATCGTCCTGACGGTCGGCTGGATGGCGTTCATCTTCGTTCTTTCGAACGAAGGGGGAAGTCAGTCCTCGAGTTTAAGCAACGGCGTCACGAAAACCGTCCAGAAGACGTTCTTTAAGGAATGGGACAGCCTGCCCGGCTCGGAATACCGGGACCATATGGCCGGCCTTCATTTCTTCATCCGGAAGGCGGCTCATTTTTCCGAGTTTCTGGTGCTCGGCGCACTCATTGCCGGACTGCTGCTTTCTTTCAGAATGTCCCTGCTGCCTTCCGCGGTCATTGCGTTTGCCGCAGGGGTGCTGTATGCCGGCTCGGATGAATTGCACCAGCATTTCGTTTCCGGGAGGAGCCCTTCGGCGTTCGACTTACTGATCGACGCGGCCGGCGTTCTTTTCGGGATCGCGGTTCTCTATGCCGTTCTTTATCTTATCCGGACGGCGAAAAAACGGATCAAGGCGGATGTACCGCTTGAATCATAAATCAAAAAGGAGTGATCACTATGGCAAAATACGTTTGCGCAGTCTGCGGTTACGTTCATGAAGGCGACACGCCCCCGGCGGAATGCCCGGTCTGTCATGCGCCTGCAGCGAAATTCAACAAGATGGAAGAGGGCCTGAACTGGGCCAGCGAGCACGTCGTCGGCATCGGCAATGAAGCGAACGTTCCGGAAGACATCAAAAAGGACCTTCGCGCCAACTTCAACGGCGAATGTTCGGAAGTCGGCATGTACCTTGCCATGAGCCGTGTCGCTTTCCGCGAGGGCTATCCGGAGATCGGACTTTATTGGGAAAAAGCCGCCTATGAAGAGGCAGAGCATGCCGCAAAGTTTGCAGAACTTCTCGGAGAGGTCGTGACCGACTCCACGAAGAAGAATCTGCAGATGAGAGTCGAAGCGGAGAACGGCGCGACCGCCGGAAAGACCGACCTTGCGAAGAGAGCGAAAGCCCTGAATCTGGATGCGATCCACGATACCGTGCACGAGATGGCGAGAGACGAGGCGAGACACGGCAAGGCGTTCAAGGGCCTTCTGGACCGCTATTTCGGCTGAAAACGGAGGAAAGATCATGGCAAAGTACGTTTGTGACGTTTGCGGTTATGTGTATGACACTGAACTCGGCGATCCCGATAACGGCATCGAACCAGGCACGGCGTGGGAAGACGTTCCGGAAGACTATGTCTGCCCGCTTTGCGGCGCCGGCAAGGATTCCTTCAGCGAGGAATAAACTGAAAACCTTATAAAAAGGGCCGTCCGCGGAAGCGGGCGGCTCTTTTTCGTTTGATACAGCGGTCAGTCCCGCTTTTTCCGGAACTTTGCGGGCGTGATGCCGTACATCTTTTTGAAGTTTTCAATGAAGTAGCTCACGCTGTTGAACCCGCATTCCAAAGCGACTTCCGTCACGCTCATGTCAGTCGATGTCAGGGCGTAATGCGCCTTGGACAGACGGTAGTTCATGAGGTATTCAAAGGGTGTGAGACCGGTGACCTCCTTGAAAGAACGCGAGAAGTGACCTTCGCTCATTCCGGCTTCCGAGGCGATCTCCTTTAAGTGGAGGTCGGCGGTGTATTCCTTTTCCATATAGGCGATCGCGGTTTTCATCTTTCCTGAAAGGTTCCGGAAGAGTTTTCCGCCGGATTCGGACGGATCGTATTTATGTTCCTGCAGGATCCTTCCGAAAAACTCAAAGAGATAGCCTTTGACGAGAAACGGATAAGAATCCGATTCCGCAGCGTCGAGGGAGAGAAGATTTCTTATGATGAGCGCGTATGCGCTGTCTCTGTTTCCGAGCAGCGGTTCCACACGGACCTTTTCTTCCTGCAATTGCCGGGCAAAGGTCATGCAGGCGTCGGCTTCCGTGATCATGTCGCCGAGACCGACGAGAACGCAGTCGTAGTCACAGTCTTCCGGAACTGCGGAATGCAGGGTGCCGCCCTGAATGAAGAGTACGTCACCGGTGCGCAGATCGTAGAAGGTCTCATTCAGCTTGACCCGGATCGAGCCCTTCTGAACGTACAGGATCTCGTGTTCCGGATGCCAATGAATGTTCATCCGGTACCGAGGGTGATCCCGAGTGACGCGGACGATGTCCAAAGGCAGGGCGCGGTCGCCGTGAACGATTTTCTCGCGATAATCCATGTAAAAACCTCAAAAAATCAAAATTCTGATATTTTCGAATCGTATTTTGTTAGAAATGGCGCAATAATTGTGCTATTTTTTATATAGTAAACATATTTGGATCAAAAATCAAGCAGTAATCTCAGTAGAACGATTTCATCAAGGAGGAACGGTATGTTTTCTGGACTCAGCAACTCGATGGAAACCCTTCATTTACTTTCCGATGCGAAAACGCGGTCGATCTCCATGGAGAACCCGACCGGAGAAAAAGGAAAAGGCGGCAAGGCGGTCGAGGGGACCGGCGCTTATTCGGCGCGGGATCTCGGAAAAGGATGGAAAATCAGTCCGTCCGCGGTCATGGAGCCGGGCAAGGTCTTCACATTGGCGGACATCCGGACAAGCGGTGCGGTGGAGCACATCTGGATGACGTTCGGCCGCGTGAACGGGAACGACGTCTGGCGGGATCTGATCCTGCGGATCTATTGGGACGATATGGAAAACCCCGCGGTCGAGGTGCCGGCCGGCGATTTCTTCGCGAACGGCTGGAACCATTACGCGCCGACGACTTCCCTTGCCGTCTGCTCGAACCCGGCGCGCGGCTTCAACTGCTACTGGACGATGCCGTTCAGAAAGCGGGCCTTATTTACGGTGGAAAACCGGAATCCGGAGCCGGTCACGGTGTATTATCAAATCGATTACGTCGAGGCCGAAGTTCCGGAGGACAGCGCCTATTTCTGCGCCTCGTTCCGCCGCTCGAATCCGACGAAGAATGCGGAACACGTCATCCTGGACGGAGTCAAGGGAAAAGGGCAGTACGTCGGTACCTATCTTGCGTGGCAGGTCAATAACAATTTCTGGTGGGGCGAAGGCGAGATCAAGTTTTTCATGGACGGGGACCGGGAGTATCCGACGATCTGCGGCACCGGGACCGAAGACTATTTCTGCGGCGCCTATGATTTCGACGTGCCGGGACAGGGCTATACGTCGTTTTCCTCGCCGTACAGCGGTCTGAACGAGATCATCCGTCCCGACGGACACAACAGCGCGAACTTAAGGTTCGGAATGTACCGCTGGCATATTACCGATCCGATCCGGTTTGAAGAAGATTTGAAAGTCACGATCCAGGATCTCGGCTGGCACAGCGAGCACCGGTATCTGAAGCAGCAGAGCGACATTTCCTCGGTCGCGTTCTGGTATCAGACGCTTCCGGTCGCGCCGTTTCATACACTCGGCAGCCGTGACGAACTGGAGATCGTATAAGACGGAAAAAAGTCAGAAAGACCTTACGAAAGGGAGAAAAAAATATGAGAACAAGACTCATCGGTGAGCATCCCGCCATCGGGATCCGTCCCATCATCGACGCCAGACGCGGCGCATTGAAAGTCCGGGAATCGCTGGAAGAGCAGACGCTCGGCATGGCGCTTGCGGCGAAGAAACTGTTTGAAGAGAATTTGAAATACACGGACGGCACGCCGGTCCGCGTCGTGATCGCCGATTCTTCGATCGGACGCGTTCAGGAGGCCGCCAAGGCCGCCGCCAGGTTTCAGAAAGAAAACGTGGCGGTGACGCTGTCCGTGACGCCCTGCTGGTGCTACGGCTCGGAAACGATGGATATGGATCCTCATACGATCAAGGCGGTCTGGGGGTTCAACGGCACCGAGCGCCCCGGCGCGGTCTATCTCGCTGCTGTCCTCGCCGCCCATGCGCAGAAAGGCCTGCCGGCGTTCGGAATCTACGGACACGACGTGCAGGATGCGAACGAGCGGGAGATCCCGGAAGACGTAAAAGAAAAACTGCTTCGTTTCGGCCGGGCGGCGATCGCGGCCGTCACGATGGAAGGCAAGTCCTACCTGCAGATCGGTTCGACCTGCATGGGCATTGCCGGTTCCGTGATCGATCCCGATTTCTTCGAGGATTACCTCGGAATGCGGGTGGAATCGGTCGACGAGGTGGAAGTGCTTCGCCGCATTGAAAAAGGCATTTACGATCACGAGGAATTCGAGAAAGCCTATCGCTGGGTGAGAGAGAATTGTCCGGAAGGATTCGACAAGAATCCCGATTTCATCCGGAAGACGCCGGAGGAGAAGGAAAAAGACTGGGCGTTCTCGGTCAAATGCGCAATGATCATTCAGGACCTGATGGCGGGAAACGACCGCCTTCCCGAAGGATACGAGGAAGAGGCGCTCGGGCACAATGCGATCGCGGCCGGTTTCCAGGGTCAGCGGCAATGGACCGATTACCTGCCGAACACCGATTTTGCGGAAGCGATCTGCAATACCGGGTTTGACTGGAACGGCGCCCGGGAACCGTTCGTCACGGCGACTGAAAACGACACGTTAAACGGCGTTTCGATGCTGCTCATGAAGCAATTAACGAACCGCGCAGAACTGTTTGCGGACGTTAGGACCTATTGGTCCGGCGATGCCGTGAAAAAGGCGGCGGGATACGAGATCGAAGGAAAGGCGAAGGAAGCGGACGGCTTCATCCACCTCATTAATTCCGGCGCGGGCGCGTTGGAGTTTTCCGGAAAGGCAAAAGACGAAAACGGTCTTCCCGCAGTCAAGCCGTTTTATGAAATGACGGGGGAAGAGCAAAGTGATATTCTGAAAGCGGTCACCTGGTGCGCGGCCGACAACGGCTACTTCCGCGGCGGCGGGTTTTCCTCCCGGTTCGTGACCGATGAGGAAATGCCCTGTACGATGATCCGGCTGAACATTGTGAAAGGACTCGGACCGGTGATGCAGATCGCGGAAGGATGGACGGTAAAACTTCCGGACGAAGTCACGGACGTGCTCTGGAAACGGACGGATTATACCTGGCCATGCACCTGGTTTGCACCGCGGTGCGACGGCAGGGAGGGCAGCCCCTTCAAGACGGCTTACGACGTCATGAATCACTGGGGCGCGAACCACGGCGCGATTTCCTACGGGCACATCGGCGCCGACCTCATCACGCTTTGCTCCATGCTGCGGATCCCGGTCGCAATGCACAACGTTTCGCCGGAAAAGATCTTCCGTCCGGCAGTCTGGAATGTGTTCGGATCGGATCCGGAAGGCGCGGATTACCGTGCCTGTCAGGCTTTCGGCGCGCGGTTTAAGAAGAATTGACAGGAAAGGGCGGATCATGAACGGACCGTATGTGATCGGAATCGATTTCGGGACGCTGTCAGGGCGGATCGTCGTCATTGATCCCGCCGACGGGAGAGAGGTTTCTTCCGTGACCGTGGAGTATCCCCACGGCGTGATGGACAGGTATCTTCCTTCCGGAAAGGCGCTGCCTCCTGAATTTGCATTGCAGGACCCGGAGGATTATCTTAAGGTGCTGCAGGCGATCCCGGAAGTGCTGAAAGAGGCCGGCGTTTCCCGGGAAAGCATTGCCGGGCTCGGTGTGGATTTCACTGCCTGCACGATGCTGCCGGTCGACGAAGAAGGAAGACCGCTCTGTCAGCTGGCAGAATTCAAGGACGAACCGCATGCCTACGTGAAACTCTGGAAGCATCACGGCGCGAAGTCCGAGGCGGACGAGATCAACCGTCTCGCAAAAGAACGGAACGAATCCTGGCTGCAGATCTACGGCGGCGCCGTGTCTCCGGAATGGATGCTTCCGAAGATCCTGGAGACTTTGCGGAATGTGCCTGAAGTTTATGAAAAGACCTGCCGGTTCACAGAAGCGGGAGACTGGATCTCGAGGCTTCTGACCGGAAAAGAGACCCACAGCGCCGTGTTTGCGGGATATAAGGGACTCTGGAACGCCGAAACGGGGTATCCGGGCAATGAGTTCATGAAAGAACTCGACGTCCGGCTCGACGGCATCGTCGGGACGAAACTGTTCCCCCGGATCTCGGGGATGGACGAGATCGCCGGCACGATCAATGAAGAGGGCAGCGCTCTGACGGGACTTCCCGCCGGCATCAAAGTTTCTCTTCCGGTCATTGACGCGCATACGGCGATGCCGGCCGTCAACATCGTTTCTTCCGGCAGTATGGCGCTGATCCTCGGCACGTCCGCCTGTCATCTCATCCATTCCGGGCAGTGTTTCCCGGTCCCCGGGATCAGCGGCTACGTGAAGGACGGCGTGGTTCCCGGGCTATACACGTACGAAGCGGGGCAGGCGGCATCCGGCGACATTTTCGACTGGTTCGTGCATAACGGCATCCCGGCATCCTACGAGGAATATGCAAAGGCGCGGGGAATCGGCATCCATAAGCTGCTTCGGGAAAAGGCAATGCGCCTTTCTCCCGGGGAGAGCGGGCTCATTGCGCTTGACTGGCTGAACGGAAACCGGAGCGTTCTCTCGAACGCAAAGCTTTCCGGAATGATCCTCGGCATGACGCTGCAGACGAAGCCGGAGGAGATCTACCGGGCATGGATCGAGGCGACTGCCTTCGGAACGCGCATGATCCTGGAACAGTTTGAGGAGAATGGCCTTGCGGTCCGTTCGATCACGGCGGCCGGGGGGATCGCGAAAAAGGACGAAATGCTGATGCAGATCTATGCGGACGTGACCGGGAAGGAGATCTCGGTCTCCGGAGCGGCGGAAGCCACGGCGCTCGGGAGCGCGATCTACGCGGCGACGGCAGCCGGCATCTATCCGTCGCTTACGGACGCGGCAGCAGCCATGTCCGCAAAAATCGTCAGAACGTACCGTCCGGACGAAGTAAATCGGAAGATCTATGACCGTCTGTATGGAGAGTATAAAACCCTGCACGACTATTTCGGCAGAGGCGGAAATGACGTGATGATGAGGCTTCGCGAAATGAAACCTCAGGTATTGTAACTTTATTCGAAAGACAGGAGATAATAATGAAACACCCGGTATCTCGAACGATATTGTGGCTGATCGCGCTTGCTTTTCTTTTCTCAGCGGTATCCTGCAAAGGACCGGAAAACGGTTCTCAGGAGCCGGAAACCGGAAGCGCGGGAAGTGGAAGCGCGGAAACGCAGGATGCCCCGAAAACGGATGGCGTCTTCAAGGCCGGCTATGCGCGGGAAGACATTACCCCGGGCGACGGTCTGCCTCTCGCGGGCTTCGGAAACACGGACAAGCGTCTTTCCTACGGCTTCCTTGATTTTACGTATCTGACCTGCATTGCCTTTCTGGATGAAGAGGGAAACACGCTGCTCTGGTTCTCGCAGGACCTCATCAACTGCAATGCAGACGCAACGAAGAAACTGAAGGAGATGGTCACCGCGGAAACGGGCGTTCCACGAGATCACGTTCTCGTTACCGCGACGCATACGCATTCCTCGGTGGACCAGTCCCAGACCGGAATGGATAAGGTGAATCAGTATATCGCGAAACTTCAGAATGCGGCCGTCAAGGCGGCTGCGGCGGCGATCGCGGACCTCCGTCCGGCCACGTTTTCCTTCGGTACGGCGGACCTCACCGGCTACAATTACGTCCGGCATTATTTCACGGACCTCGACGAATCGGTGGGCGACAACCACGGGGCGCTTGCGAAAGGAACGATCAACCGTCATACGACGGAGGCAAATTCCGAGATGCAGATCCTCGTCATCGGCAGGGAAGACGCCAAGGACATTCTGCTCACGAACTGGAGGGCTCATCCGACGATCACGGGCGGACTGAAGAAACAGGACGTTTCCGCAGACTTCGTCGGCTCGATCCGGAATGAGATCGAAAAGAAAACGGACTATCTCTTCGTCTATTATCAGGGTGACGCCGGAAACATGAATCCGAGAACGCTGCTCTCCCCGGAAGTAGAATTCAATCCGCCTTCCGAAGTGAAGGAATACGGGAAGGAAGTGGCCGGCCTCATCTTAAAGAGTCTGGAGGAAACGCCGTCGGTCGAGATCAGGACCGGAACGATCCAAACTGTGGAAACGACCTTTACCGGGGACGTGAATCACGACTGGGACGACAAGATGGCCGTCGCGCAGGAACTCTTCAATTACTGGCAGGAAACGAGCGACTATGCCTACGTATACCAGCGTGGCAGTGAATACGGGATCGAAAGCCCGTATCACGCGGGCGCCATCGTTTCGAGAACGAGCATGGGACGGACGCTTTCGATCGAGATCCACGCGACCAGGATCGGCGATTTCGCGTTCATCAACGCGCCGCTCGAACTGTTTGACACGAACGGCGACTACGTCCGGGAGAGTTCCCCGACGAAGTATACGATGGTCGTCGGCTATTCCAACGAAACGCACGATTATCTGCCGTCCCAGTACGGCTATGAATACGGCTGCTATGAGTCCGATACGAGCAAGTTCAAACCGGGCACGGGGGAAGTTCTGGCATCTGAATTCGTTTCACTGCTGAACGACCTGTTCAGGTGATCATTGACCGGAAGCAAAAGGAGCAAAGATGAAGATCGGTTGGGGCAGAAGAGAATATTCGATGAACGTTCCCTGCAATATTCCGGGACAGTTCCACATGAGGGTCAGCGAGGGGATCATGGATCCCTTGTACATCACGGCAATGGCCGTGGAGCGGGAGGACCTCGCCATCTTCATTTCCATGGATCTGACGCTTCCCTATGAGGAACTGACGTCGCTCATCACGAAGAAGGTGCGGGCAAAGTATCCCGAGATTCCGGAGTCGTCCCTCATCTACAATGCCACGCACACGCACACGGCCATGCAGATGTTCGACGGGCTCGAGGAGACGCCGGACGGATTCAAGGTCTATCCCGCCGAGAAAACCCGGGAGCATGCGTCGTCGATGGGTGCGGAAGCCGTGTTCGAGGCGTATGAATCGTTACAAGAGGCGCATTACGCCTTCGGTTACGGCTATGCCGTGGTCGGACATTCCCGCCGCGTTCTCTATTCCAAAGACATGGGCAAGGCCAATCCCTTATCCGGCGCGCCGAACGGCCACGCGATCATGTACGGGCCCACGAATCATCCGGATTTTGCCGGGTACGAGGCGGGCGCCGATCATTTCATCAACCTTCTGTTTACGTTTGACACCGGCGACCGTCTGACCGGCATCGTGGTAAACGTCCCCTGTCCGAGCCAGACCACGGAAATGCAGACGAAATTGTCTGCGGACTACTGGGCGGAGGTCCGGGAATACATTGCGAAGGAATTCGGGCCGGAAGTCTACGTGCTACCTGAGTGCGCGGCGGCGGGCGATCTTTCCCCGCGGATCCTGCACTATAAAGAAGCGGAGCAACGGAGGATGAGACTGAAATACGGCCTCGACTATCAGCTCGTCCCGTATTTTCAGGATCCGGAAAGCAATCTGAAGAAGGCGATCGGAGAGCGAAGGGACATCGCCGAGCGGATCGTGAGCGCGGTGAAGGAAGTGTATCAGTGGGCGGTGAAAGACATCCGCGACGACGCTCCTGTGCTTCACGTCCGTGCCGAGATCCCTGTCCGGAAGCGGACCGTTTCCAAGGAAGAAGCCGAATGGTGTCAGGAAAACATTGACGCCATCAAAGCGTCGCTGCCGGATCCGAAGTCGATGACGGAAGCCGAGTACCGCGTGCAGATGTCAAAGCTCGACACGATCATTTACCGGAACGAGCGCGCGATCGAAAGAAGCAGAAACGAACGCGAGGGTGAACGGATCGATACGGTGGTCCATATCGTCCGGATCGGCGACGTTGCGTTCGCCACGAACTGTTTTGAACTCTATATTGACTATATGCATCAGATCCAGGCGAGAAGCCCGTTTATTCAGACGTTCATCGTGGAACTTTCCGCGGAAGGGTCCGGCGGAGACGGCTATCTCCCGACGGAGCGCGGCAAGGCAAACAACGGGTACAGCGCGTCGATCTTCTGCAATGCAGTCGGCCCGGAAGGCGGAAGGGATCTCGTGGAAGGCACGCTGGATCTCTTGGATCAGATTTCGAAGTAAGGAGGATCACAAGATGAAGGAAGAGCGGAAGAACAGAAAGAAAGGTCTGCTCATCGGCATCATTGCCGGAGCGGCAGCGCTCATCGGACTCGGTGTCGGTGCTTTTTTCCTGTTCAGAGGAAATGAACCGGCTTCTCCGACGGGGACGCCGACCGAGGATACGGAATTCTCTTCCGAAACGGAACCGGAGACCGGATCCGAGGCTGACGACGAGGGAAACCTCGTTGACCGGTTGTTCTGGAACGTGGACAGGGTCCTCTTTGCAGGCCAGACGGAGGCCGGCGTTTCTTCGAGAACCACGGAGAAAGACGGATTCTATCACATCCAGTTCGCCGTGAACGGGCGGACCGTCGAGCGGAGAGTCCGGGACAAGAAACTCGTGAACCAGATCGACGCGCTTGATCTCATGGGATTCGAGTTTGACGAAGAAGGCGTCATCATCGGCATCCGGAGGATCGAGGAATTCACCGGCGGTTACGAATATCAGGGCTATTTCGTGAGCGGAACCGACGGCGACGTCATCCATCTGAACACGGGCGCCACCCTGAACGGCATGGACTTCGATTTCACCGTGCAGGAAGGCGTGAAGATCTTCGACGTCAGCGGAAACGACAATCCGGTCGGCTTCGCGATCAAGACCTCTGACCTGAAGGAACTGGACCGGGTGCTCGCGGTCAAGGACAAGGAAGGACAGATCATTGCCGTCTTCGTGACCGACCGGTACGAGAAGACGCCGGTGTTCTGGAACGTCGACCGGCAATGGGATGACGCCATCCAGGCTTCAACGAGACTTCCGGATGCGGAAGGCTTCTACACGTTCCTTATGGCGTCGAACGGCGAACAGATCGAAGTGAAAACGAGGTCCAAGACCGTTGCGGACGACATCGAACGACAGCCTGCGAAGGTCGTCAGTCTGAAGTTTGACAAGGACGGGTATGCGATCGCGTTCGTGGACGTGTACGCGGGCGGCTGGTTCGCCTCCTGGTATCACATCACGGAATTGAGCGGCAGCAAGATCAAGGCATATAAATACATTGAGGGCTCTGACAAAGGCAGTTCGGACGAGGGCGTGCTGGCAGCGGATTACGAATGCTACGACGTCTCGGGCGTCGGCGATTTCATCGGTCAGAAATATGACGACCTGAAGGTCGGTGACCAGATCCACTGCGTGAAGAACCTGAAGGGCGAAGTCCAGTACGTCTTCGTCGTGGGACGCACGGTGGATTCCGAGATCTACTGGAACATGAAGCGGGAAGCTGACGGAAAGACGCACACCACGCTGAAAAAACCGGATGCGAACGGATATTACTGGTTTGATCTCGCGGTGAACGGCAGCGTAAAGCGGTTCAAGACGAATCTCAAGGAAGTCGCGGATGAGATGGATTATGCGCCTGCCCGCGTTTACGGTCTGCAGGTCGAGGGCGACACCGTGACCAAATTCTATCCGGCGATCAACGTGACCGGCGGCGGACCGACCGCCTCGTGGTATACGGTCATGGAGAAGAAGAGCGCCACGGAATACGTCACGAAGAAACTGTCCGCGGCCTCCGACAAGGGACGCGTGACGCCGATCAAACTGACCGCGGATTGCAAGATCTATAACGTTTCGGACAATGAACTGTACGACAGTCACGCGGGCGAACTCTTAAAGGAACTGAACGTCGGCGACGTCGTGCACTGCTTAACGAATCTCGAAGGCGACGTGACGTACGTCATGCTGATCACAAGGGCGATGCAGGGCGAGATCTACTGGAATCTCAACCGCCAGTACGATTCGAAGAACAAGACGACCGCAAGAAAGCCGGATGCCGATGGCAATTACACCTTCCTCATGGCGGTCAACGGCAAACAGGTCACGCTGAAGACGAAGGATAAGAACCTGGCGAGCCAGGTGGATTCCTACATTGCGTTCTGCATGTGCATTGAAGTTTCCGGAGACACCATCGTCCGTGTCGGTCCGACGAACACGAAATTCAAGACCGCAGGCGGCGTGGCGGCTTCCTGGTACGACGTACAGTCCAAGAACGGAAATCAGTTCCACGCGAAGAAGGTCATCGAAGGTTCGGATCACGGGCAGGAAAGAACGCTCGTGATGGCGGCGAACTGCGAAGTTTACAACGTCGGAAGCGAATATTCCGTGCAGGGCGAAAAGACCGACCTTCGCGTCGGAGACCGCATCCACGTTCTGTTGAATGCGGAAGAACAGGCGTCGATCATTTACATTGTCAACCGTCCCGGAATACAGGTGAAGAAGACCTGTCCGGAATGCGGCAAGGAAGTCACGTGGGTCTCCTACAGCGGCGGTTTTACAGACAGTTCGGAAGTCGTGAACGCGGCCGGGCAGCACGTCCTGCATTATTTCCTGGAAGGCGACCGCAGTCAGTCCGGCCAGCCGGGCACGCTGAAAAACTGTGAGATCCATTTTGACCTGAACGGACATACCCTGACCGGCGCAAAGGACAACCGTACGCTGACGCTCTTCAATGAAAACTCCACGGTGCGCCTCTTCGATCTTTCTTCGAAGAAGGGCGGCGTATTGAAGTCTTCGAACGGCAAGGGAAAAGGCACGGATTCCGGTACCACGGAGATCGGCGGCGCGGTCTGGATCCGCTTCGGAAGCGGAAAACTCTACGTGAAGGACGTCACGCTTGACTTCTCCGAAATGGACCAGGCGGACACGGCCGGCGCGGTCTTCATCCCGTCGGGCGCGGTCGCGGAATTCGAGAACGTGAGAATCATTCCGGCGAAGAAGGCGAAGAGCGGCGCGGCGATCTATTCTGCGGGCTCATTGTCCCTGACTGACGTCACGATCTCGGGCGGGACTGTGACCGAAGGCGGTACCGTCGTCATTGAGGGCGGCGAGCTCTCGATCAACGGAAATACGGTGATCAAGGACGGCAAGTATGCGGGCGGAACGGACGTGAACCTCTTCCTTGCGAGCGGCATGAAGATCGGAACGAAATCCGGGATCACGTCGGGAGCGGGATCGATCGGCATCACGGCGGCGAGCGGCGGCATCTTCACGGAAGCCGGCTTCGAAGAGTACAAGGACGTCTTCCACTCGGACGAAGGCGCCGAGATCACGCTGACGAGCCGGAAGGAACTTGCTCTTCTCAGCGGAAACCTGCACATGCATTCGGTCGGCACGCTTTCGGACATTCAGGCGGAAACCGGCGAACAGGCCTATTTCGAGCCGTTCAATGCGGATAAGATCCTTTCGAACCGCGGCGCGGCGTTCCATATGTATCTCACGGAAGACACGGTGCTGAACGGCGCCCTGTACATTCCGGACACGACGCTCGTGCTGTGTCTTAACGGGCATACGCTGAAATCCGGCGTTTCCCGTGTCATTCAGAACAACGGCACGGCGAAGAACTGTGAGATCACGATCTGCGACTGCTCTACGGGGCAGACCGGAAAGATGACGGGCGGCTGCAGTGATCAGGGCGGCACGATCTGGGTGCCGACGGACCTTTGCCCGCTGACCATCTACGGCGGCACGTTCACGAATGAAAAAGCGTCGACGAATTTCGCAGGCGGCGCGGTCATCAATGCGGAGATCGTGAATCTCTATGAAGGCACCGTGAAGGACGGCGTCCTGAATTACGGTTCGGAAGTCACCGACCGCGTCTATTCGCTCGGCGGAGGCAACATCCGGGCCACGGTCCTTAATATGTACGGAGGCGTGATCGAAGGCGGCGTGCTGACGATCGAAAAAGATCAGTCCGAGACGACTTCGGGCTCGTTCCAGACGACCTACGGCTTCGGCGGCAACGTCTACGCCGGCACGCTGAACCTGTCGGGCGGCGAGATCAAAAACGGTCAGCTGAAACTTGCTGAGGGGCTCTCTCCGGTGAAGTGGTGCTCCGGCGGCAACGTCTTCGTGAACAACCTGAACATGACGGGCGGCGAGATCTCCGGCGGCGTTTCAGCGACCTTTGCGGGGAACGTGCACATTGCCGGGACCAGCACGATCTCCGGCGGCGTGATCAAAAACGGAACGGCAGGACAGTACGGCGGAAACATTGCGCTCGATCAGCCTTCCGCGACGCTTACGATCACGAACGCTGAGATCCTGAACGGCGTATCCACGGCCTCGAGCGGCGGCAACGTCCGGGTGAAGGGAACTCTCGTTCTCGGAAACGGCGCGGTCGTGAAAGACGGTACGGCGGCGGTTTCGGCAGGCAATCTCCTCGTGGAATCCGGAACGGTCACGATCGGGGACGGCGCGCTCATTGAGGGCGGTCAGGTGGATGCGTCCGGCATGGAATGGAAGTACGGCGGAAGCATTGCCGTCGTCGGAAATCACGTCTCTTCAGTCGTCATGAACGGCGGCACGATCCGGGGCGGAAATACGAACTTCGGCGGCAGCATTTACACCTGCGCGGCGACCTTTACCGTAAACGGCGGCGTGATCGAAAACGGTCGGTCGAACCAGGCGGGCGGTCATTTCTTCTTAGACGGCGGCTCGACGGTCACCGTGAACGGCGGCGAGATCCGGAACGGAACTTCGGGTTCGGTCGGCGGAAATTTCTACGTAAACAACAACACGGTCCTTTACGTGAACGGCGGCAAACTGTACGGCGGCGTCATGACCGGCGGCGACGGCTCGGCTCCGAACGTCTACGTGGAAGCCGGCGGAAGGCTCGGCGTGACGGGCGGCACAATCGTTGCGGATGAGTCTTCGACGAAGAACGCGATCTGGATGAGCAGCTCGGCGACGGTTTCGCTGGAAAACGCGAAGATCACGCGCGTCTGGGCCCAGCCCGGCATTGCCCCGTTCGTGAAGAGCGGCTTCTATTATACGGCGCCGGATGCATCGTATCTTGCGACCGGACAGGGCGTAAAGACGCTCGATACGCCGGAAACCGAAACGGACGACGGAACAAACTACTCATTCTGCTTTGAGGTGTTGTCGGATATCCTCATCATCACGCACAATCACTGCATCTGCGGCGACGGGCTGCTCACGGCGGGCGGACACACTCACGCGGAAACCGGGTGGACTTCATGGAAGACCCTCGGCACAATGCCGACGGTGGCGGATTGCTCCGATTCGGTCGTTCACGATGCGGAAGGACATTACTATTTCTGTCTCGACAATGCGGATTCGAACGGCATCGTCGATCTCGGGACCGCTGATTGGCACCCCTTCGGCGCGGACGGAACGGGTGCGGGCGGCAAGAAACTCGTGATCTGCTTAAACGGTCTCACGGTGAAGTCGTCGGCGCACCGGATGGTCCGGATGCTTTCGAACAGCGGTGCGGACCTGACGATCACGGACTGCAAGGGCACCGGCACGATGAAGACGGTGACGGAAGGCACCGGCGGCGATCAGGGCGCGTTCCTCTGGCTCGCGGCAGATTCCGGCAAGTTCACGCTCTACAACGGCACGATGGACATGAGCAGCCGGAAGGTCGTATTTGACGGCAACGGCGCGTTCATTGACATCACCGGTCCCTGCTCGTTTGATATGTACGGCGGAACGCTGATCGGCGGCTACTATGAGAGAAACAGCGGAGGAAGCGGCGTCTTGCTGCACCTCGCGGGTTCGCAGGAAAGCAATCTCTACGGCGGAACGCTGATCGGCGGTCAGTCAGACACGAGACCGGGCGGTGCCGTGTTCTTACGGGCCGGCGCGAAACTGAACGTTTACGAAGACGTCGTGATCCGGGACGGCAAGTCCCCGTTCGGCGGCAACATCTACACGAACGGTGCGGTGACGCTGAACTTGAACGGTGCTGTCATTTCCGGCGGTACGGCTTCCAATATGGGCGGAAACATCTTCACGGAAGGCGGCGTCGTCACGATGAACGGCTGTACTGTGAAAGACGGGATCGCGGCAGGAAGTGGCGGCAACATCCGAGTGGAGATCGGAACGCTGACGATCAACGAAGATACGCTCATTGAAAACGGCAGCGTACCCGCATCCGGCAATGAGTGGAAGTACGGCGGAAACCTTGCGGTCAGCGGCAACCATACGTCCACGGTCATCATGAACGGCGGCACGATCAAAGGCGGACAGACGAACTTCGGCGGCAGCATTTACACCTGCGCATCCACGTTCACGCTGAACGGCGGCGTGATCGAAGGCGGCACTTCAAATCAGGCGGGCGGAAACTTCTTCCTGGACGGCGGCTCGACGGTCACTGTGAACGGCGGCGAAGTCCGGAACGGTACTGCAGGTTCGGTCGGCGGCAACTTCTATGTGAACAACAACACCGTATTGAAGGTTTCCGGCGGCAAGCTGTACGGCGGCGTCATGACCGGCGGCGACGGCTCCGTGCCGAACGTCTACGTGGAAGCCGGCGGCACACTGAACGTGACGGGTGGGTCCATCGTCTGTGATGAAACGTCTGCTTCGCCGAGAAATGCGATCTGGATGAGCAGTTCCGCAACGGTGTCCCTTGAAAATGCATGCATCACGCGCGTCTGGGCCCAGCCCGGCATCACTCCTTTCGTAAAGAGCGGGTATTTCTATGAGGCGCCGGACGGGTCCTATCTGAAGTCAGGAAGTACCAGAACCGGTCTCGACGTTCCGGTGACGGAGACGATCGGCGGGACGAAGTACACCTTCGGATGGGAGATCAAGGCAAATTAAGTCTCTCATTCGTTCCATCGGATCCGGCGTTTTCGGAATCCTGTTTTCCGGGCGGTTTTGTGCTTTACAAAACCGCCTTTTTATGTCATAATTGAAATGCTATATGATTTAAATGGGTCAAAGGACTTTTGGCCTGTTTGCTGTGTGGCGAGTCTATCGTAGGGGGTTGAAACCTTGAAAAAAACGTTTCGGGGCGGTGTGCACCCGAATGAAAAAAAGAACCTCAGCTGCAACGAGGCACTCGTTCCTTTCGATGCAAAGGGCGAGATGGTCTTTCCGCTTTCCCAGCACATCGGAAAACCGGCGAAAGCCGTCGTGAAGAAAAACGATCCCGTGCTGGTCGGGCAATGCATTGCCGAAGCGGACGGATTCGTGTCGGCGAACGTCATTTCGTCCTGCTCGGGAACCGTGAAAGCCGTCGAAAAGCGCCGGACGATCTCCGGAGCGCTGCTTGACTGCATCGTCGTGGATAACGACGGGCAGTTCACTATGGCTGAAGGCATCGGAGAACCGCGTGATCCCGAGACGATGACGAACGAAGAGATCGTCGATGCCGTCAAAAAGGCCGGCATCGTGGGACTCGGCGGCGCAGGCTTCCCGACGCACGTGAAACTGATGCCGAAAGATCCCTCAGCCATCCGCTTCGTCATTGCGAACGGGGCAGAGTGCGAGCCGTATCTGACGTGTAATGACCGGCTGATGCGTGAAAGCGCTCCGGCGATCATGGACGGCATGGAGATCCTGCTTCGTTTGTTCCCGAATGCGGAAGGCGTCGTCGGGATCGAGGACAATAAGCCGGAAGCGATCGCAGCGATGAAAGAAGCGGCGGAAACCCATCCGCGG
Source organism: Lachnospiraceae bacterium (assembly GCA_016281555.1). Classification (GTDB taxonomy): domain Bacteria; phylum Bacillota; class Clostridia; order Lachnospirales; family Lachnospiraceae; genus UBA1267. The sequence continues at coordinate 19,086 of JAEEIV010000064.1, read as the reverse complement.
GTCCGGATCCTGACGCTGAAGACGAAATACCCGCAGGGCGGCGAGCACAACCTCATTGAGGTCGTGACCGGAGCGGACTATCCGCTTTCGAAACTGCCGGCCGACATGGGCTGCATCGTCGACAACGTCGGCACGATCCTGGCGATCGGAAGAGCCGTGCTTTTCAATGAACCGCTCTTCAGGCATGTGCTGACCGTGACGGGAGAGGCCGTGAATTCTCCGAAGAACTTCATCGTCCGGGACGGCACGAACGTGCTGGAACTCATTGAAGCGGCTGGCGGCATCAGGGAAGGCATGGAGTTAAAGAAAGTGCTTGCGGGCGGTCCGATGATGGGATTCGCGCTTGCTTCTTTGGACGTGCCGGTCGTGAAAACGACGAACGGACTCACCTGTCTTTCGGAAGACGGCAGCGAGAAGGCTGAAAAGCAGATGACGGCGTGCCTGCATTGCGGAAGATGCACGACGGTCTGTCCGACGGGGTTGTTGCCGCAGTTCATGGCGGAAGCCGCGGAGATGGGCGAATACGAGCGCTATGAAAAGAAACTCTACGGTCTCGAGTGCGTGGCCTGCGGTTCCTGCAGTTACATCTGCCCGGCGAAACGGCCGCTTACGGAGACGTTCAAGCGGGTGAAAGCGGAGATCATGGCAGAGAAGAGAGCCAAAGCGGCGGGAGGTCAGAAATGAATCAGACGTTGAATATTTCTTCCGGCCCGCACGTCCGTGACCGCTGGACCACCCGGTTCATCATGTACATCGTGTGCCTCGCGCTGCTCCCGACCGCCGTCATCGGCGTCATCGTGAACGGCATGCAGGCCCTGCTCATCATTCTGGTATCGATCGGCAGTGCCGTCGGCACGGAAGCGCTCTTTGACCTTCTGGCGAAGAAACCCGCGACGTGGAAGGACGGAAGCGCGATCGTGACCGGTCTTATGCTTGCCCTGACGCTTTCTCCGAACACGCCGGTCTGGCTGCCGGCCATAGGTTCGGTCTTCGCGATCCTCGTCGTCAAATGCCTCTTCGGCGGACTCGGAAAGAACTTCGTGAACCCGGCGCTGGCCGCGCGGTGCTTCCTGCTGATTTCCTTCCCGAGTTCGATGACGGTCTACAAACTCGTGGACGGCGTTTCCGGTGCGACGCCGATCGCGGAACTTGCGCAGGGCAAAGCCGTCAACATCACGTCAATGTTCCTCGGCACCGCTCCGGGCGTGATCGGCGGTTCCGTGATCGCGATCATTGCGGGCGGACTCATTCTTTGGGCCATGGACATCATCCACGGTCAGATCTGGATCTCAGTGCTGGTCGGCTTTACGGTTTTCATCGGCCTGTTCGGCGGACAGGGATTTGATCCGAAATTCCTCGCCGCGCATCTTTGCGGCGGCGGCGTGATGCTCGGCGCCTTCTTCATGGCGACGGATTACGTGACAAGTCCGGTTTCACGGCTCGGGCAGACGGTCTACGGTCTGTTCATCGGTATTCTCGGAGCGATGTTCCGTTGCTTCGGAACTGCGGCGGATTCCTTCAGTTATTCGATCATCATTGCAAACCTGTTCGTACCGCTGATCGACCGGTTCGTCATTTCAAAGCCGTATGCATTCAGAAAGCGGGCGATCGAGATCCAGCGCGGTATTGATAAGCCGCCGCTTTTCAAGCGGATCCCCCGTCCGGTCATCGTACTGACGGCCATTGCCCTTCTTGCGGGGCTGGCACTCAGCGGCGTTTATATGCTGACGAAGGATTCCATCGAGCAGCAGATGGCGGAAAAGAAGATGCAGGCTTACCGTACGGTGCTTTCGGGCGCGGAAACCTTTGAAAAGATCGAAGCGGTCTCCGCTTATGAGAATCAGGTCTACGGCACGAAATTCGGCCGCGTGTTCATTAATGAAGCCGTGGTCGGAAAGGACGGAGAAGGCAAACTCGCGGGATACGCGATCTCAGTAACGAGTTCCAAGGGATATGACGGGAACGTCACGATCTCAGTCGGACTCACGGAAGCCGGTAAGATCACATCCGTTTCCTTTACCGAACTTCATGAAACGCCGGGCAAGGGAATGCTTGCCGCGGACGATGCGTTCATCGGTCAGTTCAACGGCCGGAAAGCAGAGAGTTTCAAACTCCTGAAGGACGGCGGAAGCCAGACGGATGACGAGATCGACGGTGTTTCCGGCGCAACGGTCACGTCGAAAGCCGTGGTCAATGCGGTCAATGCCGCGATGGACTTCTATTACAACGTGATGGGAGGTGGCCGTAATGAATAAATATACGGAACGGATCTACAACGGCGTCATCAAGGAAAACCCGATCCTGGTGCTCATGCTCGGCATGTGCCCGACGCTCGCCATCACGACGCAGGCCATGAACGGTATCGGCATGGGCTTATCGACGATGGCCGTTCTGATCCTGTCGAATCTCATCATCTCTTTGCTCCGGAAGGTGATCCCGAACGAAGTGCGTCTTCCGGCCTACATCGTCATCGTGGCATCACTCGTTACGGTCACGGAACTCTTGATCGAGGCATATCTGCCGCCGGTGTACGACGCGCTCGGGATCTACATTCCGCTGATCGTCGTGAACTGCATCATTTTAGGCCGTGCGGAAGCCTATGCGAACAAAAATACGGTCGGTCTTTCGGTCATGGATGCGATCGGAATGGGGATCGGCTTCACGGTCGCCCTCATTCTTGCGGGGTCGATCCGTGAGATCCTCGGAAGCGGTACCTGGTTCGGTCTTCAGGTGCTTCCGAAGAGCATTGAACCGATGGCCATTTTCGTTCAGCCGCCGGGAGCCTTCCTCGTCATTGCCCTGTTCGTCATCATTCTGAATGCGATCGGAATCAAGACGCGGCAGAGAAAGCTCGTGGAAAGCGGATGTGACGGCTGCTGTGCAAATTGCGAAATGAGTTGTGAGAAGAAAGAAGACGCCGTGAAGAAACCGTCCGGTTCTGCGGCCGGGAACAAGGAGGTGCAGGCATGAAGGCATTGATCCTCATCATCGTAACGAGCGCCCTCATCAATAACGTGGTCCTGAACCAGTTTCTGGGCATCTGTTCGTTCCTCGGCGTTTCCAGTAAAATCAAGGCATCGGCGGGGCTCGGCGGCGCCGTGATCTTCGTCATCACGATCGCTTCCGCGGTCGCAAGCCTCCTGTATGATTTCGTTCTGGCGCCGCTCGGCATGGCTTTTATGCGGACCATCGTCTTCATTCTGGTCATTGCCGCGCTCGTGCAGATCGTAGAGATGTTCCTGAAAAAGAAATCACCGGCACTTCATAAGGCGCTCGGCATCTATCTGCCGCTCATCACGACGAACTGCGCAGTGCTCGGCGTGGCGCTCACGAACGTGCAGAACGGGTTCAACTTCATTGAGAGCGTGTTCTCCGGCCTCGGCACCGGCATCGGCTATACGATCGCGATCGTTCTGCTTGCAGGCATCCGGTCCCGCATCAAGGAAGAAGACCTTCCGGCGCCGCTTCGCGGGGCTCCGATCGTTCTCATCGCGGCAGCGCTCATGTCCATTGCATTCATGGGCTTCGCGGATCTCGCGTTCTAAGGAGGTGAAAGATGGATACGATCCTTATTACCACCTTGGTATTCACCGGAATCGGTCTCATCGTCGGCATCGGACTTCTCGTGACCGGAAAAAAGTTTCACGTGGAGAAAGACGAACGGGAGAGTGAGATCCGGGAATTGCTGCCCGGGAACAATTGCGGCGCCTGCGGCTTTGCCGGCTGTGACGCGATGGCGGAGGCGATCGCGAAGGGAGAGGCGCCCGTGAACGGGTGTCCCGTCGGCGGATCGCCGGTGGCGGAAAAAATCGCGGCCGTCATGGGAACGGATGCGGAAGCGGTCGAACGGAAGACTGCGTTCGTTCGCTGCAAGGGTACGTGCGAAGTGACCAGAAATCAGGGCAATTACGTCGGCGTGAAAGACTGCCGTTCGGCTGCGCTCAACGGGATCCGCACGACGGAATGCGACTACGGCTGCCTCGGGTTCGGTTCCTGCGTTTCGATATGTCCGGAACATGCGATCACCGTAAAAGACGGCGTCGCGGTGGTGAACCGTATGAAATGCGTCGGTTGCGGGCTCTGCGTCAGGACCTGCCCTAAGGGACTCATTGAACTCGTTCCCGAAAGCAAGAAGGTCATCGTGCAATGCTCGAATCACGATATGGGTCTGACCGTGAAAAAGGTCTGTTCCGCAGGGTGTATCGGATGCGGGATCTGTGCAAAGAAGTGCCCTTCCGAAGCCATCACCGTTTCGGGCAACCTTGCACACGTCAATTACGAGAATTGTGTCCAGTGCGGCGAATGCGCGTCGGCCTGTCCGGTGAAAGTCATCACCGGATAAGCGGAAAGGGGGACATGCATGGATAAAAAGAAGAGTCTCATCAAAACGGTCGTTTCCGTGGTCCTCATCGTGGCCGCGGTGCTCTTGGTCGCGGGCATCCTGACCGGAAAAGACCTGATGTATCACCTGAAAAACCGGGGCGCACTCGGTCCTCTGACCCGGGATGACATCGTAAAGCAGCAGGTGGAAACGCCTTCGGCTTCCGGAAAAGACGGCACGGTGAATTCTTCGGACTGGAAAGAAGCGTTTCCCGACATCGTGACCACGATGCTTGACAATTCCAAAAACAGCTACGTGACCGACTATCTCGAACAGGATCCGTATCTTGTAAACATTTACCAAGGCTACGGATTTGCGAAAGATTACGGCAGTGCCCGGGGACATGAGTATTGTCTGACGGACGTGGAAAAGACGCAGCGTCCTCATCCGATGGCGAACTGTCTCACCTGCAAGACGCCGAACTTCGCGAAACTCGTGAACGATATCGGCGTCAGCGCCTACACGATGTCGTTCGAAGAGGCGTATGCCAAAATGGAAGAGAACGTGAGTTGCTACAGCTGCCACGGCAATGAAGCGGGAGACGAAGGTAAACTGGTCGTCACGCATTCCTATGTCACCAAGGCTCTGAGAGACGAGGCGCTGGCATCGATAAACGATGCGGTCCTGTCCTGCGGCCAATGCCATATCGAGTACTATTTCACTCCTTCGGACAAGGAAACCATGATGCCCTATCAGGACGTGGAGTCCATGAGTCCGGAAGCGATCCTGAAGTACTATGACGAAATGACGCTGCCGGACGGTACGGTCGGCTTCTCTGATTGGACGCAGGAAAGCACGGGCGCGAAAATGCTGAAGGCACAGCATCCGGAAATGGAAACGTTCCTCACGGGTAAGCATGCGGCGGAAAAAATGAATTGCGCCGACTGTCACATGCCGATCGAGATGAACGAGCAGGGCGAAGTCTATCACAGCCACGAACTCGTCAGTCCGCTCGACGATCCGACGCTCCTTTCTACCTGCGTGCAATGTCATGAAGACGTTGATATGACCGATTTCGTGCACAAGCTTCAGGCGCGCGTCACGGCCCGTGAAACGGAGGTCGGAAACCGGCTTTCGGAGTTCAAGGATGCCTTGGCGAAGGCCAACGCCGAGAAGAAACTGAACGAGGACGCTTTGAATGCGGTCCGGAAAATCTACCGGGAAGCTCAGTGGTTCTTCGATTTCTGCTACGTGGAGAATTCGGAAGGCGCGCACAACTCGGATCTTTCGTTCCGCTGTCTCGACACCGCGGACCAGAAGATCACGGAAGGCATGGCCGCCCTCGGACTCAAATAATCGGTTTTCGTACACATGAAGAAGTTTTGGAAGTTCTTTTCTTCAATGAAGTTCGCCGTCATTCTGCTGGTGATCCTCATCATTTCCTGTGTATTCGGGAGCTTCATCACACAGAACCAGACACTGTCATGGTATACGGAGCATTATTCGGAGCGCGTGGCCGCGGCCATCATCGCGCTTCACCTGGACGACGTATTCCACAGTGTCTGGTTTCTTGTCATTGCCGGAGTGCTGTGCCTGAATCTGATTCTCTGCAATCTGACGAGAATCCGTCCGATCATTGACAAAATCAGAAGAGCGGGAAAGGCGCCGGAACGGTTCGAAGGGTATCTGAAGATCTCCGGAGTCGAGGATCCGGAAGACGTTTTTGAGAAAATGCATTTTCCGAAACCTGCGGCAGACGAGACCGAAGACGGAGAAAAGCGCCTTTTCGCTTCAAAAAACCGCGCCGGCCTCTTCGGCGCGTGGATCTGTCATCTCGGAATACTTCTGCTCATTGTCGGGTTTGTTCTGGGACAATTGACACACCGCGAGTATACGGTATACGGCGTGGCAGGAGAGACCAAAACCGTCGGAGATACGGGCCTTTTCCTGGAGATCAATGACTTTCAGGTGGAACTCCGGGACGACGATACGGTATCGGAGTACCGGTCAAGAATCACGGTTTATTCTGCAAAAGATCCGGAAAACAGGGCTTCATCGGAAGTGACAGTAAATCATCCGGCGGATCTTTACGGCTACCGGTTCTATCAGAATTCGACCGGATATGCAGCGACCGTGAAGGTCGTGAAAGAGGACGCGTTGCTTCAGGAGAACGTGATCGCAGCGGGAGAAGGCGTCCGCATCGAAGAGAAACCGATGCTGACCGTGTTTCTGCAGGCGTTTTATCCCGATCTCTTCATGACAAGCGAAGGACCGAAGACGGCATCCGGAAAAATGGATAATCCGGCATATCTATACTCACTGTATTACGGGGAAGACCTTCTCGGAATGAACGTTCTGAAGGAAGGGGAGGAGATCCGGGTGGACGATTACGTCATCACGTTTTCCGATCCTGAAAACTATACCCTGCTTCAGGTCAAGAAGGATTCATTTACATGGATGGCGCTCATGGGCGGTCTCATCATTCTGATCGGCCTGGTCCTCGCGTTTTATCTGCAGCAGGAAAACCTGGCTGCGGTCCGTGAGGACGACGGAACGTGGACCGTGTACGGCAGGTCCGGAAAGGGCAGCGTCATATTCAAAGAGCGGTTGGAGATCGCGGCCGGAAAACCGGCGGAAAGCGAAGAGTGAAAGGGGCAGAAATGGTGTTTTTGGCAATCGAGCAGTATTTGTTCACTTCGGTGCTGATCCTTTATGTGGTCACGATGCTCTTGTACGTGCTCTACATGATCCTCAAAAAAGAGACGATTTCGAGGATCGCGTTGATCGTACAGATCGTTGCACTCGTTCTTCATACCCTTGCGATTATCAGCAGGGGCATCGGCGCCGGTCGGCTGCCTTTGACGAATCAGTATGAGTTTGCCACCGCGTTCGCCTGGGGGCTCTCGCTCGTTTCCCTGATCTTCATTCTGAAATTCCGCTTTCATCTGCTCGGCGCTTTTGCGTCACCCGTCATAATCCTCATCATCGGATACGCGGCAATGCAGAGCAAGGAAGTGAAAGAACTGATGCCGGCGCTGAAAAGCGGCTGGCTCGGGCTGCACGTCGCTTCCGCGATCATCGCTTACGGTGCGTTCGGCGTGGCCTTCGTGCTTTCCCTCATCTTTCTTCTCCGGGATAAGATGAAGGCAAAGGGATTCCTTGACCGTCACATTCCGCCTGCGGCAAAACTGGACGTCATCAGTTACAGGAGCGTTTGCCTCGGTTTGTTGTTCCTTTCCTTCACCATCGTCTCCGGCGCGATCTGGGCGGAACAGGCATGGGGAAGCTACTGGTCGTGGGACCCGAAGGAGACCTGGTCCCTGGTGACATGGCTCATCTATGCGGTCTATCTGCACCTTCGCATCTTCGCCAAGTGGAAAGGAAAACCGGCCGCCATCTTTGCGACCGTCGGATTCATTGCCGTGATCTTTACTTATATCGGCGTGAATACGTTCCTGCCCGGGGTGCACAGTTATAAATGATCAGAGACGACATGGCACGGAAATGCTTGACTTTTCCGTGCCTTCGTCGTAAAATCGCCTTGGCGTTACATCCGGCCTGACCGGAGCGACAGCTAAGGAGGAAAACTGAATATGAAAAAAGGTTTGGACGTTCGGAGTCTTACGGGAGTGGGAATTCTGACAGCGATCGTCATCGTTTTGCAGCTGGTCGGAATGTTCTTTTTGAGATTCGGAACGTTTTCTTTGTCTTTCGTACTGGTACCGATCGTGGTCGGAGCCGCGCTTTACGGCGTTTGGGCAGGGGCCTGGCTCGGACTCGTGTTCGGCGTGGTCGTGCTGCTTTCCGGTGATGCGGCGCCGTTTCTTGCGGTCAATGCCCCCGGTACGATCGCGACCGTGATCGTGAAGGGCGTGGCGGCCGGTGTCGGTGCTGCGCTTGTGTACCGGCTGGTCGCCAAGAAACAGCCTTTTGTGGCCGTGCTGCTTGCTGCGATCGTCTGCCCGGTGCTGAATACCGGCGTATTCTTGATCGGATGCGTTCTGTTCTTTATGGAAACCATCAAGGGGTGGGCGGCCGGCGCCGGGTTTGAAAATGCCGGTGCCTATATGATCCTCGGACTTGCCGGAATCAACTTCCTGATCGAACTCGGAGTGAATATCCTGCTGAGCCCGACCATCGTTCAGATCATTCGTATCGCAAAATCCAGAAGGAGAGCCTAATCATGATCCTTGCCATTGACGTCGGTAACACAAACATCGTTCTCGGATGTATTGACGGGGAAAAGATCACCCATTTCATCCGGTTACGTACGGACACGCGGGAAACGGAAGCTGAATACGTGATCAAAATCAGCCAGCTGCTCGAGTTCTACAAGCTGGATCTGAAGAAGATCGAAGGCGTGATCCTGTCGTCGGTCGTGCCCCCGGTCACCGAGGCACTGACGAGAGCATTTCGGACCATGTTCGGAGAAGACCCGATGGTGGTCGGTCCCGGCATGAAGACGGGGCTCAACATCAAGATCGACGATCCCGGCACGGTGGCGGCGGACCTCGTCGTCGGTTCGGTCGCGGCGCTCAATGAATACGGCGCTCCGGCAATCGTCATCGACCTCGGAACGGCCATGACTATGGTAGTCCTGGACAAGAACGGCGCTTTCCGGGGCGGCGTCATCTACCCGGGCATCAAACTTTCCTACGCCGCGCTGGCTTCCGGAACGAGCCTCCTGCCTGAGATCTCGATCCAGGCGCCGTCGAAGGTCGTCGGATCGAATACCGTGGACTGCATGAGAAGCGGCGCCGTCTACGGCACAGCCTCATTGATCGACGGTCTTGCGGACCGGATGGAAGAGGAACTCGGATATCCCTGCAAGGTCATTGCCACGGGCGGCCTTGCGAACGGCGTGGTGCAGCACTGCAAGCGGGAGATCGTTTATGACGGGGACCTTCTGATGAAGGGACTCAGGTATCTCTACGAAAAGAACAAAAAGTGAGCGGCGCTTGTCCGTTTATTTTCCCGCGGGTCCGGAGACGGTTTTCCGGTCCCGCGGGCTTTTCATTGAAAAACAGGGAAAAGGAATTGTAAAACGGGTGGAATTATGATATAATTCCAATACTTAGGAAAGTAGGCTCTGCCATCACGGGAAGAGCAAGCGGGTTCCGAAAGGAACCAGGGAGGGACCAATGATTACTCATGTTGTGATGTGGAAATTCAAACCCGGTACGGAAGCGGAACAGGAGCGGTTTCTGACCGGTCTTAAGGGCTTGTTCGGCGTGATCCCGGAGATCAAGACGCAGGAAGTCCACCGTTCGGCCGTTCCGGGAAGCGAATACGATGCGATCCTCATCAGCCGTTTCGACTCGCTCGAAGCGCTGAATACGTACAAAGTCGATCCGAGACACGTTGCGGTCTCTGATATCTGCAAGAGCATCCGGGAGATCCGGAGCGCCTTTGATTACGAGGAAGCATGAATCCTTTCGATCTCATCACCGGCGACGAGAAAAAAGATCTGGAGACGATCCTGTTTCTGTACGGCTCGGCGCTGAAAAAAATGAATACGAAGATCGAGATCCTGGAGGAAGAGTTCCGGAAGATCCATCAATACGACCCGATCGAACACGTGACGAGCCGAATCAAGACGGAAAAGAGCATTGCGAGAAAACTCCGCCGGGAAGGCCGGGACGTTTCGATCGCGAACGCGCTCCGGTTTCTGAACGACATTGCCGGCGTCCGGATCGTCTGCAGTTTTACGTCGGATATTTACAAGATCGCGGACATGCTGAGCGAGCAGGACGACGTGAAGGTGCTGCTCATCAAGGATTACATTGCGAATCCGAAGGCGAACGGCTATAAGAGTTACCACATGATCGTGTCGATCCCGGTCTTCATCGCGAGAGGTCCCGTGGACGTCCGCGTGGAGATCCAGATCCGGACCATTGCGATGGATTTCTGGGCATCGCTGGAACACAAGATCTACTACAAATTTGAAGGCGCCGCACACGAATACATCAAGGACGAGCTTTCGGAGTGCGCGAAAATGATCCATGCGCTGGACGAACGGATGCTGGCATTGAACGAGGCGATCCGGCAGCTGGAAGGAAAAGACGAGGAATGACGGAGGAAAAGATGAAGGACGAAACAGTCAAGGAAAAGTTCGGAACGGTCCAGATGAACGAAAACGTGATCGCAGCCATCGCGGGACTTGCCGCGACGGAGATCCGCGGGGTGAAATGTCTCTCGGGCGGGATCAGTCACGATGAGATCACGCATTCCGATTGCAAAAATCTGAACCGTGCCGTTCGCGTATCATTGCAGGACGGAAAGATTTCGGTCAAACTGGCGGTCGTTCTGGACGGAACGGTCGGCGTGCCGGAGGTGGCGCGTTCCATGCAGGAAAAAGTGAAGAACTCCGTTGAGATCATGACCGGCAATGAAGTGACGTCGGTCGACCTCGTGGTGACAGGGGTGGAAGCATGAGTCTGAATCGGAAGACGTTACGGCTGTTTTCCATGAAACTGCTGTTTGAATATGAGTTTTATCCGGAAGAGGAGCGGGAAGAGCAGGTAAAGGTTTTCCTCTCCTGGCAGGAACTTACGGCGGAAGACCGGGAATTCCTGCTTCAGCGGGTCACGGACGCTTTTCAAAAGATCCCGGAGATCGACCGTGAGATCAATGAGAAGACGGAAGGATGGACGACCGCCCGGATGAACAAGGTCGACTTAACGCTTATCCGTCTCGCGATTTACGAGATGCGCTACGATCCCGAAACGCCGACGAAGGTCGCGATCGACGAAGCCGTGGAACTTGCGAAAGAGTTCGGCGGAGCGGATTCCCCGAAATTCGTGAACGGCGTGCTGGCGAAGTTTGTCAAAGAGGAAGCATGAATCAGATCTATTCGGTCCGGGAGATCAGCAAATACATTAAAAACCTGTTTGATCAGGATTATCTTTTGAATCAGGTGTCGGTTCGGGGTGAGATTTCCGGATGGAAGGATCATCCGAGCGGGCACCTGTATTTCAATCTCCGGGACGCGGAATCGACGATCCCCGTCGTCATGTTCCAGAGCGCCCGCCTGAAGGGGCTGAAAACGGCTCCGCGGGAAGGCATGAAAGTGGTCGTGACGGGGAGCATCGAACTTTACGTTCAGGGCGGGAAGTATCAGCTTTACGCGAGGACGATCGAAGAGGACGGAGAGGGCGAACGGTACCGGGAATTCCTGAAGCTGAAGGCGAAACTGGAAGAAATGGGCATGTTCGACCCGGCGTACAAGAAGCCGATCCCGAAATATGCCATGACGATCGGTATCGTGACTGCTTCTTCCGGCGCTGCATTGCAGGACGTCATTCGTGTGACCGGACAGCGGAATCCTTACGTGCAGCTCATCCTTTCCCCGGCCGTCGTGCAGGGACCGGAGGCGCCGAAAAGCATTGTCCGGGCCATTCAGAAACTGGATGCCGTGCATCCGGACGTCATGATCGTCGGGCGCGGCGGCGGCTCCTACGACGACCTCTACTGCTTCAATGACGAAGAAGTCGCGCGCGCCATTTTCGATGCGGAAACGCCGGTGATTTCCGCAGTCGGCCACGAAGTGGACTTTACGATCGCGGATTTCGTTGCGGATTACCGCGCGGCGACGCCTTCCCAGGCCGCGGAGATCGCTGCTTTTGATCTGACCGCGTTCCGCAGTCTCTTGAAGGGTCATCTTGATTCGGAGAGGAAGGCATTGTCGGACCGCATCGGACATCTTCGAAAGGACGTCGAGGTCCGCGCTTCGAAACTGAAAGCGGTGCACCCGAAGAACAAGGTCCGGGAGGAACTTCTGAAACTGTCGGATTTCTATGAGACGTTATTGAGACTGATTTCGGAAAAGGTCCGGGATCTGAAAAGGAACGTCACGGACGGACTTCCGAAACTGAACAAAGCAGTATCGGAAGTATACCGGGAGAGACGCGAGAAAACTGCGCTGATGGCTGCGAGACTCCAGGGTGCCTCCCCGCTTGAAAAACTGAAGAACGGATACGGGTACGTCAGTACCGAAAAAGGAGCGCTGAAAAGCGTGAAGGACGTCGCTCCGGGAGAGGATCTTTACGTGAATCTTTCCGACGGCCTGATCGAAACCATTGTACAGTCGGTGAAAGGAATCGAGTCATGAGTGAAGAAAAGAAATCTTCGATCGAAGAAAACCTGGCGGAACTGGAACGGATCACGAAATCGATGGAATCCGGAGAACTGACGCTGGAAGAGAGCCTGAAGGCGTTTGAACGCGGCGTTGCGCTCATCCGGGAATCCAATGAATACCTCGGCGAGGCGGAAAAGAAGATCCGCATCCTGACGGAAGGAACGGAGACGGTATGACGTTTGAAGATGAATTAAAACTCCGTACGGAAGCGGTCAATGAGATCGTGGAGAAGTACCTCCCGAAAGAAGAAGGACTTCAGAAGACCGTTCTTTCGGCGATGAATTACAGCGTTTACGCGGGCGGCAAGCGTCTGCGTCCGATGCTGATGCAGGAGACTTACCGTCTTTTTGACGGAAACGGCCGCGTGGTCGAGCCGTTCATGGCAGCCATTGAAATGATCCATACCAGTTCGCTGATCCACGACGACCTGCCCTGCATGGACAATGACACGCTCCGGAGAGGACTGCCGTCTACCTGGGCGAGATACGGGGAAGACATGGGCGTGCTTGCGGGTGACGCTCTCATGATGTTTTCCGTCGAAACGGCGTCGAAGGCTTTTTTGCTAACGCCTTCTCTGAAGAACGTCGGTGAAGCGATCCGCGTGCTCATGAACAAGACCGGGATCTACGGAATGATCGGCGGGCAGACGCTTGACGTCGAAAAGACGGGGAAAGCACTGTCCGGAGAAGAACTGGATTTCATTTACCGGCTGAAGACCGGCGCATTGCTCGAAGCGTCCATGATGATCGGCGCGATCCTGGCCGACGCCTCGCAGGAAGACGTGAAAACGGTGGAACTCGTCGCGAGAAACGTCGGGATCGCCTTCCAGATCCGCGACGACATGCTGGACGTCATTTCCACGACGGAGGAACTCGGAAAACCGGTCCACTCCGATGAAAAGAACGTCAAAACGACGTACGTGACGCTGTACGGCATGGAGAAAGCGGCGGCGGAAGTGGAAGAGCGGACGAAAGAAGCGATCGAACTCTATCATTCGCTGCCGGGGACGAATCCGTTCATGGAAAAACTCATTCTCTATCTTGTGGAGAGGAAAAAGTGACGAAGATGACACCGGAAGTGGAACGACTTCGTAAACTGGACCGGAAGGGGCTGAAAAAAGCGGCTGCTTCCATTCGTCGTTTTCTCATCAAAAAAGTCAGCAAGACCGGCGGTCATTTGAGCAGCAACCTGGGCTCGGTGGAACTCACGATCGCCCTCGTCCGGACTTTTGATTTTCCGAAGGACAAGATCATTTTCGACGTCGGACATCAGGCGTATACTTATAAGCTTCTGACCGGACGGAAAGAAGGGTTTGACCATCTCCGCGAATTCGGCGGGATGTCAGGCTTCCCGAAATGCGCCGAATCCGAGTACGACTGCTTTGACACCGGTCATTCGTCCACGTCCGTCTCAGCGGGCATCGGCATGGTCCGGGCGCGCGAACTCGAGCACGGCGATCATTACGTCGTCAGCGTCATCGGCGACGGGTCCATGACCGGCGGCGAGGCCTACGAAGCGCTGAACAACGCGGCGCTCCTTCGCTCCAATTTCATCATCATTCTGAACGACAATAACATGTCCATTTCCGGCAACGTCGGCGGCTTCCGGAATTACCTCGCGACGATACGTTCCGGAAAAGGCTATAACCGCGTGAAGAAGGGCGTGAAACGTTCGCTCAGCGGCTCTTCCTTCGGCAACCGGATCATTGACTTCATCGGCAATGCGATGGACTCCGTCAAGGAACTCGTCGTCCCCGGCGGCATGCTGTTCGAGAATCTCGGGATCACTTATCTGGGTCCGGTCGACGGTCATGACATACCGGCCATGGAGAAACTCCTGAAACGCGCAAAAGACTTGGACCAGCCGGTGCTGATCCACGTCATGACGAAGAAGGGCAAGGGCTACCGTCCCGCGGAAGAGATGCCGATGAAGTTCCACGGCATCGGCCCGTTCGATCCGGTGACCGGAGAAGAAAAAAAGAAATGCGGAAAGACGTATTCCGACGTTTTCGGCGAGTTCGCATTGGAAGAAGCCTCGAAGGATCCTAAATTTGTCGCGATCACCGCGGCGATGGGGAATAGCGTCGGATTGCTGAAGTTCTCGAAAGCGTATCCGAACCGCTTCTTTGACGTCGGGATCGCCGAACAGCATGCGGTCACGTTTGCGGCCGGGCTGGCGAAGGCCGGCATGCACCCCGTCGTCGCCGTTTTTTCTTCCTTTCTGCAGCGTTCGTACGATCAGATCGTTCACGACGTCTGCATGCAGCGTCTGCCGGTCGTCTTTGCGATCGACCGCGCCGGTCTCGTCGGACAGGACGGAGAAACGCATCAGGGTGCGTTTGACATTGCCTATCTTTCGCCGATCCCGAACATCACCGTCATGGCCGCGAAATCCGGAGCGGAACTGAAGTCGATGCTGGAGTTTGCCGTCAAATTGGACGGGCCTTCCGCCGTGCGTTATCCGAAAGGATGTATCGCGAAGTTTCCGGAAGAGATGGAAACGCCGGTGGAATACGGAAAAGCGGAGGTTTTAAGAAAGGGCAATGAAGTGGCCCTCATTGCCGTCGGCGACATGGTCGCTGCGGCGCTGGAGGCCGCAGACTTGCTGAAAGAAAGCGGGATCACCCCCACCGTTGTGAACCTCCGGTTTGTGAAACCGCTTGACGAAGCATTGATCAGAAAACTCATGGAAACGCACCGACTCATTCTGTCGGTCGAGGACGGCGTCGTGATCGGCGGCGTGGGCGAGCGGATCGCCGCAATGAACGGCGCCGGCACTTATGATACGAAGATCGTGCCGCTCGGACTTCCCGACAGATTCATTCCGCAGGGGAGCGTACCGGAACTGAAAAGATCCGTCGGACTCGATGCGGCCTCATTGAAAGAGCGTGTGCTCTCGGAACTGGAAAGATGAAGGAACGGCTTGACGTACTCTTAACTGAACAGGGCTTTTTCGATTCCCGTGAACGCGCCAGGATCGCCGTGATGGAAGGACTGGTATACGTGGACGGGCAGAAGGAAGACAAGCCGGGGACGAAGTTTTCCGACACCGCAAAGATCGAGGTCCGGGGCGAAACGCTCCGCTACGTCAGCCGCGGCGGGCTGAAACTTGAGAAGGCGATGGAACTCTGGCCGATCTCTCTTGCGGGAAAGACCTGCATGGACGTCGGCGCCTCGACAGGCGGCTTCACGGACTGTATGCTGCAAAACGGCGCGGAGAAAGTCTATTCGGTCGACGTCGGATACGGACAGCTGCACTGGAAGCTGAGAAACGATCCGAGGGTCGTGAATCTGGAAAAGACGAACGCCAGGTACCTGACGAGGAACGAAGTGCCGGATCCCATTGACTTCGTTTCGGTCGACGTCAGTTTCATTTCCCTGACGAAGATCCTGGAGCCCGTGAAGGCGCTGCTTTCCGAAAACGCGGAACTCGTGACGCTCGTCAAGCCGCAGTTTGAGGCGGGGAGAGAGAAAGTCGGGAAGAAGGGCGTCGTCCGGGAAGCGGCCACTCATGCGGAAGTGATCCGGAAGGTCACGGAATATGCGAAATCGATCGGATTCAGTGTGCTCGGTCTGACCTATTCGCCCGTAAAAGGTCCGGAAGGCAACATTGAGTATCTGGCGTATTTAAGAAACGGCGCACTTCCGGAAGACAGCGGCGTCACTTACGACGTGGATGCCGTGGTGGAGGAATCTCACCGTACGCTCGGCTGATATCGGGCCGGGGATCAAAGGAGAAGGCATTGCTGACATCATTGCACGTGAAAAATCTGGCGCTCATCCGGGACACGGAGCTTTCCTTCGGGGAAGGACTCAACGTGCTGAGCGGAGAGACCGGCGCGGGAAAATCGATCCTGCTCGGATCCATTCTGCTCTGTCTCGGGGTGCGAAGCGATAAGGAACTCATCCGGACGGGGGCGGAATCCGCCTACGTGGAACTCGTGTTTTCCGGCGCCGGCCCCGAAGTCACGGAGAAACTGAAGGAGATGGACGTTTATCCGGAAGACGGGGAATACCGGTTTTCGAGACGCCTCACGGAAAAGAAGAGCATTGCGAAGATCAACGGAGAAACCGTGACGCTCTCCACGGTCCGCGCCGCGGCTGCCCTGCTCATCGATCTCTACGCGCAGAATGAGCAGCAAACGCTGCTCGACGAAGAAAACTACATTGAGATCCTGGACGCGTACGGGCGCGAAGAATTAAAAGACGTCAAGGCCGTCTGCCGGGACGCGTACCGCGCCTACCGGGCGAAGAAGGAAGAGATCCGGAAACTCGGCACCGATGACGAGGAACGCCGCCGCACGCTGGACTTTCTGGCATTTGAGGTCGAAGAGATCGAAAAGGCGAAACTCCGGGCGGGCGAAGAAGAGGAACTGAAGCAGGCGTACGAGAAGTACAGCCACGAGTCGCTGATCCGGGAAGGTCTGGAAGAAGCTTCCGCCGTTCTTTCGGATGAGACTTCAGAGAAGACGGCCAGGGTGCTCCGAACGCTCCGGGAACTCGAAAAATACGATCCGTCGCTTTCGGAGACGGTCTCGCTGTTCGAGGACGTGGAGAGTTTGCTCGATGACGGCGTACAAGCGCTGAAAAGCCGCCTTTTCGCCATCGGAGAGGAAGACGGAAAACTCTCCGCGGTCGAGGAAAGACTCGACGAAATCGGCCGTTTAAAGCTGAAATACGGGGCTTCCGTAGAGGAGATACTGAAAACCGGTGAAAAACTCGGAAAAGAGTACCGGGAACTGAAGGCGTTGGACGAGCATTCCGAAGAATTGAAGACGGAGCTTGAGGCGGCCAAGGAAACGCTTCTTTCGGCCGCGCGGGCGCTACGGGAAAAACGTAAAACGGTCGGAGCGGCGTTTTCCTCCGCGCTCGTCGAAACGCTGAAGGCGCTGAACTTTGCCGAGGTCAGATTCGAAGTCGAGGTGGAGGAAACGAACGTCTATTCCACTGACGGCGCGGACACGGTCCGGTTCCTCATTTCCGTGAATCCGGGCGAACCCGTGAAACCGCTTTACAAGGTGGCTTCCGGCGGCGAACTCTCCCGGATCATGCTGGCCGTGAAGACGATCGGCGTACGGAACTCGGAACGCGGGGAAAAGACGCTGATCTTCGATGAAGTGGACAGCGGCATCAGCGGGAAGACCGCGGCGCTCGTCGGAGAGCGGCTGTTGGAGATCTCTTCCCGGGATCAGGTGATCCTGATCAGCCACCTTCCGCAGATCGTGTCGTTATCGGACCGCCATTTCAGGATCGAAAAATACACGGACGGCCAGGAAACGGTCACGACCGCGGTGGAGCTTTCCGATGAAGAAAGCGTTTACGAAGTCGCAAGGCTTCTCGGCACCGGGGAAGTGACGGAGGCAAACTTGCGGAATGCAAGGGAAATGAAGCAGAGAAAGGCAGGAAAAGACGCATGAGTTTACGGGAAGACGCGTCCAAGATCATCCGGCATTCGATCTCGAAGGTGCTGCCGGGGCAGAACGTGAGGCAGGTCCTGTTCGAAACGAATCTCGGCGGAGGGCGGATCATCGTCATTGCGATCGGCAAGGCAGCTTATACGATGGCCAGAGTGGCCGAAGACGTGATCCGGGACAGGATCACGGCCGGTCTCGTGATCACGAAATACGGTCACGCGAAAACGCCGCTTCCGCATTTCGAGATCGTCGAAGCGGGGCATCCCCTGCCGGACGAAAACTCGTACCTGGCGGCGGACAAGGCGATCGATCTCGTTTCGGATCTGGATCCGGAAGACCACGTGCTCGTGCTTTTGTCCGGCGGCGCTTCGTCGCTGTTCGAGAAACCCGTGATCCCGCCGGAAGATTACGTGAAGATCATTGACGCACTGTTGAAGAGCGGTGCGGACATTCACGAACTGAACACCGTCCGGAAGCATCTTTCCTTCGTAAAAGGCGGAAGGTTCGCCGCCCTTGCGGCACCGGCGCACGTCGATACGGTCATCCTTTCCGACGTCGTCGGCAATGACCTTTCGATGGTCGGAAGCGGTCCCACCTATCCGGATGAGACGACGGGACAGGAAGCGTTTTCCATCCTGGAAAAATACCACATCGGCGCCCGCGGCGACATGATCGACATGCTGATGAACGACACGCCGAAGAAACTGAACAACGTTTCGTTTTACCGGATCGGCGACGTCTCCATGCTCTTGGAGAGCGCGAAGGAGGCGGCCGAATCCCTCGGCTATCAGACCGTGCTCCTGACGGATTCTCTCGGCTGCGAAGCGAGGGAGGCCGGTGCATTCATTGCCGCGATCGCGCGGACGTTCCGAAATACGAATTCTAAGATCGCCTTCCTCGTCGGAGGTGAAACCGTCGTGCACGTGAAGGGGAACGGTCTCGGCGGACGGAATCAGGAGATGGCGCTTGCCGTCGCGAAGGAGATCGGCGGCTTCTATAACGTTTGTTTCTTCTCGGTCGGTTCCGACGGAACGGACGGACCGACGGATGCTGCGGGCGGCATCGTGGACGGCGACACGATGCGTGCGATGAAGAAGGCTGGCGTGGATCCCGTGAAGGCATTGGAGAACAACGATTCTTATCATGCACTGCAGGCCGTCGGCTCGCTCGTCATGACCGGACCGACCGGAACGAACGTGAACGACCTTTCCGTGC